>NZ_CADCWA010000097.1 GCF_902806285.1 uncultured Sphingomonas sp. | reverse complement strand
CCCGCCAGGTAGAAGGCACCCGCCGCGGCCGCTGGTCCGAGCGGCCGCTCCAGCGCCATGAAGCTATGGTAGCCGTCGATCACCACCCACGGGCCTTCCGGACGCGCCAGCTCGGCCAGTTCCTCGACGCGGTCGAACAGCCGCCCGGTCCCGAACAGCAGCTGGCTGACCAGGATCATGTCGGCCTCGCCCGCCCGCGCCCTGCCCAGGAAGCGTTCGGAGAAGCCGTCGCCCTCCGCCGGCACCCGCTCCACGTGAAGCCAGCCGTCCTCCTCCCACCGCGCGAACTGCCGCCGCGCGCTATGGAATTCGCCGTCTGTGGTCAGCACCCGCTGCCGGGCGGGATCGCGCCGCGGGCACGCTGCCACCAGCCGGACCAGGAAGTCGTGGGTATTGGCCGCGAACACCACCGCGTCCGCCATCCCGCTGCCAAGCTCATCGGCCACATGGGCCTGCGCTTCGGGCCACACCTCGCCGGTGATCCGTTCCCACTTGGCGTCCGCCAGCCGCGCCGCGTCCTCCCAGCATTCGACCTGCCCCACGAAGCTAGCGTCGGGCCACAGGTGATGGCTGTGCGCCGCCAGGTGCAGCCGCCCGGGCGCAGCGCCCAGGCTGCGCGAAAACAAATGCTTGAAGCTCATAGCTCGGTGCGCAGCGACCAGAGCTCGGGAAAGGCGCGCTTGGACAGGGTCGACTCGAGGTACTTCACCCCGGCGGAGCCCCCGGTGCCGGTCTTGCCGCCGATGATCCGCTCCACCGTCAGCACATGCTTGTGGCGCCAGCCGGCCAGCGCGTCGTCGACGTCGACCAGCTTCTCGGCCAGCTGGTACAGCTCGAACCAGCGGTCGGCGTCGCGGTAGACGGCCAGCCAGCTCTCCGCCCCCGCCCGCTGCCGCGCCGCGTCCGCGACGTCCCACAGGCTCGGCCCCTCCAGCGCGGCCCGCAGCCGGCCCTGCCCGTCGGACCCGCCTTCATGATAGTCGAGGAACCTAGGATCGCGGATGCCGAGCCGGTATTCGAGCTCGCGGAACTGCGCCGACTGGAACCCCGACGAGGTGCCGAGCACGCCGCGGAACTTGCTGTAGTCGACCGGGGTGAGCGTCGCCAGCACGTCCCACGACAGGGTCATCACCGACTGGATGCGGCTGATCCGCGCCAGCGCCTTGTATGCGGGCGCGAACCGGTCTTCGTCGATCAGCCGCACCGCCAGCTCCACCTCGTGGAGCATCTGCTTCAGCCACAATTCCTTGGTCTGGTGAATGACGATGAACAGCATCTCGTCATGCAACGGGCTCAGCGGCCGCTGACAGCCGAGCAGCTCGGGCAACACGAGGTAATCGGCATAGCTCATGCCGGCGGGGGTCGCGGTCATGACGGCCGGCTTAGGCGAAAACGGGCAGGGCGGACAGCCTTGCCCGCCCGGTGCGAAGCTTACTGGCCCCGGCCCCGGCCCTGGCCCTGGCTGGTCTGGCCCGGCAGTCCGCCGCCGTTGACCACGCCGATATTGCCGAACAGATCCTCGAAGAAGCTGTTCTGCCGGCCGAGCGTCGGGGTCTGCTTGCCGTAGGGATCGATCGAGGCGATCTGTTCGGGTCCCGTGCGGTCGACGCCGGCCACGTTGCCCGCCGCGTCGAACCGCACCCGCAGCACCGTCTGGTCGGTCACCCGCGGCAGGCGGAACGCCAGCGCGTTGGTCGAACGGGCCACATAATACCATTCATTGTCGTTGAACTGGCCGGTGAAGGTCGGCCGGCCGAGCGTCTTGGCGACCGAGTCCTTGTTGTCCACGCCCGGCTGAATGGCGGAGGTGAGCTCCTTGTCGAGGATGTAGCCCTTGCTTTCCCGATAGCCGGCGCAGCCCGACGCCGCGAGCAGGAGGGCCGCCGCCCCGATCAGTCGAACTATCATCACCTTACACTCCCGCCGACACGCCCTTGCCTCGGGCGAGCGCCGGCTCAATATCCGGATGGCCTGCCCCCGCGCAAGTGCGCCGGCCTGGCTGAACGGAGACTGACGAATGGCATCGCTGATGCGCCTGTTCCGGGCCGAGCCGCGGACGGCCAAGCCGCTCTACGACCAGGTGGTCGCCCGGGCGCGCCAGCCGCACTGGTTCCGCGAGGGCGAGGTGCCCGACACGGTGGAGGGCCGCTTCGCCATGCTTTCCACCCTGCTCGCGCTGGTCGACCTGCGCCTGGAGTCGGGCGGCGAGGCGGCGCGGTTCGCCAGCGTCAGCCTGGCCGAATGCTTCATCGACGACATGGACGCCGAGCTCCGGCAGATGGGCACGGGCGATCCCGTCATGTCCAAGAAGGTCGGCAGCCTGGTCGGCGCGCTCGGTGGCCGGGTCGGCGCCTGGCGCCGCGCGGTCGCGGGCGAGGAGAGCTGGCCGGCGGTGATCGGGCGCAGCGTCTACCGCGAGGGCCGCGCGTCCGACGAGGCCCGGGACTATGTGGAACGGCAGCTGCGCCTGTTCTGGGCGGCGCTGGAGGCGCGGACGGACGAAGCGCTGGTGAACGGGACGCTCCCATGAGCGACTTCGCCCATCATCTCTCCCTTGCGCAGGTGCGCGACGGCGAGCGGCTCGACCTCCAGGCCGACGAGGCCGAGCGTGGTGCCATTGCCGAGCGGCTCCGGCTCCCGAGCCTCGGCCGCTTCGACGCGCACGTCACCCTGACCCGCGACGAGGAGCGGGTCGGGGCGACCGGCCGGATCAAGGCCCAACTCGAGCAAAGCTGCGTCGCCACGGGGGAGCCCGTCCCGGCCGCCATCGACGAAGCCTTCGAGCTGCTGTTCCTGCCCGAGCCGCACACCGCGGCCGATGAGGAGATCGAGCTCAGCGAACGCGACTGTGACGTGGTGTTCCATGACGGCGCCGCGATCGACCTCGGCAGCGCGCTGGCCGACACGCTGGCGCTGGCGCTCGAGCCTTATCCGCGCTGCGCCGACGCCGACACGGCGCTGCGCGAAGCGGGCGTGCTGAGCGAGGAACAGGCGGGGCCCTTCGCGGCGCTGGCCAAGCTGCGTGGCGCGACCTCGCCGCAATAGTTCGCTTCCCCGCTTTGCGGTCGCCGGTTCGTGCCGCTAGACCCGCGCCCAAGCGCATGGACATCTACCTTCCGATCGCCGGCATGTCGGTCAACGCGCCGTTGATCGTCGTGCTTGGGCTGCTGGTCGGCATATTGTCGGGCATGTTCGGGGTC
>NZ_CADCWA010000096.1 GCF_902806285.1 uncultured Sphingomonas sp. | reverse complement strand
AGCGGGCGGTGGCGAGGCGCGCCTGGGCGGCGGTGACTGGCGCGTCGTAGCGCTCGTCGTAGAGCCGCATCAGCTCGCGGTCGCGGGCATCGATGCGCCGGGCATACTGAATCATCGGATCGTTCGATGCCGCGATCGCCGTCTTGCCGCTCTCCCACAATTGGCGTCGGACCGCCGGGTCGGCCAGGCGCGTGCCGCGGACCAGCCGCGCCGCGAGTTGCTCGGGACTTTCCTTGCCCAGGAGCAGCCGGGTCTGCGGATCGTCCGCGCCGAGATACTCGCGCGCCTTGCTGAGGCTCCACTCGACCATCAGCTCCTCGAGCCACGGATAGATCGGGCGCTGGTCGAGCAGCTGCTTCTCCAGCAATGGCAGGGCGCTCTCCGTGTAGCCGGGCAGCCGCTCGGCATTGGGCCTGCCGCGCTCTTCGGCCGCGCGGACGAGGCTACGGGCATAGCCGAACAGGTCGCCGGCCGGCTGGCTGAAGCGGTCGGCGAGGTAGAACTGGCGGTAGGCGTTCACCGCCCCCGTGATGTCCTGCCACGGGTTGCCGAGCTGGGCATTGCCAGCGGAGCGCCGCTTGAGGTCGGCTTCGGCGGCCGCCAGCCTCGCGGTGAAGGCGGGATCGTTCAGCGCCCGGACCCGGCCAAGCGTCACCTTGAGGCTGTTCTCGACCCCGAACAGGGTGTCGGCGCCTTCCCGCGCCTTTTGCGGGCTTTCGTCCATGGCCGCGATCAGCCGCCCGCGCAGCTCGCTGTTCACCGCCACGCTGACCGGCAGCACCGCCTCGCGCTGGAACGCGAGCTGATCGCCGGTGAGCAGCCGCTGGGTGGAGCCGGGGTTGCCGACCACGAAGGTCGCCTCGCCCGTCCGCGGAGCGCGCGGGTTCCAGCGGAGATGGGCAGGCGTCGCAACCGGCCGGCCGTTCTCGTAAGCGCGCAGGAACGCCGCATCCATGGCGTAGCGCGGGAAGTTGAAGTTGTCGGGGTCGCCGCCGAAAAAGGCCGCCGCGAACTCGGGCGCCCAGGCGATCCGCACGTCCGAATATTTCCGGTACTTGTACAGCTTGTACTGGCCCCCGCCGTACAGCCGCACCACTTGGCAGCGGGTGGTGGCCGTATCGGTGCAGCCGGCCCGCTCGAGCTCGGCGATGCGCGCGTCGCGGGCGCGAACCGCCGCTTCGCCGGTGGCCGAGCCGATGGCGCGCTGCACGTCGGGGGTGACGTCGGTGATGGCGGTGACGACCTCCGCCTGCTGCCCCGGGCACTGCCGCTCGGCCGGGCGGGCCGCGGCGGTGAAGCCGTTCGCCACCAGGTCGTTCTGGCCCGTGGACAGGTCCTGCAGGCAGCTCACCACGCAATGGTGGTTGGTGAGGATCAGGCCCTCGGGCGAGACGAAGCTGGCCGAGCAGCCGCCGGTCAGGCGCACCGCAGAAGCGCGGACCTTGTTCAGCCAAGCCTGGTCCGGCGCCCAGCCGTAGGCGGCCTGCATCCTGGCCGCGGGAAAGGCATCGAACGTCCACATGCCCTCGTCAGCGCGGGCGGAGGCGGGAAGAGCGAGGGCCAGAATCGCGGCGCTTGCCGCGAGATGGGAAGGTCGCATGGAGGCCCTTGGATCAGGTGCTGCGTTGCAGCCCTTGGTAGCCACCTTGTCGGACAAGAAAAGAGGCCCGGCAACGATCCGCCGGGCCTTTCAACCTGCAAGTGCGGGAAACTAGCCGCGGGTTGGCATGTGCTCGCGCAACTGCCGCCACTCCTCACGGGTCACTTGGCCGTCGCGGTTGGTGTCGGCATGGTCGAAGTGCTGGGTGGCAACGCCCGTGGCTTCGCCGAGCGAGACGCGGTTGTCGCGGTTGGCGTCCGCCATCGCGAACAGCTGCCCGCCCTGAGCCGCACCAGCTCCAGCCTCGGCGCGGGTGATGAAGCCGTCGCGGTTGGTGTCGAGGCGGGCGAAGACCTGCTGAATCTGCTGGACGAACTCGGCACGACTATGCGCCCGGTCGCCGCCGCCGTGCTGATGGGGCGTCTGGGCCGAAGCCGCCACCGAAACTGCAACGGCAAGAACGGCGCCGGCCGCGATTGAAATCTTGAACATGAGAACTCCTCTTTGCTGAGGAGGGCGCTAGCCCCAGGCCGCTGACTGCCGGTTGAACGCCGTCGCAGTTGCGCTGCCCGCCGGCAGTGAGGATCGGCGCATCTGCCACCATTGCGCGGCGGCCAGCGCGATCAGCGACAGGGGAAGCAAGGGTACGGACGCGTAGGCTGCCGCCATTCCCAGCCCGGGCGCGATGAACGCCATGCCGGCAGCAAGCCGCTGCCAGCGATGCCGGGCTTCCACCATCAGGACCACCGCGGCCACCATTACCGCGGTCAGGTCGTAGTTGAACGCGTACGGCAGAGCCACGAAGGTGCAGGTCGCGGCCAGCAAGGCGAGGTCGCGGGTGCGGTGGGGCCGGCGGGCGGCCATGAGGACGAGCAGAACGGCGGCAAGGCCGGCGAAGCCCTGCGCGGCGGTCGCGACACTCGGGCCCGGCACCAGCCGCAGCACGCCGGTCGCCAGGGAAGTGGACATCAGCCCAAAGAAGCGGCCGTCGGCGTCGATCATCGCCGATTGCACGCTGCCCACATCGAACAGAAATAGCGGCCAGTACTGCCAGCCGAACGCCAGGCTGGTCGCGGCGACCAGGACGGCAACGGTGGCGATCCCAGCCGCGACCGCCTTCCACTCGCGCCGCGCGAGCAGCGCAACCGCGATCATGGCGGCCAGGTGCGGCTTCATCAGCATGCAGCCGAACAGCACGCCGGCCTGCACGGGATGGCGATCCAGCCGCTGCCAGCCGAGCAGGAACAGGCCGCCGAGCAGGAAGCCGTAGTGACCGGCCCAGGTGTTCAGCAGCGCTGCCGGGGTCAGAACCGCCAGCCAGTGCGGCCCGAGGTCCGCCGGCCACCAGCGGCGGCAGGCATGGGCGAAGAAGACGCCGGTTCCCCCAACCCAGGCGGCCAGCGCCAGCGGGTAGGGCAGGAAGGAGAACAAGGCCGCGACCGGGAAGGTCACGGGCGGATAGGAATAATTGTGTGGGTCGAGCGGCCCGAACAGCCCCGCCTGGAAGGCCTGATAGGCCGGTATATCGTAGATGATCCGGAGCTCGCCCGCGCGGATCAGCTGGCCGGCTGTCCACAGATTGACGAAGTCGCGTCCCCAATAGCCTCCGCCGGCCACATGGCCGCGGTCGAACAGCCTCCAGTCGCCGAAGAACAGCGTCAATGGCACCAGCGCGCCGAGCACCCACCACACCGGGGACATACGGCCGGTCCGCGGGCGGGCGACAAGGCTGAGCTCTAGAGCGGGGGCGTTCACCCGGCCCGGCTTAGGCGCGAATAGTTAACGCCGGGTTTGCGCCTCCGCCGGGAGGGGCGGGCACGCCATCCACAGGCCGGCGCGGGTAGCAACCGTTAACCTTAAGCGGCCAGACCCTCCTTCGCGAGACCTCCCGGACTTCGGCCGGCTGCTGCTCTTCAACCTGACGGCCAGCTTCTCCCTGTGGCTCGTGATCGGCGCCGGCATCTTCGTGGTCCAGCTCGCCCGGGCCGCCGGGCGGAGCGGACGCGAGCCATTTCTCGCCGCTTTGCTGGCGTTCCTGCTGCCGGCCGCGGGACCCTGCTTCACGACAGCGCTGATCGCTCCATCCCCCTCGTTTGATGCGCTGCATGCGCGCCTGCTGGCGGCCGAAGCGGCGACCGGTTCGCCGCTGGCGGCGCTGCGCAACCAGGCGATGCTGCTCGAAGCGCTCGGGAGCGACGGCCTTCGCGTCGGCGGCGGCATTTCGGCCATGCCGTCGGTGCACAATGCCCTGGCAGTGCTGTTCGCGCTGGCGGCCTTCCAGCTGAACCGCGCGGCGGGCTGGGCGCTGGCGGCCTATGCCGGCCTCATCTGGCTGGGCTCGGTCCACCTCGGCTGGCATTATGCAGTGGACGGGCTGGTCGCCGCCGCGCTGACCGCCGGCCTGTGGCGGGTTGCCGGCCGGATCGCCGACCGGCTGGAGCGCCCGCTGCTGCCGTTGCCGCCGCGAGCCGCCACCGCCTGAAGCGGGAGGCTGGCAAACGCCCACCGCCGCGCTAGGAAGTGGCGCGCATGGCTCCGACGATCGCCACTCCACCGGACCGGTCCGGAAGCCCGGGACCGCCTGCCTGGTGGGAGACCCGCTGGTTCGCCGCCGCGGCCATCCTGTTGTCGGTTGTGCCCCTGCTCTACCCGCCGCTTCCTCCGCTGGTGGACCTGCTCGGGCACATCGGCCGCTACCGGGTGCAGCTGGACCTCGGCAGTTCCGCCAGTCTGCAGCGCTTCTACGACTACCATTGGGCGATCGTCGGCAACCTCGGCGTCGACCTTCTCATCTGGCCGCTGGGCAAGCTCCTCGGACTGGAGCCGGCGGTCAAGCTGATCGTGCTGCTGATCCCGCCGACCACCGTGGCGGGCATGCTGTGGGTCGCGCGGGAGGTGCATGGGCGCCTGCCGCCGACGGTGCTGTTCGCGCTGCCCTTCGCCTACGGGCACCACTTCCTGTTCGGCTTCGTCAACTATGCGCTGAGCATGGCCCTGGCCTTTCTGGCGTTCGGGCTGTGGCTGCGGCTCGGGCGGCTGGGCAAGGTGGAGCTGCGCGCCGCCCTGTTCGTGCCGATCGGCATTCTCATATGGCTGTGTCACGCCTTCGGCTGGGGCATGCTCGGGCTGCTCGCCTTTTCGGCCGAGGCGGTGCGGCAGCACGACCGCGGCCGCGGCTGGCTCCTGTCGGCGCCGCGCGCCGCCTTTCACTGCCTATCCCTGGCCGTGCCGCTGCTGCTGATGGTCCTCTGGCGGGGGGAGGGCGGCGGGCAGACCGCCGACTGGTTCAACTGGACGATCAAGGGCCGCTGGATCGAGATGGCGCTGCGCGACCGCTGGTACGATTTCGACCGCGCGTCGGTGGCGGTTGTGGGGCTGGTGTTCGTGCTGGCGGTCGTGCACCCGCGGCTGACCCTGTCGCGGATGCTGTTCTTCACCCTGCTGGTGCTGTGCGCCGCCTTTGCCGTGCTGCCGCGCATCATCTTCGGCTCGGCCTATGCCGACATGCGGCTGGTGCCGTTCCTGCTTGCCGTCGCCATGCTCGCGATCCGCTTCCGGCGCGAGCCGTCGTGGCTGCTGGCGCGGGCGGCGCGCGCCTTCCGCACGGAGCTGCGGTTCAAGCCGGAGCCGCCGGCCTGGTTCGCTTGGAGCCTTGCGATCGCCGCGCTGGCCTTTTTCCTTGTCCGTACGGCAAGCGTGACCGCCAGCCTGGCGATCGCCGCGAACGACCACCGGCGGCAGCTGGCGGCGCTCGATCACATCCCGATGGGCGCGCGGGTCGTGTCGATGGTCGGGCTGAGCTGCCGCGACCGGAGCTGGCCGATGTGGCGCAACGCGCATCTCGGCGGACTGGTGGTCGCGCGGCGGCTCGGCTTCTCTAACGATCATTGGGAGACGCCAGGGGCCAAGCTGTTGACCGTGACCTACGAGCCTGCCGGCAATTGGAAATATGATCCGTCGAACCTGGTGCGTCATCCGACCTGCCAGCTGGGCTCGGCGCGTCCGGTCGGCCCGATGCTGGCGAACTTTCCGCGAGGCGCGTTCGATTATTTGTGGCTGATCGACCCGCCGCCGTTCGACGGCAAGCTGCTGGGCGATGCGCGAATGGTCTGGCAGGGTCCCAACGGATCGGCCCTCTACCGCCTGCCGGGTGGAGGCGCTACGCAGCGGCCATGACCGCTCCCACGGCACCCGCGCTGTCCATTGTCGTGCCCTGCTACAACGAGGAAGCCTGCCTTCCTCTGTTGCACCGGCGGCTGACGGAGGCGGCGCGGGCGGTGGTCGGCGCCGATTATGAGATCGTGCTGGTCAACGATGGCTCGCGCGATGGCAGCTGGCCACTGATGCAGCGGCTGGCGGCCGGCGACCCGCACCTCGTCGCGCTCGACCTGTCGCGCAACCACGGGCACCAGCTGGCGCTGACCGCGGGGCTCGATCTGGCTCGCGGCGAGCTGATCCTGATCGTCGATGCGGACCTCCAGGACCCGCCCGAACTGCTCGGGTCGATGCTCGAGACCATGCGGCGCGAAGGCGCGGATGTGGTTTATGGCGTGCGCCGCACCCGCGCCGGGGAAACCCGTTTCAAACGCGCCACCGCCCACGGCTTCTACCGGCTGCTGAGCCGGGCGACGGAGATCGACATCCCGCTCGACGCCGGCGATTTCCGGCTGATGAGCCGGCGCGCGCTGAACGTGCTGCTGGCGATGCCGGAGCAGGCCCGCTTCATCCGCGGCATGGTGGCGTGGATCGGCTTCCGCCAGGTGCCCTTTCCGTACGACCGGAACGAGCGTGCGGCCGGCGAGACCAAGTATCCGCTCGGCAAGATGCTGCGCTTCGCCTTCGACGCGCTGACCGGCTTCTCCTCAGCACCATTGAAGCTCGCCAGCCATGCCGGGTTGCTGCTGAGCGCGGGATCGCTGCTGATCATCGTCTATATCGCTTATGCCTGGCTGAGCGGGCGGAGCATCCAGGGCTGGACCTCCCTGATGCTGGTGGTGGTGGTGCTGGGCGCGGTGCAGATGTTCGTGCTGGCGATGCTGGGCGAGTACATCGGCCGCCTGTACAGCCAGGCCAAGCGGCGTCCCTTGTACATCGTGCAGGCGATCGCCGGGCAGACCGACAAGCGCCAGGGCCAGCTCGGTCAGGTGGCGGAGGCGACCGCGAACAAGGACAGCCCCGGCGGGAGCGGCACCCGGCCGATCAGCCGCGCTTCCTGAACGAACACGGCTTCCAGCGCCTTGTTGAGCGGCTCGGGCGGCAGCTTGTCGTCGCTGTCCTGCTTGCCGGTCAGCTTGCCCGCGACCCGCGCGCCGACCGCCAGCGGGAACAGCAGGCTGTTGAAGTAGCCGAGCGCCTCCAGCTTCAGCGGCGAGCTTTCGACCAGCCGCTTGAGCCCGCCCTTGGAGTAGCGCCGCTTGTGATGGTTGACCTCGTCATGCGCCGACCACATCCACCCGTGCGCAGGCACCGTCATGACGAACCGGCCGCCGGGCTTGAGGCGTTGCGCGATGCTGGCCAGCGCGGCGCGGTCGTCATCGATGTGCTCGATTACGTCGAACGAGCCGATGAGGTCGAAAGCGCGCTCCGGAACGCCGTGCAGCTCCGGCAGCGGCGCCGAACCAACCGCCCGGCCCAGCCGCTGCTCGGCGATGGCCCGGGCAGGGGAATCGACCTCGATCGCGTCAACCGTCCCGAATCGCCCAAGCATCGCGAGGTTGTGGCCGGTCCCGCAGCCCACCTCCAGGATGCGCCCGCCCGGCGGCGGAAGCGCCCGGCGCCGGATCAGCGCGGCCAGCACCTCGCGCCGAGCGCGATACCACCAATGGAGCTGGTCCAGCTCCGCCATGCGGTCGTAGATGACCCGCTCCATCTACCGGAACACCCATTGCCGGTTGAGGGTGAAGGTGACCAGCGGCGTCACGAACAGCATCGGGACGATCGGCCAGGCGGGCGAGAGGCGGAACGGCTCGGTCAGCAGCCACACCCAGAAGCTGTTCAGGCCCAGGCTGATCAGCGACACGGTGATGAACCGGGCCAGGGTTCCGCCGCTCCGCTCCCCGCCATGGTCGCGGAAGCTCCAGCGGCTGTGCAGCAGGTAGCCGGTCGCCACCGCGGTCACGTAGGCGAGGAGATTGCCGAGCTGCGGATGCCAGCGCAGGTCCAGCGCCACGACCGCGTAAACTCCGACGCCAAGCGCGGTTACGATCCCGCCGCTCACGAGGAAACGCAACAGCTGGCCGAAGATGGCGCGGCGCCCGGGAGGAAGGATCGCAAGCATCGGGTAACTTGCCCTTTAGAGCGGACGAACTACGACGCCAGTGTTTCTTGGGACTGCGGCGGCGGGGTGAGCGGTTGGACAGGGCGTTGATCTGGACGGCCAGGCACTGGCGCTTGGCTGTGCTCGTCTTCTGGCTGCTCGCAATCGCCTGGTTCATCCAGATGCGCTGGCAGGGCATCCTCATGTTCGGGCTCGGCGACACCGACGACAATTTGCGGATGAGCCAGGTGCGCGCCTGGCTCGGTGGTCAGGACTGGTACGACCTGCGGCAGTACCGGCTCGCCGCCCCGGCCGGCGCCGACATCCATTGGTCGCGGCTGGTCGACCTGCCGCTCGCGGCCCTGATCACCGTGGGTAAGCTTTTCACCAGCGGGGCCAATGCCGAGCGCTTCGCGGTCGCCGCCGCTCCGCTGATCCCCTACCTGCCGCTCGCCGGAGCATTGGCGCTGATCGCGCGGCGGCTGATACACCCGGCGGCGTTCGTGCTGTCCTTGCTGACCCTCTATTTCGCCACCTCCACCAACGGCATGTTCATGCCGACCCGCATCGACCACCACGGCTGGCAGCTCAGCTTTCTGGCGATCGCGATGGCCGGCCTGGCCGATCCCAAGCCTGCGCGCGGCGGAGCGACGGCCGGCATCGCCACCGCCCTGTCGCTCAGCGTCGGGCTGGAGATGCTGATCTACCTGGCGCTGGCCGGCGCGGCGCAGGTGCTGATGTGGATCGACGAGCGCGAGCAGCGGCCGCGGCTCGGCGCGTACGCGGTGACCCTGGCGGGCGGAACGGCCTTGGGCTTCCTCCTGTTCGCCAGCTACGCCAACCGGCAGGCGGTGTGCGACGCCCTGTCGCCGGTGTGGCTGTCCGACGCACTGCTCGGGGGAGCGCTGCTGGCCCTGCTCGCCTGGTGGTCGCCGGACAGCTGGAAGGCGCGGCTGGCGGGAGCAGCCGCCGCGGGCGCGGCCGTCGCCCTGTTCCACGCCTTGGCCTGGCCGCACTGCCTGTCCCGGCTGGAGGGTGTCTCGCCCGAGGTGCAGGAGTTGTGGCTCAACAATGTGCGCGAGGCCAAGCCGATCTACGGGCATTCGGCGAAGATCGTGGCAGTGGTGGTCACCCTGCCCTTGATCGGCCTCGCGGGCTGGATCCTGCTGGCGCTGTCCTCGCTCGGCGAGCGCGATCGCTTTCGGCGCGTGCTGTCGGTGGCGGTTATCGCGCTCACGGCCCTGCTGCTGCTGCTGTGGCAGACCCGGGCCGGCCCGGCCGCGCAGATGCTGGGGGTCACCGGCTGTGCGGCGCTGGCCTGGCTGCTGGTACCCAGGATGTGGGCGCTGAAGAACCGCACCCTCTCGGTGTTCGCGACCGCGGCGGTGGTCGTGGTGGCGGTCGGCGCGGCGGTGCCGATGGTCGTCACCCGCTTCCCCGACAAGCCGCAGACCGAGCGCGACAAGGCGATCGCCACGGCCAACCGGCTCTGCCCGTCCCTTCCGGCGCTGCGCCCGGTGGCACAGCAGCCCAAGGGCACGGTGTTCACCTACGTCGACCTGGGCCCCCGGCTCATCACCGTCACCCACCACAACAGCGTCACCGGCCCGTACCACCGCAACGGGGAGGCGATCGCCGACGTCATGAAGGCGTTCCGCGGCTCGGCGGACCAGGCGCGGGCGCTCATCGGCAAATATCGCTCGGACTATCTGCTGACCTGCCCGAACATGAGCACCGCAACGCTGTTCCAGTCGGCCGCGCCGAACGGCTTCTACATGCAGCTCGAGCGGGGGGAGGTGCCCGCCTGGCTCCAGCGCGTGCCGCTTCCTGCCGACTCCCCGCTGAAACTCTGGCGCGTGGTGGGCTAGCCCGCCAGCCCCGGCAGGCTGCGCTCCAGCCCGTCGAGGACGAACTGTACCGCCAGCGCGGCCAGGATCACCCCCAGGATGCGGGTGATCATCGCCTCCAGCCGCGCGCCGATCATCCGCATCAGCGGACCCGCGGCGAGCAGGGCCAGCAGCGTCAGGGCGATCACCGCGGTCATCGCTCCCAGCACGATCACCTGCTCGACGGTTCCTTGGGCCCGGGCCGACAGCAGCATCATGGACGCGATCGAGCCCGGCCCCGCGATCATCGGAATGGCCATGGGGAAGACGGAGATGTCCTCCGCGTCGGGCGTGCCCTCGATCTCCTGCGCGCGGGCCTCGCGCCGCTCGGTGCGCCGCTCGAACACCATGTCGAGCGCGATCATGAACAGCATGATCCCGCCCGCCAGCCGGAACGCGGGCAGGCTGATGCCGAGCGAGCGTAACAGCGGCTCGCCGAGCAGCGCGAAAAAGATGAGGATGCCCCACGCGACCAGCACCGAGCGGACCGCCATGGCGCGGCGATGGACCGCGCTGGTCCCGCTGGTCAGCGACGCGAAGATCGGCGCGCAGCCCGGCGGGTCGATGATCACCGCCAGCGTGATGAACGCGCTGGTGAACAGCTCGATCATCGGCGGCGCGGCGCCGCAACGTTCTGTTGGAGCACGGTGGCGTAGCGCCGCCCGTTCCAGAGCTGCGTCTGGAAGCGGCGCGCGCCCTCCTTCGTGACCTGCCACTCCCAGATCAGGGTGCCGTCGGCCGAGCGCCCCTGGCCGGCGTCGGCCGGAGGTTGGCCGGCCATCAGCTCGAGCGGCTTCGTTTCAGCGCGGTAAGCGGCCGGGATGCCGCGGAGGTTCGAACAGCTCGCGCGCCGGACCGCGGCCCGCGCGGGACGGACGGGTGCGCTCCTCAGCGTGTCGCCGTGATCGACCGCCCACTTCCACCCGCCGTCCTTCTGGCGGGTCCAGACCGTGCCGAAGTAACCATGGCTGCCATCGGGGAAGCGAGCGCCGCCCGTGTTCACCGCCAACTTGCCGTCGCACGAGACGAAGCTGCGGGTTGGCCACCATCGGACGGAGCGCGCCGGGTCCTTGCGGCCCTTCAGATATTCATGCGCCCACACGGCCTGAGGCGTGAACATCACCGCCGTCGGTTCGGCATATTCGCGGAAGGCGGTCCATTGCCCGGCCTGCTGCGCGCGGGCGGCGAAGGCGCGCTCGGCATCCACGGCGGTCTGGGCGGGCGCCGCGGCGAGCAATAGCAGTGCGGAAATCATAGGTCCTCCGGCGCCTTGAGGCCGGCACGGCGGTGCGCCGCGACCAGCGTGTTCCTGAGCAGCATGGCAATGGTCATCGGGCCGACCCCGCCCGGCACCGGCGTGATCGCTCCCGCGACCTCGCGCGCTTCAGCAAAGGCCACATCGCCGACCAGCCGGGTCTTGCCGGTGGCTCCGGGAACGCGGTTGATGCCGACATCGATCACGGTCGCGCCCGGCTTGACCCAGTCGCCGCGGACCATCTCCGCCCGGCCGACTGCGGCGACCAGGATGTCGGCGCGGCGGCAGACTTCGGGCAGATCGCGGGTGCGGCTATGGGCGATCGTCACCGTGCAGCTTTCGCCGAGCAGCAGGCTGGCCATCGGCTTGCCGACGATGTTGGACCGCCCGATCACCACCGCGTTCGCGCCACTCAGATCGCCGATCTCGCTCTTGAGCAGGTGCAGGCAGCCGAGCGGCGTGCACGGCACCAGCGCCTCCGCGCCGACCGCCAGCCGCCCGGCATTGACCACGTGGAAGCCGTCCACGTCCTTTTCCGGCGAGATCGCGTCGATCACCCGCGCTGCATCGATCTGCGCGGGCAGCGGCAGCTGGACCAGGATGCCGTCCACCGCATCGTCGCGGTTCAGCTGCTCGACCAAGGCCAGCAGCTCGGCCTCGCTCGTTTCCGCAGGCAGCGGGTGGTGGAGGCCGTGCATGCCCGCCTCCTCCGTCGCCTTGATCTTGGAACGGACGTACACCGCGCTGGCCGGGTCCTCGCCGACCAGCACGGTCGCCAGGCCCGCCGGACGCCCGGTAGTCGCGCGGAAGAAGTCGGCGGTGATCGCCAGCCGCCCGCGCAGCGCTTCGGCCGCGGCGCGCCCGTCGATCAGCCGGGCGCTCACCCCGGGTAGGCCAGGTCCGCCGCGAGGCCGCCCAGCAGCATGCGCAGGATCTGGATGGTGAGCAGCAGCACGATCGGCGACAGGTCGAGCCCGCCGAAGTCGGGCAGGACCTTGCGGATCGGCCGGTAAAGCGGGTCGAGCAGCCGGTCGATCGCGGCGAGAAAGCGCCGCACGCCGTCCGACGAGGTGTTGATTACGTTGAACGCCACCAGCCAGGACAGCACGACCTGTGCAATGATGACCCAGCCGAGCACCCGCAGCAGCAGGTCCAGCACACCGAAAAGGGCAAGAAGCATGAAGAGGCCTTAGCCGCGCCGCGTTACAGGGGCAACACACGCGGTCATGGCGCGAACCGCTCGCGCTCCGCTTCGGCCAGCACCACCGCGAAGTCGCGCGCGGGGTCCGTCCACTCCGCCAGCGGCGTCCAGCCGCCTGCCAGCAGCAGCATCCGGCCTCCGCGCGGCCCATATTTGTGGCTGTTCTCCGTGTGGATGGAGGAGCCGGCGGCCAAACGGAACGGCTCGCCGGCGATGTCGAACGCGACGTCCCCCGTTGCGACCAGATGCATCTCGACCCGGCTGAGGACATCGTTCCACCGCGCTTCATGCCGGAAGGCGTCCACCGGCACGGTCCCGCCGAGCTCCCGATTGATCCGGTGGAGCAGGTTCAGGTTGAACGCCGCCGTCACCCCCTGCGGATCGTCGTAGGCGGCAATCAGCCGCTCGACGGGCTTAACCCGGTCCATGCCGATCAGCAGCAGCGCGCCCGTGCCGAGGACCGCACGGAAGTGGCGCAGCAGGTCCGTCGCGCTGGCCGGAACGAAGTTGCCGATGGTGGAGCCGGGAAAGAAGCCTAGCTTGGGCAGCACCGATGCTTCCGGCGGAAGGGCGATGGCGTCGCTGAAGTTCGCCACCACCGTGTGGATCGGTAGGCCAGGGAGCTTGGCGGCAAGCTCGGCCGCGCTGGCGCGGAGGTAGTCGCCGCTGATGTCCACGGGCACGTAGAGCGCCGGCCGGATGGCTTCGAGCAGCAGCGGCGTTTTGGTCAGTGATCCCGCGCCGAACTCGACCACCGCGCGCCCTTGGCCGACGCGCTCGGCGACCTCCGGCATGATCTCCTGCAGCAATGCCGTTTCCGTGCGGGTCGGATAGTAGGACGGCAGCCGCGTGATCTCGTCGAACAGCTCGGAGCCTTGGCTGTCGTACAGCCAGCGGGCGGGAACGGCGGGCGGCTGCTGCCGCAGTCCGCGCAGCACGTCGTCGCGGAACGCCGGGTCAGGCGTCACGGGCGAGCCGCAGGCCGGTGAACTGCCACCGCGCGGCGGGTGGGAAGAAGTTGCGGTAGCTCGCCCGGCTGTGCCCGCGCGGCGTGGCGCAGCTGGCGCCCTTGAGCACGAACTGCCCGCACATGAACTTGCCGTTGTACTCGCCGACGGTGCCTTCCGCGGCCTTGAAACCTGGGTAGGGCAGGAAAGCCGAAGCTGTCCAGCTCCACACATCGCCGAACAAAGGCCCGCCCGGCCGGGGCATGACTGGTCCGGCGCGGTCCAGCTGGTTGCCGCCTGCCGAATCATTCGATGCCGCCAGGCTCTCCCACTCCGCCTCGGTCGGCAGCCGCGCGCCGGCCCAGCGTGCGAACGCATCGGCCTCGTAGTAGGAGAGGTGCGTCACCGGCGCCGAGGGGTCGACTTCGCGGCGCCCAGCCAGGGTGAAGGCGGTGCCGTCCTCGCGCCAGTAGAGCGGAGCAGCGACCTGCTCTCGCCGCACCCAGTCCCAACCCTCGCTGAGCCACAGCCTTGAAGTGCGGTAGCCGCCGTCGGCGATGAATTGCAGCCACTCGCCGTTGGTCACCGGCGTCGCGGCGATCTCGTGCGGGTGGAGCAAGGCCCTGTGCCGCGGCCGCTCGCTGTCGAACGCGAAGCCTGTCGCGAGCCCTGTCCAGGGGCCCTCGCTGGGAGCGCCGATCTCGACTATATCGGAGCGACCGGGCAGCCAGCTCAGCGGCTCGGCGGCCTTGCGTGAGGCAGGCGGAAGTTCGCCATAGGCCGGCTCCAGCGGGTTCTCGGCCAGTGTCGCCAGGATGTCGGTGAGGAACAGCTCCTGGTGCTGCTGTTCGTGCTGGATGCCGAGCTCGACTAATTCGAGCGCCGGAGGCGGCAGTCGGGGTAAGGCGCGGTCCAGCGCTTCGTCGACGTG
Organism: uncultured Sphingomonas sp.; assembly: GCF_902806285.1. Lineage (GTDB taxonomy): Bacteria > Pseudomonadota > Alphaproteobacteria > Sphingomonadales > Sphingomonadaceae > Sphingomicrobium. The sequence continues at coordinate 4,285 of NZ_CADCWA010000096.1, read as the reverse complement.
GAGCCGCCAGCCACGCACCTCGTCCAGGCTGGGACGCGAGATCATGCCGCGGCGCGGCCGGGCATGCCGCGGGCCTTCGCCCTCGTAATAGCTGTTGAACAGGAACGGCCAGCGCTCGTCATGCAGCCGATAGCCGGGCAGGTGATCGCGCAGCACGAAGGTCTCGAGGAACCAGGTCGTGTGCGCCAGGTGCCACTTGGCCGGCGACGCGTCGGGGTGCGGCTGGATGGTGGCGTCGGCGTCCGACAGCGGCTCGGCCAAGTCGGCCGTCAGCCGGCGCGTGGCGAACAGCCGTTCGCTCAGGCTCGCGGCATTCAGCTCGTGCGGGTCGCGCCGGGTTGCCACAACACATCGCCCCCTCCGCCCGCGGCGACATGCCGCGCGGTCACGAACAGATGGTCGGACAAACGGTTGAGGTAGGCAAGGGCCTGGGCGTTGACCGGCTCGGCGGCGGCGAGCGCGACGGCCGCCCGCTCGGCCCGCCGGGTCACGGCGCGGGCGAGGTGCACCGCCGCCACCGCGCGGCTGCCGCCCGGCAGGATGAAGCTGGTCAGCGGCTCGAGCTGCTCGTTCATCACGTCGATCTCGCGCTCCAGCCGCTCGACCTGGCTGGCGACGATCCGCAGGGCGCCTTCGACTTCGCCGGGCGTAGCGATGTCCGCGCCGAGGTCGAACAGCTCGTTCTGGATGCGCAGGAGGCTCGCGGCCGCAGCGCTGTCCGGCGCCAGCTCGGCCAGCGCCAGGCCGACCGCCGAGTTAGCCTCGTCCACCTCGCCGATCGCGATCATCCGCAGGCCGGCTTTGCTGACCCGGCTGCCGTCGACCAGCCCGGCTTCGCCCGCGTCGCCCGTGCGGGTGTAGATTCGGTTGAGCTTGACCAGCTTAGCGCCCGCCGCCGGCCAGCAGCAGGATCAAGGCCGCCACCATGATCGCGATGCCCTGGTAGAGGACGCGTTTGCGCATCCACTGCTGCTGCTGCTCGCCGTTGCCGAGCTTGCCCGAAGCCATGGCCATGACGCCGCGCACGAGCGCGTAAGCGGTGAAGGCCATGGCGACCACCAGCGCGACGATGAGAAGGGTATTCATAGCCATTCCTATCTAGGCATCCACAAGGCGAAAACCATAAGGGAGGCGGCCGTTCCCGAGCGCGTCGCGAAGTTTCTGCCCGTCCACGCCCGCGTCTCGCAGCGCGGCCAAAGTCGGGGCCTGGTCGCGCTTGGCAAGCCGCCGGCCGTCCTCATGCACCACCAGCGGATGGTGGAGGTAGGTCGGCTCAGGCAGATCGAGCAGCCGCTGCAACAGTCGCTGGATCGGGGTCGACGGCCGCAGGTCGGCGCCGCGTGCCACCAGGTCCACCCCGCTGTCCGCATCGTCCACCACGCAGGCGAGGTGGTAGGACGAGGGCGCGTCCTTGCGGGCCAGCACCGCATCGCCGATGTCCTGCTCGCGCGAGGCGAAGCGCACCCCGTCGGCCTCCCTCCAGCCCGGCAGGCCGACGCGGGCGATCGCGGCTGCGCTGTCCAGCCGCCAGCTGTGCGGGGTGGCGGCGCGGCGCGCCGGATCGTCCGGCAGCCCGCGGCAGGTGCCGGGATAGGCGGTCGCGGCATCGCCGTGCGGCGCGGTGAGCGAGGCGGCGATGTCGGCGCGGGTGCAGAAGCAGGGGTAGGCCAGCGCCAAGTCCACCAGCCGCTGCAGCGCGGTCGCGTAGAGCTGCGTGCGATCCGACTGCACCAGCACCTCGCCGTCATGCGGCAGCCCCAGCCAGGCGAGGTCCTCGAGGATGGCGTCAACGAACTCCGGCCGGCTGCGGCCCGGGTCGAGGTCCTCGATCCTCAGCAGCCAGCGCCCGCCCGCCGCCCGGCCGAGCACGGCACTGTAGGCATGCCCCAGGTGCAGCCGCCCCGTCGGCGATGGTGCAAAGCGGGAAGTGGTCACCGCTTAGCTCCTCCCCCTTGGAGAGGTGGCGCGAAGCGCCGGAGGGGTATGCGCCGACCCCTCTCGTGCTGCGCCCGACATCTCTCCCAAGGGGAAGTGGCTGCGCCCACTTGACCACCTCTCCACAAGTTGCGATTCATCACTCTGTCACGCCGGGCTGGCATCCGGCGCGTCACAAGGGAAGTGGCCGAGCACGGCCTCTCCTCCTTGCGTGCGACGGGGCCGGGGAGCGCGGGTTCGGTTTGAACCGAACGAAAGGCGTGTCGCGCTTGTACCATCCCGATCTCATCCGCCATCCCGACAGCTGTCCGGCGCTGGTGCTCAACGCCGATTACACCCCGCTCTCCTACTATCCGCTGAGCCTGTGGCCGTGGCAGACCGCGGTCAAGGCGATGTTCCTGGAGCGGGTGGACGTGGTCGCCCACTACCAGCGCGAGGTCCATTCGCCCAACCACACGCTGCAGCTGCCCAGCGTCATCGCGCTGCGGCAATTCGTGAAGCCTAACGAGTATCCGGCGTTCACCCGGTTCAATCTGTTCCTGCGCGACCGCTTCCGCTGCGTTTATTGCAGCAGCCACAGGGAGCTGACCTTCGATCATGTGATCCCGCGCGCCCAAGGCGGGCGCACCACCTGGGAGAACGTCGCCACCGCCTGCGCGCCCTGCAACCTCCGCAAGGGCGGCCGCACCCCGCGCCAGGCGGGCATGGCCATTCACCGCGAGCCCATCCGCCCGACCAGCTGGCAATTGCAGGACCACGGCAAAAGCTTCCCGCCCGGCTACCTCCACGAGAGCTGGCGGGATTATCTGTACTGGGATATTGAGTTGGAGGCGTAGCACCCCGGCGAACGCCGGGGCCCAGCCCTATCAACTGAAGAGCGACGGGTACAAATCATCCCAGTCCGGGTTGAAGGTGTCGATCAGCTCCAGCTTCCATGCCCGCCGCCATTCCTTGATCTGCAACTCGCGTCGGCGCGCTTCCTGCAGATCATCGAGATACTGATACCAGACCAGCAGCTTGCAGCCATACCGCTTAGTGAAGCCCGGGATGAGGCCCTCCCGGTGCGCGTATACCCACGCAGGCAGGTCGCTGGTCACGCCGGTGTACAGCGTCCCCAACCGTCCGCTCGCCATGACGTAGACGCAGCCGCTCTTGTCCAAACCTACACCTTCCGCCGCGAGCGCTGGACCCCGGCGTTCGCCGGGGTACTTACCGCTTGGCCAGAAACTCCCGCACCGTCGGTGCCAGGTCCTCCCGCTCGAGCGCCAGCGCGAGCGTCGCCAGCACATAGCCCTGGCGGTCGCCGCAGTCGTGGCGGACCGCGTCGACCTTCACCGCGTGGAACGGCTGCTGGCCGATCAGCTTGGCCATGGCGTCCGTCAGCTGGATCTCGCCGCCGGCACCCGGCTCCTGCCGGTCGAGCACGCCCATCACCTCGGGCTGGAGGATGTAGCGGCCGATCACGCCCAGCCGCGATGGCGCGACCTCGGGGGCCGGCTTCTCGACCATGCCGCGCACTTCGGTCAGGTTGCCGTTCGTGGCGCCCGGCGTGACGATGCCGTAGCTGCCGGTCTTCTCTGCCGCGACTTCCTCGGCGCAGACGATGTTGCCGCCCACCCGATTGTAAGCCTCGACCATCTGCGCCAGCGCGCCGGGCGTGCCCGCCATCAGGTCGTCGGGCAGCAGCACCGCGAACGGCTCGTCCCCGACCACGTGGCGCGCGCACCACACCGCGTGGCCAAGCCCGAGCGGCTGCTGTTGCCGGACGGAGATCAGCTCGCCGAAGTCGGCCCGGCTGAGTTCCAGCGCTTCCAGGCTCTTGCCCTTCTTTCGCATGGTCGCCTCCAGCTCGAAGCTAATGTCGAAATAGTCGACCAGGCTCGACTTGCCGCGGCCGGTGACGAAGATCAGCTGCTCGATCCCCGCCTCCCGCGCTTCGTCCACCGCATATTGGATCAGCGGACGGTCGATCACCGTCAGCATCTCCTTGGGCATGGTCTTGGTCGCCGGGAGCAGGCGGGTGCCGAGGCCGGCAACGGGGAACACGGCCTTGCGGAGGGGCTTGAAGCTGGTGGTCATTGCGGTTTGATCGGTCCTGGTTCGTCGGTGCGTTGTTCGGCCTGGTTGTCGGTTTCCGCCACGGGCGCCGCGCCGCCGTCGGGCGGGGGCAGGTCGAAGCGGTCGGACTCGCGCGGTTCGTTGCGGCTCTGCAGCTCGTCCACCCGTTCGGGCCGGGCGATCGGCGGCGGGGTGAGCAGCTCCTCGGCGGAGGGCGTCGCGCGCGCCAGCTTGGGCTTGACCGGCAGCGCCTGGCCGGGCGGAGGCCGGAGCCCGCCGACCCGGCCGCAGG
>NZ_CADCWA010000095.1 GCF_902806285.1 uncultured Sphingomonas sp. | reverse complement strand
AGGCGGGCAGCGCGGGCCGCGACGTGCGCGGGCTGCTGCGCGTCCACCAGTTCCTCAAGGTCGAGCAGTACGTCATCTGCGAGGCCGACGAGGCGGTCTCGGCCGAATGGCACGCCCGGCTGCTCGGCCTTGCCGAGGAATTGCTCCGCGAGCTGGAGATTCCCTATCAGGTGATCGAGACCTCGACCGGCGACATGGGGCTGGGCAAGTACCGGATGAACGATATCGAGAGCTGGGTGCCGAGCCTCGGCAAGTACCGCGAGACCCACAGCTGCTCGACCCTGCACGACTGGCAGGCCCGCCGCGCCAACCTCCGCTACCGCGACGCCGACGGCAAGGTGCGCTTCGCCCATACCCTCAACAACACCGCGCTGGCGAGCCCGCGCATCCTGGTGCCGCTGCTGGAGAACCACCAGACGGAAGACGGCCGAGTGCGGCTGCCGGACGCGATCCGGCCGTTGCTGGGGGGTGCGGAGTACCTTTAGTACTCCCGGCGAAGCCGGCTCCGATTTCAACGCGAAGGCGCGAAGTAAGGGAAAGGCGCGAAGGGTCAGGTGCTCGTCGCCTCTTCGCGCCTTCCTTCTCTTCTTCGCGCCTTCGCGTTGAAACAATAATGGCCTGACTGCGTCAGGCAGAACGATGACCCGCGACCCCGACACCATTCCCCCGCCGCAAATCGCCAAGCTCAACGAGCTGGCCGCGCTGCTGCCGCGCATGTGGAAGAGCTTCGGCCACCTCGGGCCCCGCGGTCCCAAGGACGGCCCGCGCTGCCTGGTGATCCCCGGCTTCCTCGCCCACGACCGCACCACCGCCGCGCTGCGGCAAGCGTTCGGGCAGGCCGGCTGGCGCACCTACGGCTGGGCCAACGGCCTCAACACCGGCGCCAAGGCGGGCACCATCGAGCAACTGCGCGAGCGGCTGCGCTCGCTGGCGGGCAACGGCCCCGTGCTGGTCGTAGGCTGGAGCCTGGGCGGCGTATTCGCCCGCGAGCTGGCGCGCGAAGTGCCCGAACAGGTGCTGGCGGTGGTGACGCTCGGCTCGCCTTTCTCCGGCGACCCCCACTGGAACAACGTCTGGCGGCTGTACGAGCTCGTCGCCGGCCACAAGGTCGACGCGCCGCCCGTCATGCGCATCCACGACAAGCCGCCGGTGCCGACGCTGGCGCTATGGTCGCGCAAGGACGGGCTGGTCGCGCCGCGCGCCGCCTACGGCCTGCCGCACGAAAGCGACAAGGCGGTGGAGATCGGTTGCAGCCACATGGGTTTCGCGGTCACCGCCCGCGGCACCCGCCGGGTGGTCGAGGAGACCACCCGCTTTCTCACCGAGCAGGGCCTGGCGGTTCCGCGCTGAGGATCGCGTCCACTACCGCGTCGACGCTGTCCGCGACGAAGTACATCGGCTGCATCGCGTCGTGCCGGTACGGGGTGGCGGTGGCCTCGGCGAGGCTGAAGCGGCGCCGCTCGATCGCGCCATCCTCCAGGCTGGCCCGCGCTTCGCCGAAGCTGGAGGCCAGCCCGGCCCCGAAGATCTTCACCTCCGCGCCCTCGCGGCACAGCCCGAACTCGACCGTGTACCAGTAGAGCCGCGCCACCCACTCGCCGCGGCCGGCGGCGATCGCCTGGAGCCCGACGTGTCCGACATGCTCCATCGCCGCGGCCATGCCGGGGTGGGCGAGCATCGGCACATGGCCGAAGATGTCGTGGAAGCAGTCGGGCTCCTCCAGATAGTCGAGCTGCTCCCGCCGCCGGATGAAGTTGCCGATCGGGAACACCCGCTCGCTCAGCATCGCGAAAAAGGCCTCGTCGGGCACCAGGCCCGGCACTGCCACCGTCTTCCACCCGGTCCGCGCCTCCAGCCGCGCGTTGAGCCGCCCGAGCTCCGGCACCCCCGGCGCGCCGAGGTCGAGCAGGTCCAGCCCGTCCAGAAAGGGCGTCACCACCCGCGTCCGCAGCAGCTCCACCTGCCGCGCGTAGAGCGTGTCCCACACCGCATGGTCCTCGGCGCTGAACCGGTCCCAGCCCTGGTCCACCACATGGGCCTGCCATGACGGCTTCTCTAAAGTGCTGGGTTCATCGAAACCTTGGAACATGGGCTTGGGTCCTCTCGGCAACAAAAAGCCCCGCCGGACTGGTGTCGGGCGGGGCGGTCAGGAAACTCGCGTATGTCAAGCGCGCGTCAGCCGGTCCCCACCTCGTGCGGATAATAATAGGCAGCGGCGGCAACGGTGCGTGTCATGGCAGGCTCCTTATCCGCTCGCTCGGCTGAATGCCAGATGGCAGTTGAACTTAACCCTACCGGCCGCCGCATTCCGCCGCCAGCCGGTCGATCTCGGCCGCGAGCGCCACGTCGCGGTCGGTGATCCCGCCCGCGTCGTGCGTGGTCAGCCGGAAGTCGACCCGGTTCCACCGCGACGTGAACTCGGGATGATGGTCGACCCGTTCGGCATGGAAAGAAACGCGGGTGAGAAAGGCGAATGCTTGCCCGAAGCCTTCGAACCGGTAGCTTCTGGCCAACGCGTTCCCATCTTCAAGCCAACCGGCGGGCGTGTTCATCGCAATGTCTCCCAACGGGAGGGGCGATCCTCCGTGCCCTTGAATTGCGGCGTCCGCGGGCGCAGGGAAAGAGGCAAAAGGAGCAAATTTGATGGCCACCGCCACTGCCGAACTGACGCCGCTCGGCCTGGAGAACCCGATGGGGACCGACGGCTTCGAGTTCGTCGAATATGCCGCGCCCGATCCCGAGCTGCTGCGCTCCTTGTTCGCCAAGCTCGGCTTTCCCGCGATCGCCCGGCACCGGATCCAGGACATCACCCTGCACCGCCAGGGCGACATCAACTTCCTGATCAACGCGCATGACGAGAGCCACGCCGCCGACTTCGCGTCCGCGCATGGCCCGTCGGCCGTGGCCATGGCCTTTCGCGTGCACGATGCCGCCGCGGCCCATGCGCGGGCGCTGGAGCTGGGCGCCACCGACATGACCGCGCGCGGGCTGGGCTGGCCGGCGATCGAGGGGATCGGTGGCTCGCTGCTCTACCTGATCGACCGCTACGGCGACGCGGGCAGCGCTTACGGCGAGGACGAGTGGACCTTTGAGCCCGGGTGGCAGGAGCGGATGGGGGAGGCGCACGCCCACCTCACCTACCTCGACCACCTGACCCACAACGTCCACCGCGGCCGGATGGCGCACTGGGCCGACTTCTACGAGCGGCTCTTCAACTTCCGCGAGATCCGCTACTTCGACATCGAGGGCAAGGTCACCGGCCTATTCTCCAAGGCGATGACCAGCCCGGACGGCAAGATCCGCATCCCGCTGA
>NZ_CADCWA010000094.1 GCF_902806285.1 uncultured Sphingomonas sp. | reverse complement strand
ATAGGTCTGCCGGGTCGCGTGGAAGCCTGGGGGGGCTCCGAAACCATGGACGTTGCCGCCCTGTCGGCACGCGAGCCGGTGCGGCTGCACTGGCGATTTGCGGCAGGTTTCGCAAGAGCCGAGGCATGGCTCGAGGCCGAGCGCGAGCAGCTGGCGTTGTGGCTGGTGGTCGCGCTGGGCGGCGGGATCGCGCTGTGGCTGAGCCTGCCGGGGCCACGGGCGTGGACGGCTTCGATGCTGCTCAGCGCGGGCGTGGCGCTGATGGGCGCCATCTTCGTGCCGGGGCGAGCCGGACGCGCGCTGGCGGCCGGCTGCGGGATGCTGGCGCTCGGGACCGGGCTGATCTGGGTGCGCAGCGAACTGGTCGCGGCCCCGCGGCTCGAGCGGACGGCGATCGTGCAGTTCACGGCGGAGGTCGAGCGGGTCGAGCCGCTGGCCGCACGCGACAGCCTGCGCCTGCTGCTGGCGCCGCAGACCCCCGGACTGCCGCCGCGCATCCGGGTCAACATGTCGGACGAGGAGGTGCCCGAGGGGCTCGGCCCAGGCGCGACGGTGCGCCTGCGCGCGCGGCTGACTCCGCCCATGCCGATGCCACTGCCCGGGGCGCACGATTTCGCCCGCGACGCCTGGTTCGCTGGGATCGGCGCGCTCGGCCGGGCGCTGGGCGAGGTGGAGGTGCTGCGACCGGCGGACGGCGGTGGGCTCGCCGGGCTGCGCGACCGGGTCGGCCGGCACATCCGCGGCCAGCTGCCGGAAGCGGAAGGCGGCATTGCCACCGCGCTCGCCACCGGCGACCAGGGCGCGATCCCGGAGGAGGACGCCGAGGCGATGCGGCGCTCGGGCCTGGCGCACCTGCTGTCGGTCAGCGGCCTGCACATCGCGGCCGCGGTCGGGGCGGCGTTCCTGCTGACGCTGCGGCTGCTTGCTCTGTCCGAGCGGCTGGCGCTGCGCTTCAACCTGGTGCTCGTGGCCGCGGGCGCGGGGGCGGTGACCGGCGTCGCCTACACCCTGCTGACCGGCGCGCAGGTACCGACGGTGCGCGCCTGCATCGCCGCGGTCCTGGTGCTGATCGGCATCGCGCTCGGCCGGGAGGCGCTGAGCCTGCGCCTGGTCGCTGTGGGCGCGCTGATCGTGCTGCTGTTCAAGCCGGAAGCGTTGGCCGGCGCGAGCTTCCAGCTGAGCTTCGCGGCCGTGACCACTCTCGTCGCGCTGTACCAGCTGCCCTGGTTCAAGCGGCACTTCGAGCGGCGCGAGGAGGGCGTGGCGGCGCGGCTGCTGCGCGCGCTGGGCGCGATGCTGCTGACCGGCCTGGCGGTGGAGATCGCGCTGATGCCGCTGGCGTTGTACCATTTCCACAAGGCCGGGCTGTACGGCGTGCTCGCCAACCTCGTCGCCATTCCGCTGACGACGTTCGTGGTGATGCCGCTGGAAGCGGGTGCGCTGCTGCTGGATGCGCTCGGCCTCGGCGGACCGCTGTGGACGCTGACCGGCTGGGCGATCGGCTTCCTGCTGTGGCTGGCGCATGCGGTGGCGGGGGCGAGCGGAGCAGTGGCGATGCTGCCGACCATGCCGGGCTGGGCCTTTGCCGCAATGGTGCTCGGCGGGCTGTGGCTGTGCCTGTGGACCACCCGCGTGCGCTGGGCCGGGCTCCTCCCCATCCTCCTGGGCGCGCTCGCCGCGGCCACCGCCCCGCGGCCGGACCTGCTGATCACCGGGGACGGACGGCATGTGGCGGTGATCGACGACGCCGGCGTGCCGCACCTGCTGCGCGCGCGGGCGGGCGACTATGTCCGCAGCCTGCTGAGCGAGAGCGCCGGGTTCGACGGCGAGGGGCTGGAGCTGGAGCGGCTGGCCGACGCTCATTGCAGTCGCGACGCGTGCGTGGCCGAGGTTCGCGGGGAGGGGCGGAGCTGGGCGCTGCTCGCGACCCGCTCGACCCAGACGCTCGACTGGGCGGAGCTGGTCGCTGCCTGCGCGGCGGCGGACATCGTCGTGTCCGAGCGGCGCCTGCCCCGCGGGTGCGCCCCGCGCTGGCTCAAGCTCGACCGGGTCGCACTGGCGCGGTCGGGTGGGCTGGCCATCCACCTCGACGCCAAGCCGCGCGTCGACAGCGTGGCGGAGCAAGTCGCCGGCCATCCCTGGGCGCAGACCGCCCCAGCGTTCTCGGGCGCGGGGAGACGGGCCTCCACCGCGCAAGCCCATCGCCGGGGCGGTTGAGCGTTCGTGGAGGCAGGAGGCGGAACTCCGGCTCGCTTCGCCTATTGGGCAGCCGACTGTCCCAGGTTCAGGAGTTTACCGCATGTCCATGCTCGACGCCCTCATGCAGGCCGGTGCCGCCAGTTCGATCTCCCGCGACCTCGGGGTCGACCAGCAGACCGCGCAGACCGGCATGGCGGCGCTGCTGCCCGCGGTGCTCGGCGGCATGCAGAATCAGGCGGGGGCGCAGCCGCAGGGGCTCGGCGGGCTGGCCGGGATGCTCGGCGGCCTGGGCGGCGGCGGGCTGTTCGACAACGCCATCGGTCCGCAGCCCACGGACACCAGCCAAGGCAATCAGGTGCTCGGCCAGATCTTCGGCAACAAGGACAACAGCCGCACCGTTGCCGACCACGCCGCGCAGCAGACCGGCCTGTCGCCCGATCTCCTCAAGAAGATGCTGCCGATCGTCGCCATGCTGGCAGCCGGCTACTTCGCCCGGCAGGCCGGCGGGCAGGGCGGAGCGCTCGGCGGTGCCGGCGGGCTCGGCGGCGGAATGGGCGGAATGCTCGGCTCGCTGCTCGGCGGCGGTGGCGGCGCGGGTGGCGCCAACCCGCTGAACAGCATTCTGGGCGGGCTGATGGGCGCGGGGCGGCGCTAGTCCCGAGCAAAGCGCCGCGAGCGGTCTCAATGGTCGCACTTGCGGCGGGTCGCGCGACCCGTTTGGACCATGATGTGAAAGAGCCAGCGGCGGGCCATGCCGAGCTTGAAGCGGCCCAAACCTATCGTGCAAGGACGATGCCGGCTGTCTGCCCAGGGTAGGCGCGACGCTTCTCGACGGCGGCACTCGCCTAGAAGCTGAAGCGCAGCCCGACCTCAATGGCGTGCAGGCCGAGCCCGTCGACCTCCACGGAGCCAAGCGAAGGAACGTTCGCCTCGACATCGGGCGTAGCGAAGTAGCGGTAGCCCGCGGTGAGGGTCGCCTGCTCGGACAGTGCAATCCCTCCGCCGGCCATGAGCTGCCAGGCGAACCCCGTTTCCGTTCCGCTGACCGGCGGGATGCCGGGCACGCCGACCGCCTCCACGTCCCGCGCCCGGAAGCGTGAAACGCCTATGCCCCCGCCGATGTACGGCTTTACCGGCCCAAGCTGGAAGGCCGGGTCGAAATAGAGGTTGGCCATGGCGGAGAGCGCCGAGACTTCGCCGTCGCCTTCCACGACCACCCCGAAGCCGCGGGCCTCATCCACCTTGCTCCGGCGGTAGCTGCCTTCGATCTCACCCCGGAACGCGCCGAAGCTGCGGCCCACGGCGCCGGTGACGGCAAAACCATTGTCGATGCTGGCCTCGATCCCGGCATCGGTCTCGAAGTCGTCGGCGAAGGTGTAGCCGACCGAGCCCGCCACATAGTTGCTGTCCTGCGCGGCGGCGGCGGACGGATGCATGACGACCAGCGCGGCAGGGGCGAGCGTGGCAAGAAGGCGGGAGTCCATGGTGATCTCCGGTCAGGCAAGCGCGGCGTCGGTCGCATGCCAGGAGTGAGTCAATGGCCGGGCACGCCGGACGTTCCGCGTGACCGTTCACCGAAGTCAGTCGAAGCGGTGACCAGTGGCGGAGTTTACCCCCGCGCTCCCCGCACATATTCGTCCACATTCTTCGCCAGCACGTCCAGGGGCACGTTGCCGCCGAGGACGACCGTGTCGTTGAAGGCCTTGAGGTCGTACCGGGCGCCCAGCGCCGCCTTCGCCCGCTCGCGCTGGCGGTTGATCTCCTGGTGGCCGACCTCGTAGCCCAGCGCCTGGGCGGGCCAGGAGCAATAGCGGTCGACCTCGCTGGCGACCTCCAGCGGGTTGGAGCCGTTGACGTCGACGAAGTATTGGACGGCCTGCTGGCGGGTCCAGCGCTTGGCGTGGAGGCCGGTGTCGACGATCAGCCGGATCGCGCGGAAGGCGATCGACTGGAGGTAGCCGAGCCGCCCGGCCGGGTCGGCGTCGAACACGCCGAGCTCGTCCGCCAGCTGCTCGGCGTAGAGCGCCCAGCCTTCGGAATAGGCGTTGAACGCCAGGATCGAGCGGATCAGCGGCAGCTTCTGCGCATATTCGCCCTGCCAGACGTGGCCGGGGATCGCCTCATGGTGGGTGAGGTCGGGCAGGCTGTACTTGCTGTGCAGGTCGGTGGTGCGCAGGTTGATCCAGAACTTGCCGGGGATGCTGCCGTCGATCGAGCCGGCGCCGCCGTAGGCCGCGGGTGCGCCGGGCTCCTCCTCGGGCGGGAGCCGCTTCACCTCGACATTGCCGCGGGTGAGAGTGTTGAAGGCGCGTGGCATCTGCGCGCGGATGATGCGGAGCCGCTCCTGAATGAAGGCCATGATCTCGGCGCGGCCCTTGTCACCCTCGCTGAACTTGTACTTGGGGTCGTCCGCGAGCGCCTTCATCCGCGCGCCGACCGTGCCGCCCGTGTAGCCGAGCTGGCGCAGCAGCGGGTCCATGCGGCCGTGCAGTTGCTTCAGCACGTCGAGCCCGAGCTGGTGCACCTCGTCCGGGGTCATGTTCGTGGTGGTCGAGGCCTTCAGCGCCCAGCGGTAATATTCCGGCCCGTTCGGCCGCGCCCACATGCCCGCGGCGTTGTTGGCGACCGCACGCTGGTGCTCGAGCTCGGCGATCTGCCGCTGCAAGGCGGGAGCGACCTCGCCGGTGACGATGCGCTGGGCGCGAGGCACCCAGTCGCCGGGGATGCCCTTGGTCTTGGTCCGGACCATCTCGACCAGCGAGCCGCTCGCCGTGGCGCCCTTGAGCGACTGGTTCATCTGCCCGAGCGCCTTTTCCAGCAGGAAGGCGGGCGGGACCAGGCCCTTCTCGCGGGCCGCGCGAGCGCGTTCGAGCTCGCCGTCGAGGGTGCGCGGGTACTGCGCCAGCCGCAACAACAGGGCTTCGGCATCAGCGGCATTCTTCACCTGGTGCTCGCTATCGAGGAAGCGCGGCACGTCGAGGTAGGCGCCGACGTTCTGGATGACGACGTAGGGCGTGTTGCGCCAGCCGCCGACCGCCACATCGCCGTACGGCAGGGCGAAGCCTTCGAGCGCAGTGCGGTAGGCGCTTCTCACCACTTCAATGCTGGTGCGGGTCGAGTGGGTGAGGCCCGAAGTGTCCAGGCCGTCGACGCGCTCTAGATTCATCCGGAGGCTGTCCGCAATTCGCCGCTGGCCCTCAGGGGATCGGTCGGTCAACATGGCGCGAAGCGGAGCGCGCTCGCCATTGTCAACTCCGAGCGAAGTCGCGGTCTCGGGCTGAAGGGCAAGCAGCTGTTCGGCCATCGCGTTGAGGTGCCCAACCGCGTATTGCTCAGTCATCGGCCCTGCAGCTGAAGTCGCCGGAGCACCGGCGAGCGTCCGGGCGCAGCCGGTGAGCAGCGGCAGGGCCGCGGACGAGGCGAGGGCGGCGACCGCTTGGCGGCGGCTCAGCGCGGGGGCGTTCATGGGCAGAAACTCTCCAGGGAAATCAGGCGGGTGGAAGCGTGCGCTCTGCTTCCACTCTCAGGCAGTTGCCGTCAACGCCGGTGATGCGCACCCGCTCACCGGGCTCTGCGCGATCGCCGCGGGCGGACCAGTCGCCGTCGCCGACGCGCACGCGCCCGCCATGCTCGTCGACCGGCTCGACCACCGTCACCGTGCGCCCGATCAGCCGCGCGGAGCGGTCGTTGAGGTGCGGGTCGGTGCTGTTGACCGGCCGGTTGGCGTAGACCTTCCGCCCGACCGCCACCGCCAGCGCCGTGTACAAGGCGAACAGAGCGAGCGCTGGCGCCAGACTCAAATCGAACAGCACCACGAACAGCCCGGTGGCAATCGCCGCCGCGCCCACGAACAGGAGGAAAAAGCCGGGCGCGACGATCTCCAGCATCAGCAGCAGGACGCCGCCGATCAGCCACAGCCAGCCCGGTTGCAGGTCGTCGAGCATCAGCCACCCACCCGCGGTACGCCCGGCATGATCTGCGGCGGGGTGCCGCGCTCCGGGATCAGGTCGGTCGGCTGACGCTTGGGCGCGGGGGCCTGCTGCTGCTGCTGCTGCTGCTCGCCGCCACCGAGCGCCGAGCGCGCCAGCTCCCCGATGCCGCCAAGCGAGCCGATCAGCTGGGTGGCCTCGACCGGGAACAGGATGGTCTTGGCGTTGGGCGAGTCCGCGAACTTGCCGACGGCTTCGACATATTTCTGCGCGATGAAGTAGTTGATCGCCTGGGTGTTGCCGTCGGCGATGGCGTCGCTGACCGACTTGGTCGCGGACGCCTCCGCCACCGCCGCGCGCTCGCGGGCTTCGGCGTCGCGGAAGGCGGCTTCCTTGCGGCCTTCGGACTGGAGGATCTGCGCCGCCTTCTCGCCCTCGGCGCGGAGGATCTCGGACGCGCGCATGCCCTCGCTCTCGAGGATGGCGGCGCGCTTCTCGCGTTCCGCCTTCATCTGGCGGGTCATGGCGTTGACGATGTCGGCGGGCGGGCGGATGTCCTTGAGTTCGACCCGGGTGATCTTGACGCCCCAGGCCTCCGTGGCGTGATCCACCACCTGCAACAGCCGGGTGTTGATCTCGTCGCGCTTGGACAGGGTCTCGTCGAGGTCCATCGAGCCCATGACGGTGCGCAGGTTGGTGGTGGAGAGCGCCAGGATGGCGGTGTACAGGTCGCTGACCTCGTACGCCGCCTTGGCTGGGTCGAGCACCTGGAAGAAAACCACGCCGTCCACCGCCACCATGGCGTTGTCCTTGGTGATGATCTCCTGCCCCGGAATGTCGAGAACCTGCTCCATCATGTTGATCTTGCGGCCGACGCGGTAGAAGAACGGCGGCACGAAGTTGAAGCCAGGGTCCGCGACCCGGACGAAGCGCCCGAAATGCTCGATGGTGTAGCGGTGGCCCTGGTGGACGATCTTGATGCTGGCGATCACGAACAGCAGCACCAGCGCGGCGACGAACAAGAGAAAGGTGGTCAGCATGCGAACCCCCGATGAGTCACGCCCGCATAGTGCGCTTGTGGGCGCGCCAAGCGAAGCGAAATCGGCGTGGCGCTGAACCTGTTCGGCCGGCGCTCGGCGCTGTTCCTGCCGGCCAGCAACCCACGCGCGATCGCTCGGGCGCGGCAGGCGGGGGCGGACCTCGTCATCCTCGATCTTGAGGATGCGGTGAAGGCGGCGGACAAGGAAGCGGCGCGGGCGGCGGCAGTCGAGGCGGTGGCCGAACCCTGGCCTTGTCCTGTGGCGATCCGGGTCAACGGGTTCGCCAGCGACTGGTACGGACCGGATGTGGAGGCGGTGGCGGGATCACGGGCCGACCTGGTGGTGGTGCCGCGGGTGGACGGGGCGGCGGTCGTCGCCGAGGTGGCCGCGCTCACCGGTAAGCCGGTGGCGGCGATGGTGGAAACGCCGCTCGGCGTGCTGCGCGCCGCGGAGATCGCGGACGCGGCGGCGGCGCTGATTGCCGGGACCAACGACCTGCGCGCCAGCCTGCGCCTGCCGCCGGGGGCGGGGCGGGAGCGAATCTCGGCCTCGCTGCAGGGGATCGTGCTGGCGGCGCGGGCAGCGGGGGTACCGGCGTTCGACGGCGTGTTCAACGGGCTCGACGATCCGGAGGGCTTCGCCCGGGAGGCGGAAGACGGGCGGATGCTGGGCTTCGACGGCAAGAGCCTGATCCACCCGAACCAGGTGGCGCCCTGTCACGCGGCGTGGGCGCCGACCGCGGCCGAACTCGCGCGGGCCGAGCGGCTGGTCACGGCGGCCGCGGGCGGGGCGGAGCGGTTCGAAGGTGAGATGGTCGAGCGGATGCATGTGGAGGCCGCGGAGCGGTTGTTGAAGCAGCGCAGTGCTCCTGCGTAGGCAGGAGCCCAGTTCCTTCCTCATGGGGTAAAGAAAACTGGGCACCTGCCTTCGCAGGTGCACATCCCCTTGCCGAATCGTCCCCGCCCCGCCACTAGCCGCCATGGCCGCCATCCTCGATACTGCCGACATCCCGCTGGGCCTCACCTTCGACGACGTGCTGCTGCAGCCGCTCGAATCGAGCGTGCTGCCCAGCCAGGCAAGCACCCGCACCTTCCTCACCCGCGACATACCGCTGTGCATCCCGATCCTGTCCTCGGCGATGGACACGGTGACGGAAGCTGACATGGCGATCGCCATGGCGCAGCTCGGCGGCATCGGCGTGCTTCACCGCAACCTGTCGGTCGAGGAGCAGGCGGCGGCGGTGCGGCAGGTCAAGCGGTTCGAGAGCGGGATGGTGGTGAACCCGATCACCATGACGCCCGAGCAGACGCTGGCCGACGCGCTGGAGCTGATGGGCAGGCACCGCATTAGCGGCATCCCGGTGGTGGAGCGCTCGGGCAAGCTCGTCGGCATCCTCACCAACCGTGACGTGCGCTTCGCCGAGAACCCGGGCCAGCCGGTGGCCGAGCTGATGACCCGCGAGAACCTGGCCACCGTGTCGCCCGGTACCAGCCAGGAGGAAGCGCGGCGGCTGCTGCACCAGCGGCGGATCGAGAAGCTGCTGGTAGTGGACGAAGAGGGCCACTGCGTCGGCCTGATCACCGTCAAGGACATCGAGAAAGCGGTTGCGGCGCCCAATGCGACCAAGGACGGCGAAGGCCGGCTGCGGGTGGCGGCGGCGACCACCGTCGGGGACAAGGGCTTCGAGCGCTCGGCGGCGCTGATGGACGCCGGCGTGGACTGCATCGTGATCGACACCGCCCACGGCCATAACCGCGAGGTGGGCCAGGCCGTCGAGCGGGTGAAGAGCGCCTCCAACCGGGTGCAGGTCATCGCCGGCAACGTCGCCACTGCGGACGCGGCCAAGGCGCTGGCGGATGCGGGGGCGGACGCGATCAAGGTGGGGATCGGGCCGGGCTCGATCTGCACTACCCGGATCGTCGCGGGCGTCGGCGTCCCGCAGTTGTCGGCGGTGATGGCTGCCGCCGACGCCGCGCAGGGGCGGGGCGTGCCGGTGATCGCCGACGGCGGCGTGCGGACATCGGGGGACATGGCCAAGGCGCTGGCGGCGGGGGCGTCGACGGTGATGGTCGGCTCGCTGCTCGCCGGCACGGAGGAAGCGCCGGGCGAGACCTTCCTCTACCAGGGCCGGTCGTACAAGGCCTACCGGGGCATGGGCAGCGTCGGCGCCATGGCCCGCGGCTCGGCCGACCGCTATTTCCAGCAGGACATCAAGGACCAGATGAAGCTGGTTCCCGAAGGGATCGAAGGGCAAGTCCCTTATAAGGGACCGGTCGCGGCGATCGTCCACCAACTGGTCGGGGGCGTGAAGGCGGCGATGGGCTACACGGGTTCCACTACCATCGAGGAGCTGCAGCAGCGCGCCCGCTTCGTCCGCATCACGGGCGCGGGCCTCAGCGAAAGCCATGTGCACGATGTGGCGATCACGCGGGAAGCGCCGAATTATCCTACGCGATAGCCTCTTCGTCCTCCCCTCGCGCTTGCGGGAGGGGGTAGGGGGTGGGTGCGAGCGAAGCGAGCTGCCGGCGTGTCGCCGTTACCTCGCCCCACCCCTCGGTCCCCTGCCGCGGGCGGGAGGGGAAGGCTCATGACCCCTGCCGCGCGCGCCCAGGCCGCCATTGAGATCCTCGAGGAGGTGATCGCCTCGGCCCGGAGCGACGGTCCCCCCGCCGATGCGCTGGTCGCGGCTTACTTCAAGAGCCGCCGCTACGCCGGATCGGGGGATCGCCGCGCGGTGCGCGAGTTGGTGTTCCGGGCGGTTCGCCGATCGGCGGAGCTACCGGGGAGCGGCCGGACGGCGATGCTGGGGATCGCGCCGGAGCTGTTCGACGGTTCCCCGCACGGACCGGCGCCGCGCGGCGAGGACGAGCAGCCCGCTGCGGCTAGCCTCGTTCCGGACTGGCTCGGGGGTGAGCTGTCGCCCCTCGTCGCCGCGGAGGAACTCGCCGCGCTGGTGGAGCGGGCGCCGCTCGACCTTCGTGCCAACCTCCTCAAAACCGATCGGGAGGCGCTGCGGGGCGAGTGGCCGGGTGCGGTGCCGACCCCGCTCAGTCCCTGGGGCCTGCGCCTGCCGACCGACACTCCGGTGACCAGCCACACTGCCTACCTCGACGGCCGGGCGGAAGTGCAGGACGAAGGCAGCCAGTTGGTCGCACTCGCTGGCGAGATAGCGGGTGGGGAGCGCATCGTGGACCTGTGCGCGGGCGGGGGCGGCAAGGCGCTGGCGCTGGCCGCGGCTGCGCGGCAAGCCGAGATCATCGCCTGCGACGTCAGCCGGCAGCGCTTGTCGCAGCTGCCGCCCAGGGCGGAGCGGGCGGGGGCGCGCGTTGCCATCCGGCTGCTCAACCCCCCACGCGAGGCGGCGGAGCTGAGCGACCTTGCGGGCACGTGCGACCTGGTCCTGGTCGACGCGCCCTGCTCGGGCTCGGGCACGTGGCGGCGCAATCCGGAAGGACGCTGGCGGCTGACGCCCGAACGGCTGGAGCGGCTGGCGGCGCTGCAGGCGCGGGTGCTGGACCTTGCCGCGCAGCTGGTGAAGCCGGGTGGGCGGCTGGTCTATGCCGTCTGCTCCGTGCTCGCCCGCGAAGGTGCGGCCCAAGCGGACGCGTTCCTCAGCCGCCATTCAGCCTTCGGAGCTATGGATATTCCCTTCGCCGCCGGGCGTTTGGATGGGGTCGGGCGTCTGCTCACCCCCGGACATGACGGGACCGACGGCTTTTTCATCGCGCGGTTCGGGGTCGGATGTTAGATCGCCCCGGGGCCGAGTGGCTGGAGATTGCGATGCGCGTATTGCCGATTGCCGTTGCCGTTGGCCTGGGAGCCGCCTTGATTGCCTCCAGCGGGAACAGCCAAACGCCCGACAATCAGATCCGTCCGGAGTCGGCAGCGTTGGTTCGGCAGGGCGAGGCGGCGCTGTCCGCCGGGCAGTTCCAGGCCGCCGACGACGCGCTGGAAACGGCGCTGGTCGTGGATCCGCGCAATCGGCAGGCGTTGCTTGGCCTCGCTCGGGCGGCGATGAAGCAGAAGCTCTACGGTCAGGCGATCCGCTTCACCAACAAGGCACTCGCGCTGGAGCCCAACGACGTGAACGCGCTGGCGTTGCAGGGCGACGCCATGGTGCAGCTCGGCGCCACCGCGCGCGCTCAGCAGAACCTGGCCAAGGTTCGGCAGCTGTGCGGCGGCAGGAGCTGTGCGCAGGCGACCACGCTGGCCGCCGCCATCGCGCGGGGTCCGGCGGTGGCGCAGAAGGCGACGGCTCCGACGCCGAAGCAGAATTGACGGCCCCAACAGGCCGTCACCCCGGCCGCCGAGCCGGGGTCCAGCAAGGACTCAGCTAAGTTCCCGCGCCAGCGCAACCCACTCGGCGACGCTGATCGTCTCCGCGCGCTTGTCTTCGGCGATGCCGAGCCGTGCCAATCCGTCCAGCGCTCCCGGCACGCCCTTGAGGCTCTGGCGCAGCATCTTGCGGCGCTGGCCGAAGGCGGCGGCGGTGAGCCGTTCCAGCACCTCCGCGTCGACCCCGTCCGGCTCCTCGGCGGGCACCACATGCACCACCGCGGAGGCGACCTTGGGCGGCGGAGTGAAGGCGGAGCGGTGCACGGCCATGGCGATCCGCGGCAGCGCGCGCCACTGCGCCGCGACCGACAGCCGGCCGTAATGCTCGGTCCCGGGCGCCGCGACGATGCGCTCGGCGACCTCACGCTGGAACATCAGCGTGAGGCTCCGCCACCAGGGCGGCCACGCTCCTTCCAGCCAACGCAGCAGCAGCGCCGTGCCGACATTGTAGGGGAGGTTGGCGACGACGTGCGCGCCTTCGCCGACCGCGGCCCGCTCATCGATCGCCAGCGCGTCGTCCTCGATCAGCTCCAGCCTGCCGGGGAACGCCGCCTGCAGTTCGGCCAGCGCGGGGAGGCAGCGGCGGTCGCGCTCGACCGCCACGACCCCGGCGCCGGCTTCGAGCAGGGCGGTGGTGAGCCCGCCGGGGCCCGGGCCGACCTCGTAAACCTTTTCCCCGTCCAGCGGGCCGGGCACTGCGGCGATGCGGGCGAGCAGCTGGCGGTCGAGGATGAAGTTCTGGCCGAGCGACTTGGAGGCGCTGAGGCCGTGCCGGGCGATGACCTCCCGAAGCGGCGGCAGGCTCACGCGGTCGCAGCCGAGGCCCGGTGAGCGGCGCAGGCTGCGGCCATGCGGATCGCCGCGGCCATCGCCCGCGGGTCGGCCCGGTCCTCGCCCGCGATGTCGAAGGCGGTGCCATGGTCGGGCGAGGTGCGGACGATCGGCAGGCCGAGCGTGATGTTCACTCCTTCCTCGAAGTGCAGCGCCTTCAGGGGGATCAGCGCCTGGTCATGGTACATGCACAGGGCGGCGTCATAGCGGGCGCGGGCAGGGCCGTGGAACAGCGTGTCGGCCGGGTGCGGGCCGGTCACCCGCCAGCCCTCGGCCTGCAGCGCCGCCACGGCCGGCGCGATGATCTCGATCTCTTCCCGCCCGAGCGCGCCGCCCTCGCCGGCATGGGGGTTGAGGCCCGCCACCGCCAGCCGCGGCTCGGCGACTCCGAAGTTGCGCTGAAGGCCCCGGAGCGCCGCGCGGCCCTTTGCCTCCACCAGCGCCGCCGTGAGCCTGGCGGAGACCTCGGCCAGCGGGAGGTGGGTGGTGACCGGCACCGTCCGGAGCGTGGGGCCGGCGAGCATCATCGCGACGTTCCCCGGCGACACGCCGCAGCGTTCCGCGACGAATTCGGTCTGCCCCGGATGGCTGAAGCCGATCGCGTAGAGCTGCTGCTTGCTGACGGGGCCGGTGCATACGGCCGAGACCGAGCCCGCGCGGGCCAGCCCGACCGCCAACTCCAGCGAGTCGAGCGAGCAATGCGCGCCTGCCATCGTGGGACAGCCCGGCACCCCCGCTTCAGCGGCGGGCACCGCGATGAGCGGCAGGCCGTAGTCGAAGGCGGCGTCGGCCTCACGCGGGTCATCGACCTGCGCGATCTCGCCATCCCATACCGCGCTCAGCGACCGCGGATCGCCCACCGCCACGAACGGCGGCAGGCCGAGCAGGTGTCGCCCGTCCCAGCATTTGGCGACTACCTCCGGGCCGATGCCGGCGGGATCGCCAAGCGAGATGGCGATGGGCGGCAGATCGGGAGAGCGCACGGTCACTGCCTCCCCGTCACAGCCGCCGTTCGCAACTTAGCGGAAGTCGATGATGGCGTCGCGGCGGAGGTCGCGGAGGTAGCGGCGGGCGCGCATGTTGACCCGCTCCTCGGTCAGCTGAGCGAACACCTGGTCCTCGCTCGGCGCACTGGCGTCGTTGCCTTCGTCGCGGCCGCAAATCACCAGCACCCGCACGCCCTCGTCGAGGCTGCCGAACGGCCGGGTCGCCTGGCCGACCTGCATCGGCACCATCATCTGCTGCAGCGCCGGCGGGAGCTCGCGCAGCTTGACCTGGTCGGAGGAGACCACCTCGCCGCGGAAGTCGGCCGCGAGCTTGTCGGCCCCGCCGCAGCCGCCGACGTTCTGCGCGGCGGAAGCAAAGCGGGCGAGGATCGGCTCGGCCTGAGCGCGGCTGGTACCCTTGGGGAAGTTGATCGACACCTGCTTGAGGCTGAGTTCGGCATTGCGCGGATCGGCGGTCAGCACCTTGCGCGTATCCTGCACGGCGATGATCGAATAGCCGCCCGGAACCTTGATCGGCTGGCTGAGCTGGCCCGGGCCCATCTGGGCGACCACTGCGGCGAGCTGCTCGGGGAGCTGCTGCGGCCGCACCCAGCCGAGGTCGCCACCCACTGCGGCAGTGGAAGCCTCCGAGAACTGCCGGGCATAGCCGACGAAGCTGCCGCCCCCCTGAAGCGCGGCGATGATCTTCCCGGCATTGGCCAGCACTTCCTGCTGGTTGGCCGGGCTGGCCGCCAGGAAGATTTCGCCCACGCGATACTCCTGCGTGCCCTTGTCGGCGTTCATGCGGTCGATGACGGCTTTAACCTCTTCATCGCCGACGCTGATCTGGCTCTCGATCTTGGCGCGCTGCAGCCGCTGCCACGCGATCTCGCCTTCGATCTGGCGGCGGATGGAGCGCAGGGAAGAGCCGTTGGCCTTGAGGTAGGCGCCCATCTGTTCGGGCGTCTGCTTCACATTGCCGGCCACCCGCGCGACCGTTTTGTCGATGTCCGCGGCGGTGACGTCGATTTCGGCCGCCTTGGCAGCCTGGATCTGCAGCGTTTCGTCGATCAGGTTGCGCAGCACCTGCACGCGAAGGCGCTCCAGCTCCTCGGCCGGGATGGGACTGCCCTGCGAAATGGCGAGCAGCGCCAGCCGCTGGTCGATGTCGGTCTGGGTGATCACCTCGCCGTTGACGATGGCGCTGGCCTTGACCACCGACGGGATGCCCGCGCCGAACAGCTGCGGGTTCTCGGGCAGGCGAAGCGCGCTGACGCTGTTGCGGGCCGTTGCCCCAGTCTGCGGAGCCGAGGTCCGCGGCGCAGTCTGGGCGGCGGCCACCGTGCCGGCGGTGATCGCCGCCGCGGCCAGCGCGAAGCGAGCCTTGCCGGAAAGAAGCTTGGAGCGAGCTGCCACTAATCCCAATCCCTTGTTGCTGAAGCGGTACGATACAGGGGACAAATGCCGCCGGGCCGCTGAACGGCCGATGAGCGATGCGCCCGTCAGCGGCCCAGGCCCTTGAGGTTCAAGCGCAGCTGAAAGGTGCTGCCCTCCCGGCTGGTCCCGAGCCGCTCATAATCCCGCCGCCACGATATGCCAATCGCCAGGCATTCGTCCTCATAGTCCAGGCTGACCCGATGGCGCACGGACTCGAGCCCGTCGGCCAGGGACAGCGGGTCCTCGCGCTCGTCGGTCAAGTCCAGCACCGTGGCCCCGAACACCGACCAGTTGGGCCGGAACGCCCAGCGACCGGCGAGCCGCAGCTCTTCCTTGTCGCGCAGATCCTCGACCGAGGCGTCGACGTCGCGATTGAGCCGTAGGTAGCCGACCCGGGCATAGGTTTCGATGGTCCCGACGGTGAGGTCGCTCTCCGCCCGGCGGATCGCGAGATTGTCCTTGTCCAGCCGGAAGCGCTGGGTGAAGTCGATGAACCGGCCCCACTGCACGCGGGTCCGGCCGACGAAGTCGGACCAGCGATCGGTGAGGCCGGTGCCTTCCGGGAACAGCCGCTCGTCGCGCCGGAGGCGGTAGCTCTGGCCGAAGGTGGAGGTGATCGCCAGCCGCGGCCGGTTGTAGGACCAGTCGAGGCCGTAGGTAACCCGTGAACTGTCCTCCCAGCGGTCGTAGCCGGCGAAGCGGTTCAGCGCGAACAGGTTGCTGTCCTCCAGGTCGACCGAGCGCGCATCCTCGTTCGGGATGTCCAAGTTGGGCGTCGGCGGGGTGACCACCAGCTGCACGCGCGGAACGAGCCGTTGCAGCCCGCCGGCGAGCGGCCCGATCAGCGGCCACCGCGCCTCCGCCGCCAGCGCGCCGATCCCGCGGAAGTGCCAACCGTTCTCGCCGCGGTAGATCTCCGTCTGCGTTTTCTCGGCCTCGTCCGTATGGTAGGCATCGGCCCGGGCATAGCCGGTGAACAGCAGCTCCTGGCCCCCCGTGGTCAGGAAGCGGCGGTCCCACCGCGCCCCCGCGAACGCCCGCTGGGTGTCCTGGCCATCCCGCCGGACGATGGCGAGGCTGTTGGCCTGAAGCTCGACCCGGCCGCCCACCACCGGCGGGGTCAGGCGCCAGCGCGCGTCCAGCGCCGGCAGAACAAGCGGGATGGTCTCCTGGTCGTCGGTCGCGCGCAGCCCCTGGAAATGCCAGGCGGCCAGGCTGAGATAGCTGTCGAAGTCGATCCGCTCGAGGTTGAGGAAGCTGCGCAGCTTGTCCTCGCGGCTGATGTCGTAGCGGCGCAGCACCGTCTTGTCGGTGGCCAGACGCACCTGTCCGGTGAGGCTCCATAGCGGGTCGAACTGCGCCCGGCCGTTGGCGTCGAGGTAGGCGCGAATGCCGTTCTCATCGAGGTCGGCGGCATTCGCGGTATCGCCGTAGGTGAGGAAGCCCCCGACTTGGAACGCGCCCAGGCGGTTGAGTTCGCGATACCGGCCCTCCAGCGAGGGGCGGGCGCCGGTATAGACCCGCGGGGTAATCGTGACGTCGCGGTTCGGTGCCAGCGCGAGGTGGTAGGGAACGCCCAGCTCCAGCCCGTTGCGCCGGCTGATCCGGAAGTCGGGGAACAGCACGCCGGTGACACCCTGGTTGCCCGCCCCGGTGCCGATGCTGAAGATCGGCAGCAGCGGCAGGGTGATGCCCAGGATCTCCAGGCGGCCCCGCTCGAACCGGACGCGGTCGCGGTTCCCGTCGTAGACCACGCGGGCGGCGAGAATCCGCCACTTGGGCCGTTGCGGCGCGCAGCCGGCCGGGCTGACGACCGGGCACGGCGAGTAGACCGCGTTGTCGAGGGTGGTCACGCCCCCGCTGCGCGTCGCCTGCTCGGCCGCAAGCCGGCCGCCGCTTTCAAGCACCACCAGCAGGTCGGACACCGTGCCGTCGCGCAGCGTGTCGGTCAGCACCACCCGCTCGCCGACCAGCCGGTCGCCGGCCGGGCTCACCACCACCACATTGCCGGTCGCGACGACCTCGCCGCTGGTGCGGTTCCAGGTGACCTGGTCGGCCGCGACATAGTTGCCCTCCCGGCTCAGCCGGACTCGGCCGCTGGCGGTGACGATCTCGCCTTCGCTGTCGTAGGTCACGCTGTCGGCGCTGAAGCTGACGCTGTCCTCGCCCGGCAGGATCGGCGCAGGGGTAGCGGAAGGGGGAGGCTCCGGCGCAGTCTGGGCGAGCGACGGCGTCGCAAGTCCGAGGACGAGCGGCAGAGCGGTCCAGCCAGTCAGAGCCTTGCGCAACACTTCCCCGCCCGCGATCGAACCCGTCCCCTACCCAGCAGCCTATCGCACCTCATTGGGAAGGCGGCAATGCTTTGCATGAGGGCAGCGAGCGCCTAAGAGCCGCGGGCTTTTCGATCTCAGCGTCAAGGATAATCCATGCAGATACGCTTCGCAGGCACTCGCCCAGCCGGCAGTTATGCGCTGATCCTCCCGGTCGCCGGCAGCAATCGCGACAGCCTCGGCAGCCTGGGCGCGGATCGCGCGGCGGTCGAGGCGGCGGCCCGCGCGCAGCGGTTCGAGGGTGAAGCGGGCGGAACCGCAGAGGCCTTCGTCGAGGGTGGCGCGCGGCGGGTGCTGCTGGTGGGCACCGGCTCGAACGGCGACGCTTCGGCCGAGAAGCTCGGCGGCACCGCGGTGGCCAAGCTGCTGCTGTCGGGCGAGACGCACGGGGTGATCGACCTCAGCGGCACCGGGTTCAGCGCCGACGCCGCGGCCAAGGTGGCGCTGGCGGCGACGCTCCGGGCGTGGCGCTACGACCGCTACCGGACCAAATTGAAGGAGAAGCAGAAGCCGACGCTGACCGAGCTGACGATCGTCGGCGCTCCGGCCGAGGCGGAAGCGCGCTGGACCGAGCGCTACCAGCCGGTGGCGAAGGGCGCGGCGCTGACCCGCGAGCTGGTGACCGAGCCCGCGAACATCATCTACCCGGAGAGCTTCGTCGAGCGCTGCCGCGCGGCGATGGAAGGCTCGGGCCTCGAGATCGAGGTGCTGGACGGCCCGGCAATGGAGCAGCACGGCATGGGCGCGCTGCTGGGCGTGTCGCTGGGCTCGGTGCGCGAGCCGCGCATGCTGATCATGCGCTGGAACGGCGGGGCGGACGGCGCGGCGCCAATCGCGCTGATCGGCAAGGGCGTGACCTTCGACACCGGCGGTATCTCGATCAAGCCGGCGGCCGGCATGGAGTCGATGAAGTGGGACATGGGCGGCGCGGGCGCGGTCGCGGGCGCCATGCTCGCGATTGCCGGGCGCAAGGCCAAGGCCAATGTGATCGGCGTGTGTGGGCTGGTCGAGAACATGCCGGACGGCAAGGCGCAGCGCCCGGGCGACGTGGTCACTTCGATGAACGGCCAGACGATCGAGGTGATCAACACCGACGCGGAAGGCCGCCTCGTGCTCGCCGACGCCATGACTTACACGCAGCAGCAGTTCAGCCCCAAGGTCATGGTCGACCTTGCGACGCTGACCGGGGCGATGGTCATCAGCCTGGGCCATGAGTTCGCGGGCGTGTTCTCCAACGACGATCAGCTTGCCGCGGACCTGCAGGGGGCGGGCACCGCCAGCGGCGACAAGCTGTGGCGCATGCCGTTGGGCGAGGCCTACGACCGGCTGATCGACAGCCCAATCGCCGACATCAAGAACGTCGGCCCGCGCGAGGGCGG
The DNA here is from genome assembly GCF_902806285.1 of uncultured Sphingomonas sp. GTDB lineage: Bacteria > Pseudomonadota > Alphaproteobacteria > Sphingomonadales > Sphingomonadaceae > Sphingomicrobium. The sequence continues at coordinate 391 of NZ_CADCWA010000094.1, read as the reverse complement.
CTCCATTACGGCCGCGCAATTTCTGCAGCGGTTCGTAGAGGAGGGGGTCAAATGGGCGCACCTCGACGTTGCGGGGGTGGTGTGGAGCGACAAGCCGGGCACCACCTACGACAAGGGCGCGACGGGCTTTGGGGTGCGATTGCTCGACCGGTTCGTCGAGGCGACGGCGGAGAATTAAACCGCGTTGCGTGTCGACTTCTACCAACTCGGCGGAACCCCGGCCGAGAGCGTGATCGCCCGTCTCGCCGAGCGCTTGCTGGCCGACGATCAACGCCTCCTGATCGTCGCGTCCGACGAGGCGCAGCTCGCGCGGCTCGACCGGCTGTTGTGGGACCAGGGACCGACCAGCTTCCTCCCCCACGGGCTCGCCGGCGGGGCGGACGATGCGCGG
>NZ_CADCWA010000093.1 GCF_902806285.1 uncultured Sphingomonas sp. | reverse complement strand
GGAGCATGTCGCAAAGGCCGCGGCGGAGCTCGGGCTGGAGCATATCGTGGTCACCAGCGTCGACCGCGACGACCTGCCCGACGGCGGCGCGTCGCAGTTCGTGGAGGTGATCGAGGCGCTGCGCCGCACCACGCCGAGCACGACCATCGAGATACTTACCCCCGACTTCCGCAACAAGTCGGAAGCGGCCGTGGAAGCGATCGTCGCCGCCGGGCCCGACGTCTACAACCACAATCTCGAGACCGTGCCGCGGCTGTACCCCACCATCCGGCCGGGCGCGCGCTACTACGCCTCCTTGCGCCTGCTGGAGAGCGTCAAGCGCCACGCCCCGCATATCTTCACCAAGTCGGGCGTGATGGTCGGCCTGGGCGAACAGCGGCTGGAGGTGCACCAGGTGATGGACGACATGCGCTCCGCCGGCATCGATTTCCTGACCATGGGCCAGTATCTTCAGCCGACGCCGAAGCACGCCAACGTCGAGGAGTTCGTCACCCCCGACGCGTTCAAGGCCTATGCGGCGATCGCCCGCGCGAAAGGCTTCCTGCTGGTCGCCGCCTCGCCCCTGACACGCTCAAGCTACCATGCGGGTGACGACTTCAAGCGGATGCAGGCCAACCGCGCGGAGCAGCTGGCGCGGGCCGTCACCCCGGCGAAGGCCGGGGTCCCGGTGGGTTCGGGCAGTGACCTCGCCGCCTGAGATCCCGGCCTTCGCCGGGATGACGCACTGACATGCCCCGCCATAGCGAAACCAAGCACCTGCCCTACACACCGGACCAGCTGTTCGAGATGGTCGCGGACGTGGGCCGCTACGACGAGTTCCTGCCGTGGGTGACGGCGGTGCGGGTCCGCTCCTCGTCCGAAACCGAGTTGCTGGCCGACCTGATCGTCGGCTTTGGAGCGTTCAAGGAACGGTTCACCAGCCGCGTGCTCAAGGAGCGGCCGCGGCGCATCCTGGTCGACTATGTCGAAGGGCCGCTCAAATATCTCAAGAACGAATGGCGCTTCGAGCCTGCGGGCGACGGCGGGACGGAGGTTCATTTCTCCGTCGACTTCGCCTTTCGGTCGCGGGTCTTCGAAACCCTGGCCGGCGCGATGTTCGACCGGGCGCTGCGCAAGATGACCGGAGCGTTCGAGGCGCGCGCAGCCGCGCTCTACGGTGCCGGTACCCCGGCGAAGGCAGGGGTCCAGTAACCTCAACCCGAGTTGTAGGAGAACTTGACTCCTGCCTGCGCAGGAGCACTATGGCTCCAGCAGCTCCAGCGCGCAAAGCGCCGCCTGAAGGCGGATCCCGGCGCGGCCTTCGCCGGCGTCGAACAGCTTGCTGTCCGCTACGATCCTGTCCGGGTCGTCGCCCCGTTCCGCCCGGGCGAACACCACCGTCCCTACCGGCTTCGTCGGCGAGCCCCCGTCCGGACCGGCCACTCCGGTAATCGCCACGGCTACGTCCGCGCCCGAAGCGTCCAACGCTCCCCGCGCCATCGCCCAGGCGGTCGCCACGCTGACCGCGCCGAAGGTCTCCACCACGTCCGCGCTGACCTTGAGCGCTTGCTGCTTGGCCAGGTTGGAATAGGTGACATAGCCGGCTTCGAACACGTCCGAGGATCCCGGGATCTCCGTCAGGGCGGCGCAGACCAGCCCGCCGGTGCAGCTCTCCGCCACGGCGATGCGGCGGCCGGCAGCCCGGTTCCTCTCGATCACCTCGCGCGCCTTGTCGACGAGCTCGGGCGGCAACAGCTGATCCATCAGCGAACCTCCATGCGGATCGAGGCGACCGCCTGCGCCGCGATGCCCTCGTTCCGTCCGGTGAAACCCAGCCGCTCGGTGGTGGTTGCCTTGATGCTGACCTGGGATGGCCGGAGCCCCAGGATCTCCGCGACCCGCGCCTGCATGGCGGCGCGGTGCGGCCCGACCTTGGGCGCCTCGCAGATCACGGTGCAGTCGACATGGTCGATGATCCCGCCCCCGTCGCGGATGAGCTTGGCCGCGTGAGCGAGGAAGAGGTCGGAGGCCGCGCCCTTCCACTGCGGGTCCGACGGGGGGAAGTGCTGGCCGATGTCGCCCAGCGCCGCCGCGCCGAGCAGGGCGTCGGTGATCGCGTGGAGCACCACGTCCGCGTCGCTGTGCCCGGCAAGTCCTTGCGGATGGTCGATGCGCACACCGCCCATGATGATCGGCCCCGGTCCCTCGAAGGCGTGGACGTCGAAGCCGGTTCCGGTGCGGCTGACCATCCGTGCTTGCCACATGATTTCCGCGCGTTCCCAGTCGCTTGCGGTCGTCAGTTTAGCCAACATCTCCGATCCTTCCACCGCGGCAACCTTGAGTCCCGCCGCGATCATGATGCTGGACTCGTCGGTCGCGGTGCGCGTGCCGGCCTCGTCCAGCGCGAACGATAAGTCCTCGACGTGAAAGGCTTGCGGCGTCTGGATGCGCAGCAGCCGCGTACGATCGACAGGTCCGGTCAGCACCCGGTCGCCCTTGGCCAGCGTGTCGGCGACCGGCAGCACCGGCACGGCGCCGTCATGCTCGCTCAATGCTCCGAGAAGCCGATCGATCACGTCCGGCGGGCAGAAGGGACGGGCGGCATCGTGGACCAGCACGATCCCCGAGCCGACCGCTCCGACGCCCGCGCGGACGCTCTCGGCACGCTCCGCGCCGCCTGGAATAAGTTCGCCCACCTTCACGCCGTCTAGCGCAGCGGCCGCCAGCGCCTCCTGGCCCGCCCCGATGACCACCCGCACCGCATCGATCCGCGGATGGCCGATGAGCGCCTCGACCGCGCGCCGCAGCACCGGCTTGCCGCCGAGCTGCCGGTACTGCTTGGGCTTGTCTCCGCCGAGGCGCTCTCCCTTGCCGGCGGCGACGATCAGGGCGGTGACGGTCATGGCCGCGCCTTGCCCGGTCCGCGCCGTTCCTGTAAAGGCGCGGGCGTTCCCATGACCTCGTTCAAGCCCATCACCGTCGGCCCGGTCCGCATCGCCGCGCCCGTTATCCTGGCGCCGATGACGGGCGTCACCGACCTGCCGTTCCGCCGGTTGGTCAAGCGCTTCGGGGCCGGGCTGACGGTCAGCGAGATGATCGCCAGCCAGGCGATGATCCGGGAAACGCGGCAGAGCCTGCAGAAGGCCGCCTGGGACCCGGCGGAGGAGCCCGTGTCCCTGCAACTCGCGGGCTGTGCGCCGGCCGAGATGGCGGAAGCGGCCAAGCTCAACGAGGGCCGCGGGGCGGCGATCATCGACATCAACATGGGCTGCCCGGTCAAGAAGGTGGTGAACGGCGATGCCGGCTCCGCCCTGATGCGCGACCTGCCGCTGGCCGCCTCCATCATCGCGGCCGCCGTCAAGGCGGTGTCGGTGCCGGTGACCGTGAAGATGCGCATGGGCTGGTGTCATGAGAGCCTGAATGCGCCCGAACTCGCGCGCATCGCCGAGGACCTCGGCGCCCGGATGATCACCGTCCACGGCCGCACCCGCAACCAGATGTACAAGGGCAGCGCCGACTGGAGCTTCGTGCGGCGGGTCAAGGAGGCGGTTTCGCTGCCGGTGATCGTTAACGGCGACATCTGCTCGGTGGCAGACGCGCGCGAGGCACTGCGGCAGTCGGGCGCCGATGGCGTCATGGTGGGGCGGGGCGCTTACGGCCGGCCGTGGTTGCTGGCGCAGGTCATGGCCGACCTGGCGGGCGGCGAGCGGCGCGACCCGAGCATGGACGAGCAGCTCGCGGTGATCCTCGAGCAATATGACGCCATGCAGTCGCTGTACGGCCGTCAGACCGGCGTGAACCTCGCCCGCAAGCACATCGGCTGGTACACCAAGGGGCTGCCCGGCTCGGCCGAGTTCCGCAACAAGGTGAATGTGCAGGACGATCCCACAGTGGTGGTGGCCATGCTGAAGGACTTCTACGCGCCCTGGCTGTCGCGCCAGGCCGCTTGAAAAATCTTACAAGCAGCAGCAACAACTGTGTTCTTTGTGCAACGGAGCCGTGCTAGGCATGGCTCCGATGGACGCACGCACAGCCGGTTCCACGATCGCTGAGCAGCCGCCAAGCCTCCGGCGCTGGCTCGCCGGCGAGCGCGCGAATGGGCGGTTCTACCGGGTAGTGGAGCTGCTGACCGGCCTCGTGCTGCTCACCATGCTGGTCACCAGTTTGTCGGTGCTGCGCGGCGGCGATCCGTCGAGCCGGCTGTCGCCGCCGTCCATTGCGCTTCTGCTGATCGCCAACCTCATCCCGGCGATCGCCCTGATGGTGCTGTTCTCCCGCCGCCTGGCGCTGCGCCGGGCGGAGCAGGGGGGGCTCGGAACCGGGCGGCTGCACACGCGGCTGGTGGCGCTGTTTTCGGTCATCGCGGCTGTGCCCACCGTGCTGGTGGCGATCTTCGCCTCCTTGCTGTTCCAGTCGGGCCTGGAGTTCTGGTTCTCGGACAAGGCCCGGGGCATGCTGGAGAACAGCGTCGAAATCGCAGGGGCGACGTACAGGAACGAAGTGCAACGGGTTGCCAACGAAACCTTGACCATGAGCGCCGATCTGGGCGGCTATCTGAAGCAGGTGCCCCTGGACGACCCGCAATTCATCGACGCTTTCGGACGCGTGCAGGTGTACCAACGCGAACTGTCCGAAGCCATTATTTTCCGGGTAGGTACGGACGGTCAGATCCTCACGGAAGTACTTATAAATCCGTATGACCGGGATTTGGCCAAAGCAATCACCCCTGCCAAGATCGGAGAACTCACTGGAGGCAAGCAGGTAGTAGAGGTCAGCAGCGCGGATCGTGTAGGTGCGCTGACCCGCCTTGATTATGGACCGAATACTTACCTGTACGCCGCTCGGGTATTCGATCCGGAGTTCCGCGGCCAATTGGAACGGGCCGATGACGTCTTGGAGGACTACCGCGAATTAGTGGCTCGCTCGCGCCTCAATCAGCTCCGCTTCAATGGAGCGCTCCTACTCGGCTCGTTAGTTATTGTCGGTCTGGCAATTTTCGTCGCGCTGAAGATCGCCGACCGCCTGGTCCGGCCGGTGGGCGCGCTGGTCGGCGCGGCGGGCCGGGTCGAGGAAGGGGATTTCTCCGCGCGGGTACCGATCGAGCGCTCGGACGATGAAATCGGCGTGCTCGCCGCGGCCTTCAACCGGATGACGGGCCGGCTGGAGGAGCAGACCGGTGCGCTGCGGGCGGCGAACACGCAGCTCGATACCCGGCGAGCCTTCATCGAAGCCGTTCTCGGCAGCGTCACGGCTGGTGTCGTCGCTCTCGATACCAATCGACGCGTGCTGCTGATCAACCGGTCGGCCCAGGCTCTTGTTCAGCATGGCAGTGAGGGCGTGGAGGGCCGCTCGCTGGCCGAGATCAGCCCGGAGCTCGACGAGTTCCTCCGCGGCGAGAAGCGGGAGGCCGACGTGCTGGTCCGCTCCGAGCACGGCCAGCGTACCCTGGCGGTCAAGCGGGTGCGCTATTCGGACGGCACCGTGCTGACCTTCGACGACATCACCGACCAACTCGCCGACCAGCGCCGCGCCGCCTGGTCCGACATCGCGCGGCGCATTGCCCACGAGATCAAGAACCCGCTGACCCCGATCCAGCTCGCCGCCGAGCGGCTGCAGCGGCGTTACGGCAAGGAGATCTCCAGCGATCCGGAAACCTTCGGGCGGCTGACGGAGACGATCGTCCGCCAGGTCGGCGACCTCCGCCGGATGGTGGACGAATTCTCCAACTTCGCGCGCATGCCCAAGCCCGTGTTCCGCGAGGAGAACGTCCACGACATCGCGCGCACCTCCCTGTTCCTGCACGAAGTCGCGCATCCGGGAGTCAGCTTCTCGCTGGAGCCGCCGGCGGGCGACATCCGCATGATCTGCGACCGCCGCCAGCTTGCCCAGGCGCTGACCAACGTCGTCAAGAACGCGGTGGAGGCCATCGAAGCCCGGCGCAACCGCGGCGAGCACAGCCCGGCCGGCGACCGCGTGAACCTGGCCATCTGCGACAGCGATACGCAGCTGGTGATCGACGTGACCGACACGGGCATCGGCCTGCCGGAGGAGCGGGACCGACTGACCGAGCCCTATATGACGACGCGGGTCCGGGGCACCGGGCTGGGACTGGCGATCGTCAAGAAAATCGTCGAGGAGCATGGCGGCGAAATCGCCTTCCTCGATCGCGCCGGTGGCGGCACGCATGTGCGCATCGCCTTCGACAAGGCCAGGCTGGCCGTGCTGGCGCAGGCAGCGGCCGAGGAGGAGGGCGGGGGCGGAGCCGACACGCTCGCCCCTCAGCGCCGCACGGACGACCCGAACAACATTGATGGTGAGGAGCCGCAGCGTAATGGCGCTTGAAGTGCTGGTGGTGGACGATGAAGCCGATATCCGTGAGCTGGTGGCGGGGGTGTTGGAGGACGAAGGCTATGCCGTTCGCTCCGCCGCCAACAGCACCGATGCGCTGGATGCGATCGAGGAGCGGCGGCCGAGCCTGGTGCTGCTCGACGTCTGGCTGCAGGGCTCCCGCCTTGACGGGCTCCAGCTGCTGGAGGAGGTCAAGCGTCGCGACCCCACCATGCCGGTGCTGATGATCTCCGGCCACGGCAACCTCGACACGGCGGTGGCGGCGATCCGCGAAGGCGCGATCGACTTCATCGAGAAGCCGTTCGAAGCGGGTCGGCTGCTGCACCTGGTCGGCCGCGCGACCGAGACCGATCGCCTCCGCCGCGAGAACGCGACCTTACGCGAACGAGCCGGGCACGATGAGCAGCTGAACGGCAGTTCGGTGTCGATCAACACCGTCCGCGCGACCCTGAAGCGCGTGGCGCCGACCGGCAGCCGGGTGATGATCACTGGACCAGCCGGGGTCGGCAAGGAGATCGCCGCCCGCACCATTCACGGCTGGAGCACGCGGGCGTCCGCCCCCTTTATCGTCGTCTCGTCGGCGATGATGGCGCCCGAACGGGTGGAAGAGGAGCTGTTCGGGTCCGAGGTCGACGGGGTGGCTCGCCCTGGGCTGCTCGAACAGGCGCACGGGGGGACGTTGTTCCTGGACGAGATCGCGGACATGCCGCTCACCACCCAGGGCAAGATCCTGCGGGTGCTGACCGACCAGAGCTTCACCCGCATCGGCGGCTCGCGGCCGGTCAAGGTGGATGTGCGGGTGCTGTCGGCGACCTCGCACAGCCTGGGCGACGAGATCGCCAACGGCCGGTTTCGGGAGGACCTCTATTACCGGCTCAACGTCGTGCCGGTTCGGATCCCGCCGCTGCGCGAACGGCGGGAGGACATCCCGGAGATCGCTCATCATTTCCTCGCGCGTTTTGCCGCGGAACGGCGGGTCCCCTCACCGAGTTTGTCGGAGGAGGCGCTGGCCGCGCTGCAAGCCCACGACTGGCCCGGCAACGTCCGGCAGTTGCGCAACATCATCGAGCGGACGGTGATCCTTGCGCCATCCGACCGGCTCCAGCGGATCGAAGTTGATCTTCTGCCACCTGAAATCATCGACGGCGGCGGCTCCAACGGCGTTAACAGCAGCACCCTGTCGATCATGGGCTCGCCGCTGCGCGAAGCCCGGGAAAGTTTCGAGCGCGAGTATCTGCGGGTTCAGATCCGGCGTTTCTCCGGCAACATCTCGCGCACGGCTTCGTTCATCGGGATGGAGCGTTCCGCTCTGCACCGGAAGCTCAAAGCGCTTGGACTCGGCGACAAGGGACACAATGGGGAAGAGTAGAAGAGGCGTAAATAGTGCCCGATAAGCCATTGAGCTTGCAAGACCATTTCCTGAACAGCCTGCGTCGTTCCAAGACTCCGGTGACCATCTTCCTCGTGAAGGGCGTGAAGCTCCAGGGCGTGATCACCTGGTTCGATGCCTTCTCGCTGCTGCTGCGGCGTGAGGGGATCAACCAGCTGATCTACAAGCACGCCATGTCCACGATCATGCCCGCGGCGCCACCCTCGGACCTGGACCTGTCCGGCTTTATCGGCGAGCGGGTCGTGGAAGGCCGCGCCACGCTGCAGGACCGGTTCCTGGCCGCCGCGACGCGCCAGGAGGAGCCCATGACCGTGTTCCTGGTGAACGGCGTCATGCTGCAGGGCGAGGTGCTGGCCTTTAACCGCTTCTCCATGCTGCTCGGCCGGCGGGGTCAGCTGCAGCTGGTGTACAAGCACGCGGTGTCCACCATGCAGCCGGGGCGGCCGCTGATGCTCGGCAACGGCGATGACGAGGAGGCCGGCTCGTGAGCGGCTTCGAGCGCTCGTCCGAAGGCGGGATCGCCCGCGGCGAACGGGCGCTGCTGGTCCTTCCCGACCGCAGCGGCGAGGGGAACAGCCGTTCGGTCGATGCCCGTCTCGACGAGGCCGGCGGCCTTGCCGCTGCGATCGGCATCGATGTGGTCGCGCGGCGCGCGGTTCGCATCCGCCAGCCGCGCCCCGCCACGCTGTTCGGCAAGGGGCAGGCCGAGGAACTCGCCGGTCTCGCCGAGGACCATCAGGCCGGGTTGCTGATCGTCGATGCGGCGCTCACTCCCGTCCAGCAGAAGAACCTGGAAGAGCAGACCAAGGCCAAGGTCATCGACCGCACGGGCCTGATCCTCGAGATCTTCGGCGAACGGGCTGCCACGGCCGAGGGGCGCCTGCAGGTCGAACTTGCCCACCTCGACTATCAAGCCGGGCGACTGGTCCGCAGCTGGACGCACCTCGAGCGGCAGCGCGGTGGCTTCGGCTTCCTCGGCGGCCCGGGCGAGACGCAGATCGAGGCCGACCGCCGGTTGATCCGCGACCGCATGGCGCGCATCCGCAAGGAGCTGGAGCAGGTCCGCCGCACCCGCGGGCTCCACCGCGATCGCCGCCAGCGTGCGCCCTGGCCGATCATCGCGCTGGTCGGCTACACCAATGCCGGCAAGTCGACCCTGTTCAACCGCATGACCCGGGCCGACGTATTCGCCGAGAACCTGCTGTTCGCAACGCTCGACCCGACCATGCGCGAGGTCAAAATTCCCGGGTTCGACAAAGCCATCCTGTCGGATACGGTCGGGTTCGTGTCCAACCTGCCGACCGAGCTGATAGCCGCCTTTCGCGCAACGCTGGAGGAAGTGAGTTCGGCAGACCTGATCCTGCACGTCCGCGACATCTCGCATCCCGACACGGAAGCGCAAAAGGCCGACGTGGAAGGCGTGCTGGCCTCGCTGGATCTGGACGAGCAAGGGGCTCCGCCGCGGCTGGAGCTCTGGAACAAGATCGATCTACTCGACGGTGACGAGCGGGAAGCGACGCTGAATGAGGCTGAGCGGCGGGACGAAGTGGTGGCGATCTCGGCCGTCACCGGCACCGGGCTGGACGAGCTCCGCAACGACATCGCGGTACGCCTCCGCGGCCAGGCGGCGGTGCATCATGTCCGTTTGCCGCTCGCGGAGGGCGGCAAGCTTGCCTGGCTCCACTCGCGCGGAGAAGTGCTGGACAGCCGCTCGGAGGGCGAAACGATCGACGTTGCGGTTCGACTAAGCCCGGAGAATTGGACGCGGTTTCAGTCGCTCTGAGCCTTGGCGGCGGTCCATAGGGCTTCCTTTTCCTCCAGACTGAGATCCGCGAAGGCGGGCGCCTGCTCGATTCGTCGGAAGCGCCGCTCGAACTTGGCATTTGCTTTCCGCAGAGCCTCTTCCGGCTCGATCTTGAGAAGACGTGCGAGGTTCACGACCGCGAACAGCAGGTCGCCCAGCTCCTCCGCGCGCTGCGTCTGATCCCCAGCCGCCTCAAGCTCCGCGAGCTCTTCCGCGATCTTGGCCTTGGGGCCGCTGATGTCAGGCCAGTCGAAGCCCGTACGCGCCGCTCGCTTCTGCAGCTTGGCGGCCCGTTCCAGCGCGGGCAGGGCGAGCGCGACGCCGCCAAGCGCGCTCGGGTCGGAGCTGGCCGCGCGCTCCTCGGCCTTGATCTGCTCCCACCCGTGATGGCCGCCGCTCGATGTGCCTCCGAACAGATGGGGATGGCGGCGCTCCATCTTGTCGCAAACGCCGTTGATGACGTCGGCCAGGCTGAAGTCGCCGGCTTCGCTCGCCATCTGGGAATGGAACACAACCTGCAGTTGCAGGTCGCCAAGCTCGTCGGCGAGCGCACCCATGTCGTTGCGATCGATGGCATCTGCCACCTCATAGGCTTCCTCGATCGTGTAGGGCGCGATGGAGGCGAACGTCTGCGCGCGGTCCCATTCGCAGCCGCGCTCCGGGTCGCGGAGCCGCGCCATGATCCCGGCCAACCTTGCCAGCGCGTGGGCTGCCTTCGTCCATCCGACCGGGCTTGGCTGATCGCTTGGCTGATCACCGATTGCCGCAGGGGACCCCGTCAAAATCTCTTCCTCCGTGTTGTATGATAATACACATTATGTAAACCGCAGCTTAGGTAGAGCGGGTGCAACGATCCCGCTCAAGCCTCCAGAATCAGCCAACGGCCTTCGACGCTCCAGCGCTTCAAGGTCGACAGCCAGTTCATGCCCAGCACGTTCAGATCGTCGTTCGCCGCGACATGGATCGACATGTTCCGGCGCTCGATATCCTCCACGTTCAGCGTTTCGGCGCGACCCAGGGCGACGCGGATGATGCCGTTGCCGGTGCGGACCAGCTGGCCGCGGTTCGGATCGATCTTGAGGCCCGTCTGCCTGGCGGTCGCCTGGTCGACCGTGGTCATGGTGGCGCCGCTATCGATCAGGAACCGCACGGGCACGTCGTTGACCTGGCCTTCGACCCAGAAGTGACCGTCGATCGCCATCGGTATGCGGATCTGCCGACCGACTTCGACCGGTTCTCCCGTCGCCTCCGAACGCAAGCGCTGGGCGACATAGCCGAGGTCGTCACGGAAGGTGAAAACCACGAAGCCCGCCCCGAAGATGGCCAGCCAAGCCACGGCCATGGTCAGCATGCTCCCGAACCGCCCCCGCCGTCCGATGAGGCTGCCGGCCACCAGCATGACGGCCATCAGGAGGTACAGGCTGCCGAGGTGCAGATCGTTGGTCACGGGTTGAAAGTGGGCGCTGGCCCTAAGGTTGCAAGACCAGGGTCCGACCTCGAACTCCCCACTCCTCAAGCGAGGAAAGAACGTTCATTCCCAACACATTGAGGCCTTCCTGGTCGGCGACCAGGACCGACACATCGGACAAGCGGATCGGCCCCATCTGCAGCTGCTCGGCCCGCGCCGGGCGCATCCGCACGATCCCGTTCGCCGTTTCGACTTCGGCCACACGCATGCCTGTCTCGACCCGCGCGGCGTCGGCGACCTCGCGGGAAACGGTTGTGACCGACGCACCGCTGTCGACCAGGAAGCGCACGGGCGCGCCGTTCACGCGGGCGTCGACCCAGAAATGGCCGTCCTCCTGCATCGGGATGCGCAGCTCGCCTCCCGCGCCTTCCACCGCAGATGGGCCAACAGCTTCGTCGCGCAACTTGCTGCCAAGACTGAAGAAATCGTCTCGGAACGCGAACAGGGCGAAGCCGACTCCGAAGATCGCCACCCAGGCGAGCGCCATCCTGGTCGCCTTGCCGATCGGCATGCGCATGCCGAACAGGGAGCTGGCGACCAGCAGGAGGCAGAGGAGCAGGTAAAGCGCATTGGGCGCGTTATGGTCCGCCATCGGGTTTGATCTCCATGCCGTCGTAAGCGGGAGCCGCCCAGTCCGGAAGCTCGGCGCTAAGCTCCCTCACATCCATGCTGTTGTCGAGGTGGCTGAGAACAAGCTGCCCGACCTGGAGCTCGCGCGCCCAGCCGAGCACGGCGTCCAGGTGCGCGTGGGTCGGATGCGGCCTTCGTCGGAGGCAGTCGGCGACCCACACGTCCACGCCCGCGTAAAGTGCCGCCATGGCGTCGTTGAGCTCGTGAAAGTCGATCGCGTAGGCCAGGCTCCGTCCGCCATCGTCGAACCGCATCCCGAGGGAAGTGATGCGCCCGTGCGGCTGATCGCAGAACCGCACCGTCGCCTTGCCGATCGTCCAGTCGCTCTCGATCGGCCGCGCCCGAGCGACCGCGGGGTAGAGCGACGTGCCCCTGAACAGATAGCCGAATCGCGCCTGCAGCCGCTCCATGAGGTCGGCGCGGCCGTATACCGGCACCTGGTCGCCGCGATTGTGTGCCAACTGCCGCAGATCGTCCAGGCCATGACAATGGTCCGCATGGTCGTGCGTGACGATCACGCGATCCACTTCCCCGCGCCCGGCAGCGTTCAGCTGCTCGCGCATGTCGGGGCCGCAGTCGATCAGGATGGATTCGCCGCCGACCTCCGCCAGCGCGGCGGCGCGCGTGCGGCGGTTGCGCGGATCGGCCGGATCGCATCGTCCCCAGTCGTTCCCGATCCGCGGCACGCCCGACGACGTCCCGCAGCCGAGGATCCGCAGCTTCATCGCGCCGCCTTGTTGAACAGACGGAAGAAGTTGGCGGTGGTTCGCGCCGCAAGCTCCTCCGGCGCCTCGCCGCGCAGCTCGGCCAGGAAAGCCGCGGTGTCGGCGACGAAGGCCGGCTCGCAGGTCTTCCCGCGGTTCGGGACCGGCGCCAGGAACGGGGCATCCGTCTCCACCAGCAGTTGGTCCGCCGGGACCATCCGCGCGACCTCCTGCAGCTCCTTGGCGTTCTTGAAGGTCACGATGCCGGAGAGCGAAACGTAGAAGCCCAGTTCAAGTCCCCGCTCCGCCAGCCAGCGCGTACCGGTGAAGCAATGGAGTACGCCGGTGACGCCCTGGGCTTCGCGCAACATCGCCGCCGTGTCTTCCTCCGCGTCGCGGCTATGGACGACCAGCGGTAAGCCCGTCTCCTGGGCGGCGGCGATGTGCGCCTGGAAGCGCTCCCGCTGCGCGGTCCGGTCCGACTTGTCGTAATGGTAGTCGAGCCCGCATTCGCCGATCGCGATCACTCGCGGATGAGCGGCCGCCGCCGTGAGCGCTTCGGCGCCGAGGTCGGGATGGCCGTCGGCTTCGTGCGGGTGAACGCCGATCGCCGCCCACACATCGGCATGACGCTCGGCCGCGGCCACGACGTCACGCCACTCCGACTGCCGGGTCGAGATGTTGAGGAAGCCTCGCACCCCCCGCTTCCGGGCGCGCTCGAGGACGCCTGGTTCATCCTCGACCAGTCCCGGGTAGTTCAGATGGCAATGGCTGTCGATCAGGGTCACGCGGCCTGCCCCGCTCCCGCCGGAGCCGCGGCCTCAAGCTCCAGCCGCGGGAAGATGGGCTGCGGCTGGCCGATGCGACCTTCGCGCCGCCCCTCCTCCAGATATGACAGCAGTTTGCCGGCAGCGGCGGGCACCACCGGCTCGACCGCCTTTGTCAGCAGCGTTACCGCTTCGGCCAGCGTTCCAAGCACCTCCGCCATCCGGTCGGGGTCGGTCTTCCGCAGCGCCCAGGGTGCGGCGGCATCCACATAGGCGTTGCAGGCGAACACCGCGCCCATCCACGCCTCCAGCCCGGTGGAGAATGCCAGCTGCTCGAATTCCGCATGGAGCCGGGACGTGCCCGCACGCACTTCTTCCAGCAAGGCGAGGTCTTCGGCCCGTTCGCCCGGCGAGGGAACAACGCCGTCCAGGTTCTTGAAGATCATGGAGAAAGTCCGCTGCGCCAGGTTGCCGAAGCTGTTTGCCAGCTCGGCATTCGCACGCGATACGATTGCCTCGTCCGAATAGCTGCCGTCCTGGCCGAAGCTGATCTCCCGCAGGAGGAAGTAGCGCAGCTGGTCGACCCCGTAGCGCCTGGCGAGCTCGAGCGGGTCGACGACGTTGCCGACCGACTTGGACATCTTCTCGCCGCGGGCAAGGAGGAAGCCGTGGCCGAACACCTGCCGCGGCAACGGCAGGCCGGCGCTCATCAGGAAGGCCGGCCAGTAAACGGCATGGAAGCGCACGATGTCCTTGCCGATCAGGTGAATGTCGGCCGGCCAGAAGCGCCCGAACTCCCCTTCCCGCTCGGGATAACCCACACCCGTCATGTAGGTGGTGAGCGCGTCCACCCACACATACATGACGTGATCGGGGGAGCCGGGGACACGGACGCCCCAGTCGAAGCTGGTGCGGGACACGCTGAGGTCCTTGAGCCCGCCTTCAACGAAGCGGACGACCTCGTTGCGGCGGCCTTCCGGACGGATGAAGTCGGGCTGCTCGGCATAGAGCTTGAGCAGCGGCTCGGCGTAGCGCGACAGGCGGAAGAACCAGGTCTCCTCCACCGTCCATTCGACGGGCGTGCCCTGAGGGGAGAGTTTCTCCCCGCCTTCTCCTTCGGTTAGCTCGCCTTCATCGTAGAAGGCTTCGTCGCGGACCGAGTACCAGCCTTCGTAGCGGTCGAGGTACAGATCGCCGCTTGCCTCAAGCGCCTTCCACAACGCGATACTCCCCCGATGGTGGCGCGGTTCGGTGGTTCGTACGAAAGCATCATAGCTGATATTCAAGTCGTCGCACATCTGCCGGAAATGGTTCGACATTTCATCCGCGAACTCCAGCGTGTCGCGGCCTTGAGCACGGGCGGTCTGAACCATTTTGAGGCCATGCTCGTCCGTGCCGGTGACCAGCCGTACGTCCCGGCCGCGGGCACGCTGGAAGCGGGCGATGACGTCGGCTGCGATCGCCTCATAGGCATGGCCGATGTGCGGGCGGCCGTTGGGGTAGCTGATGGCAGTGGTGATGTAAAAGGGCTCGGGCATGTCGCCGCCGCCCTACCCGTCGCCGCTCGTCCCGGCAACGGAAGCCAGAATGTTGCCCAACTGGAAGGTCGCGGCGGCTGGATCCAGCGACAGCCGCGGCGCAATGGCGGCGGTCTCCCGCGCCTTGGCATAGGCGTCGAGCGCCCGCTGCCGGCGCGCGCCCTCCTGCGCCTTGGCCTCCTGGGCGATCAGCGCCGGAACCAGCTCCAGGAACGCGAGGTAGCGCGGCGCCGCGGCCTTGAGCCCCAACGCGCCGGCCAGCTTGGACCGGCGGAGGTTGCGGGGATCGCCGTCGCGCATGATCGCGGCCGCTTCCTCCCCAAGCGGGGCAAGGTCCAGTTCGGCAAAGGCGAGCGCCCGGCCCACGCTGCCGGCGGCGAGCGCGATCAACTTGGTGCGCTCGGCGTCGGGCAGGTCCGGCAGCGCTTCGGCCAGTGCCGACGCCATGGCGGCATCGTCCAGGCGGGCGAAATCCAAGCGGCGGCAGCGCGAGCGGATGGTGGGCAGCAAGCGCCCGGGGGCGTGGCTGACCAGAAAGAAGATGCTGTTGACGGGCGGCTCCTCCAGCATTTTCAGAAGCGCGTTGGCAGCGTTGGGCTCCAGGTCGTCCACACTGTCGATCACCACCGCGCGCCAGGGCGACATGGACGGAGCCACCGCGAACAGTTCGCCGAGCTTGCGGACCTGAGCGACCGTGATGTTGCGGCGAAGATCGCCCTTGTCGTTCGGCTCACGTTCGAGCCGGCGGAAGTCGGGATGGCTTCCGGCCGCGATCAGGCGGGCGACCGGGTGATCGTCGGGCGTCGCTAGTCCGGGCAGGCTCACCTTCGGTCCGGCCGCGTCCGCCAGCAAGCGCACGGCGGCCAGGTCGGCGAAGCGGGCTTTGCCAACGCCGCGTGGGCCGGTGAGCAGCCAGGCATGATGCAGCGCGTGGCTGTCTCGTGCCGCCCCAAACGCCGCCACCGCCCGATGCTGGCCGTGCAGGGTCATAGCAGGTCCTCGATTGCGGCCAGCAGGCGCCGCGTCACCTCGCCTGGAGTGCCCGACGCATCGACCAGGCGCACGCGCTCCGGCTCGGCCGCCGCGATCTTGCGAAACGCCTGGTCCACCGCATGGTGGTAGCTGGCCGGCCGGCCGCCGATGCGGTCGCTGACTCCCTCGTCGCGCGCAAGCGCCCGGTCCGCTCCTTGCGGCTGCAGCAGAACCAGCGTGCGGTCCGGGAACCACTCGCCGACACCGAAGGCGTTGACCGCGCGCACGGCGTCACCCCCCAGCCCTCCGGCGCCGCCCTGGTAGGCGAGCGAGCTGTCGATGAACCGGTCGGACAATACCCACTGGCCGCTCAGCACTGCCGGGCGGATCAGCTTGTCGACATGGTCGGTCCGGGCCGCGGCGAACAGCAGCGCTTCGGCCGGAGCGCTCCACCGCTCGTCATCGCCGCCGAGCAGCAACTCGCGGATCGCCTCGCCGCCCGCGCTGCCGCCCGGCTCGCGGGTTTCAACAACGTCCAGGCCCCGTGTCCGCAAGGCGGCAGCCAGCGCCCGGAGCTGGGTCGACTTGCCGACCCCTTCCCCACCCTCCAGGCTGATGAACTTGCCGCGCATCAGCTTCTAGTACCCCTGCGCAGGCAGGGGTCCAGTACCCTCTTGACCTTATCGCCGAACAACCTGGCCCCTGGCTTCGCAGGAGCACGGCCATCAACGATCAGGCAAGCCCGACCAGCTGCTTGAGGCCGACCCAGAAGCGGCCGAAGAAGCCGGCCTCCTCCACGGCCTCCGCTGCGGTCAGCGGGGTGCGCTGCACCGTTCCGTCCGGCAGGGTGACGACCAGCTCTGCCACCTGCTGCCCCTTGGCGATCGGGGCCTTGAGCGGGCCGTTGTAGCGGACCTTGAGGCGCGGGTCGCCGAGCGTCAGCCCGGCCGGATAGGTGACTGCGATCGCCTTGGGTGCGACGAGGTCGACGCGGTCGTCGTCGCCCAGCTGCACCTCGGCCTCGCCGACCTTGGCGCCGGCAGCCAGCAGCGGCTTGGTCTGCCAGGCATTGAAGCCCCAATTCATCAGCTTGGTCGACTCGTCGATGCGCTGGTTGAAGCCAGTGAGACCCGCGACCACCATGATCAGCCGGCGGCCGTTCTGCTCGGCCGAGCCGGTGAAGCCGTAGCCCGCCTCCTCCGTGTGGCCGGTCTTGAGGCCGTCGGCGCCTGCGATCTTGCCGAGGATCGGGTTGCGGTTGCCCTGGGTGATCGCCTCGCCCGAGCCTAAGGTCTTGCCCCAGGTGAAGCTCGGCTGCCCGTAGAACTGCTTGTAGAGCTTGGGGTGGCGCTCGACCGAGGCGCGGGCGAGCTTGGCGAGGTCGCGCGCGGTGACGTAGGTGACGCCCTCGTCCGGCCACCCGTTCGAGTTGCCGAAATTGCTCCCGGTCAGCCCCAGCTTTCGGCCGAGCTCGTTCATCTGCGCGGCAAAGGCCTGCTCGGTGCCCGCGATGCACTCGGCCAACACGACGGACGCGTCGTTGCCTGACAGGGTCACAATGCCGTGCAGCAGGTTCTCGACGCTGACCTGCTCATTGGGGCTGAGGAACATGGTCGAGCCCGCCTGCGGCCCATGCCAGCGCTGCCATGTCTCGGGCCGTACGGTGCACATCTTGCCGAGCGGCAGCTTGCCCCCGTCGATCAACTCGAACGCGACCTCCGTGGTCATCATCTTGGCCATGGACGCGGGCGGCATGCGCTGGTCCGCGTTCTTGGCGAGGAGCTCGGCCCCGGACGACAGGTCGATCAGGTAGGCGACCTTGGCGGGCGTTTCGAACGGTGGGGCCGCGGCCGGAGAAGCGGTGGCGAGCAGGCTGAGCGAAGTGGCGGCAAGCAGCAGTCGGGTGGCGGTCATCGGAGAAGCTTGGGCTCCAGCTTGAGGTGACACCCGCTGATTAGCGCCACCTGGCTCGCTTAGCGAGTGGCGGCGGCGCCACTATCCACCCATGATCGAATCGCCCAGCAGGCCGACGGACAGGGCGTAGAAGTTGGAGCAGTTATAATCGAGGATCGACCGGTAGTTGGTGGTCAGCAGATAGGCGGTGGCGTTCGGCCCGTCGGGTTCGATCAGGCTGGCCATCTCGCCGTCCGGCAGCCCGCGCCTGGTCGGGACGATCCCAAGCGCGCGCCATTCGCGCATCGTCAGCCAACGGCTGTGGCGGGCGTAGACCCGGGGACAGCGCGGGGCGGCCAAAGCAGTGCGGACGGCGGCGCGGTTGAAGGTCGCGGGAACGCGGACCGGAACGCCCCAGTGCAGGTCCGGCTTCCATCCGGCATCGCGCAGATAGGCGGCGATGGAGGCGAGCGCGTCCGCCTCGCTTCCCCAGATGTTGGCCACCCCGTCGCCATCGCCGTCCGTGCGCAGCCGCAGCACGACGGACGGCATGAACTGCGGGTAGCCGGTCGCCCCGGCATAGCTGCCGCGCAGCCGCGCCCGCGGGATGCCTTGTTCAAGCAAGCGCAGCGACGCGATGAACTCCTCCTCGAAGAAGCTGCGACGCCGGCCTTCGTAAGCCAGCGTCGCAAGCACCTGCGGCAGATCGAATGTGCCCGTCACCCGGCCGAAGCTGGTTTCATGCCCGAAGATCGCCAGCAGCACCTGCGGCTCGACCCCGAACCGCCGCTCGATGCCGGTAAGATAGCCGTAGTTCGCGCGGTACTTGGCGGCGCCGCGGCTGGTCAGGTCGGGCGTGACGTGCTGCCGCCGGTAGGGCGAGAAGGGCGGCGTATAGTTGGGGTTGCTGATGTTGCCCGGCTGCGCCCGGTCGAGCCGAATCACCGTGGCGTTGAGCGTCAGCCCCGGCACGACCGACCCGATCGTCGCCTCGCGCACCCCCGCCGAGCGCGCGCGAGCGACCAGATATTGCTTGTATGACTCGAACCCGCCGGTCACCGGCCGCGCCGGAGCGGGATAGAGGTATGGCGTCGTCGGACGCACCTGCACCGGCGCGGGCATGATCGGGCGCGGGGTAGCGGGTGCAGGCACAGGCGGCCGCTCCGGCAAGGGCGCCAGGGGATCGCGCTGCGCGCTGGCCGGCGTTAACGCGAGCGCCGCCAGCGTCGCCCCCCCTATGACCAGACGTACCCCCACCCGCCGTCGACCCTCCCAATTCATGCGGTCCATAACGCCCGGCATCGTCGTCCCGTTCACGCGCGCCTTGCACCAGCGCGATGCTTGTGCCTAGGCGGGACTTGCTGAACCGAAGACTACCGGGGATGGGTGGCCGAGTGGTTTAAGGCAGCGGTCTTGAAAACCGCCGTGGGTGCAAGCTCACCGTGGGTTCGAATCCCACCCCATCCGCCACTGGCACGTTCTTGGAAGCCCATCATGGTGCAACT
>NZ_CADCWA010000092.1 GCF_902806285.1 uncultured Sphingomonas sp. | reverse complement strand
CATTGTCGACCGCATCGACCCGCCCGCCTTCCGGCCGGAACAGGTCGCCGCCGAGCTGCAGATTGTAGGGCGGATCGGCGAAGATCATGTCGACGGACTTGGCCGGCAGCTTGGCCATCTCGGCGATGCAGTCGCCCTGGATGATCCGGCCGTCGGCGACTCGAGACGGAGCATCATTCGCCGGCGCACGGACGCGCGCCGGCCGGACTGGCGTCATGAGGTTCATGAATGGTGTCCCCTGTTGCCACTCATGCTGAGTCCGGCCGCGCTTTGGGTCAACAGAAGAAGGGTTAACGGGAGCAGAGCCGTTGCAGGAACGGAACGAGTCCGAACTCTTCCGAGCACAAGATGTTGAGTCCACATCGCTGACGAAGACTCAATCGGTGGTGGTGTGGCCAGGAGGACTCGCCTGACCGCTTTCGCTACTCCGCCGCGAACAGCATGGGCTGGGCGGCCGCGGCGAGCACCTCGCGCACGAGCCCGAAGCTGCGTCGGTGCAGCGGCGTCGGCCCGAGTTCGCGCAGCGCGCGGCGATGATCCGGAGTCGGATAGCCGCGGTTGCTTTCCCAGCCGTACCCCGGGTGCTCCTCGGCGTATCGCGCCATGATCCGGTCGCGCGTGACCTTGGCGACGATGGACGCGGCGGCGATCGAGCGGCACTTGGCGTCGCCCGCGATGATCGGCACGCTCGGCCGCTCCCACTTGGGACAACGGTTCCCATCGACCAGCACCATCGCCGGGTCGAAGCCGAGCGCTTCCACCGCGCGAATCATCGCCAGCATGCGCGCCCAGTAGATGTTGAGGGTGTCGATCTCCTCGACCGTGCAGATGCCGACGCCGAACCGCGCTTGGCTCTGCAGCTTGGCGAAGACGGCCTCGCGCGTTTGGAGGTCCAACTTCTTGCTGTCGTCGATCCCGCGCGGGAATTTCTCGCGGTCCAGCACCACCGCTGCGGCGACCACCGGCCCTGCCAGCGGCGCGCAGCCGGCCTCGTCGACCCCGGCCAGCGGCATCGGATGATCGCGCTCGAGCTTGAAGCAGGGTCGTCCCACGCCCCTCAGGGTAGTGCGGCGCGCAGCACCTCGGAAGAGGGTTCGGGCAGTTCGTCGCTCGGCTCGTCGCGTTCGACGGGAGCCGCCTCGGCCAGCCGCCAGGGTGGGAAGCGCCGCGCTTCCCCCGCCTTGTAGAGGAATACGATGTTGCCCGACGGATCCCGCAGCCGCGCCTCGCGCCACATCCACGGCTGGTTGCGCGGGCCATGTTCGAAGGGCAAGCCGGTGCGTGCCAACTGCTCGACCCGCGCGTCGAGGTCGTCGCATTCGAGATAGATGGCGGCGGTGGGCGCGATCTCCTCGTCCGGGTCGATCTGCACAGACAAGGTCGCACCTCCCCAAGTCTCGAATCGGGCGTAGCCATTTTCCGGGCTGTCCACGATCTGCCTGAGGCCGAGCCGCCGGTAGAATTGCACAGACTTGCCGTAGTCCTTGCCGGTGACGGTCACCTGGTTGAGCCGGGGCCCGCCGCCCACGTCCAAGCGCACCCGATGGTGCCCGAGCGGCCCATGCCCCTGCCCCAGCCCCGGCGCTTCAAGCAGGCCCAGCCGCACGAACTCGCGTGCGGTGGCGACCGCGTCGGCCAGGCTCTTGCCCTCGGCCAGCCCCACCGCGATGGCGCTCGCCAGCGTGCAGCCGGTGCCGTGGGTATGCGGCGTGTGGATGCGCTGGCCCTGCCAGCTGGTCATATTGTCTTCTTCGATCAGGGCGTCGGCAAGCGCGTCGCCCTCGTCGTGCCCGCCCTTGATCATTACCGCGCAGCGGTGCGCGCCGACGAGGCTCAACGCCGCATCCACCGGATCGTCCTTGCCGGTCAGCCGCTGCAGTTCCGGCAGGTTGGGCGTGACGATCGTGGCCACGTCCATCAGCCGGTTGAAAGCGGCGATCGTCGCTTCGTCCGCCAGGTCGGCTCCGCTGGTCGCGACCATCACCGGATCGAAGACGATCGGCACTCCGCCCAGCTGCTCGAGCCGGTCGGCGACGACATGCGCGGTGAAGGCGCTGCCGATCATCCCGATCTTGACCACGTCGGCGCCGATGTCGTCGAGCACCGCGTCGATCTGCGCCAGCACCATTTCCGCCGGAACCGGGTGCACCGCGGTCACGCCCAGCGTGTTCTGCGCGGTGATCGCCGTAATCGCGGTCGCGGCGTGGCCGCCGAGCATGGTGACCGTCTTGATGTCCGCCTGGATGCCCGCGCCGCCGCCGCTGTCGGAACCGGCGATGATCAGGACGCGGGGGGTGGTTGGGCCGGTCATCGATATCCTTGTCCGTGTCCGCAGCAGCGGAAGTCCGGCTCCCGTTGCAGCGGGAAACGCTTAACCGGGGGAAACGGATTTCCGCTTTCCCCCGAATGGCGGAAAAAGCCGAAAACTTCCTTAAGCCCGCGCGACCGCCTCGCAGATACGCTCCACGACCGAATGGACCTGCGCTTCGTCATCGCCTTCGGCCATGACCCGGATCAGCGGCTCGGTTCCGGATTTGCGGATCACCAGCCGGCCCTTGCCGTTCAGCTCGGCCTCGGCGTCCGCGATGCAGGTCTTGACCCCCGCCGCCTCCAGCGGAGCACCCCCGGCGAAGCGGACATTCTTGAGCAGCTGCGGGACCGGCTCGAACTGCCGCAGCAGCTCGCTCGCCGGTCTGCCCTGGTCCACCAGCGCAGCCAGGACCTGCAGCCCGGCGACCAGCCCGTCGCCGGTGGTGGCATGATCGGTCAGGATGATGTGCCCCGACTGCTCCCCGCCGATGTTGCAGCCCTTCTCCCGCATAGCCTCCAGCACGTAACGGTCGCCGACCTTGGTCCGCTCAAGCCGCAGCCCCTCGCTCTCCAGCTTCCGCTCGAGCCCGAGATTGGACATGACGGTGGCGACTACGCCCCCGCCGCGCAGCAGCCCGTGCCGCGCCTGATCGAGGGCGATCAGCGCCATCAGCTGGTCGCCATCCACTACCTTGCCCGTCTCATCGACCACGATCAGCCGGTCCGCGTCGCCGTCCAGCGCCAGACCGATGTCGGCCCCCTCGCTGACGACCCGTTCCTGCAGCAGCTGCGGGTGGGTCGACCCGCAACCGTCGTTGATGTTGAGGCCGTTGGGCGAGGTGCCAAGTGCGACCACCTCCGCGCCCAGCTCCCACAAGGCGTCGGGCGCGACATGGTAGGCGGCGCCATGCGCGCAATCGACCACGATCTTGAGCCCGTCCAGACTCAGCCGCTCGGGAAAGGTCGATTTGGCGAAATGGACGTAGCGGCCCCGTGCGTCCTCGATCCGCTTGGCCCGGCCGATCAGCTCGGGCCGCGCCAGCTCCGGCGCGCCGTCAAGCCGCGCTTCGATCGCCAGCTCGTCTTCGTCGCTGAGCTTGTACCCGTCGGGCCCGAACAGCTTGATCCCGTTGTCCGCGAACGGGTTGTGGCTGGCGGAGATCATCACGCCGAGGTCCGCGCGCATGGAGCGGGTCAGCATCGCCACCGCCGGGGTCGGCATCGGCCCGAGCAGCACCACATCCATGCCCACGCTGCAGAAGCCGGCGACCAGCGCCGATTCCATCATGTAGCCGGACAGCCGCGTGTCCTTGCCGATCACCACCCGGTGCCGGTGCTGGCCGCGCAGATAGTGCGCCCCCGCCGCCTGCCCGACCTTGAGCGCCGTCTCCGCGGTCATCGGCGCGCTGTTGGTCAGCCCGCGGATGCCGTCCGTGCCGAAGAATTTTCTGCCCATGCGAACTGCTTTAATAGAGCCGGCTCACCGCCGGTAGGCCTGTGGAAGCACGTCCTGCTTGAGGTCTCGATAACGGTCGCGCAGCTTGGTCTGCCGGGTCGCCAGCGGCTGGCGTACGCCGTCGATCAGGATCAGCTCGGCGGCGCTGGTGTTTTCCAGCGGATCGCCCGACCACACCACCACATCGCCCCGCCGTCCCGGCCGAAGACTCCCGATCTCACCGCCCAGGCCGACCGCCTCGGCGGGGCGCGAAGTGACCATCGCCAGCGCCTCGCCCCAGCTCAGGCCCGTCGCGCCCGGCACCTTGCCGAGCCCGACCAGGTTGCCGGCATAATGGCGGCCGCGAAAGGCCATGCGGGAATCGTCGTCGTTGATGGTGCCGATCGCGACGTTGACGCCCGCCGCCCGCATCCGCCCGATATTGCTCTGCGTCGCGGCCAGGCTCTCGAACCCGCCGGGGAGGTCGGACAGGGCCGATGCGATCACGGGCACGCTGCTCGCGGCCAGCCGCTCCGCCACCGTCCAGCCCTCGTCCGCGCCGACGATCACCAGCTTGAGGTTCGGGAACTCGCGCCTGAGCGCCAGCACCTGCAGGATGTCGGTCGCGCGCTCGGCATGGACCATCAGGAGCTGGCGTCCGCGCAGCACCGGCACCAGAGCGGCCGCGTCGAAGCGGGTCAGCAGCACGTCCTGGCTGCGCTGCGCCTGCGGGGTCAGCAGCTTGGGATCGGTCGGGTTCTCCGGAACGCCGGGTCGCTGCTCCTGACCGCCGGAAGCGACGGGGCTGCCGAAGCGGCCGAGCTCGGAAGCTTCCCGCAGGGCGTTGCGGAGCAGCACATGCGCCGCGGCGCGCGAGCCTCCCGCTTCTTCCGCGCCCTGTTCGCCGAGCTCGACGAACTGGAACAGCCGCGGACGAGTGACCGGGTCGAGATCGGCGCCGGTGTCGATCAGCGCGCCCTGGCCGGCGAAGATGCTCTTGCCGACGGCCGGAGCGACCACCGCGCGGGTCACGCCGTCGGCGCGGTTGATCGCGACGGGCTGGGCGTTGGGGTTGACCGCGGGCGCGATGTCCAGCGCCGCACTGAACGGGCCCTCCGAAGTGACGTCGTTGGCGGCATCGACCGCGTCCACGTCGAGCAGGCCGAGCCGGGAGAAGCCGGCGACCAGGCCGGGGGTCACCCACTTGCCGGTAGCGTCGATGACCTCCGCTCCACCCGGTGCAGGGACGTTGCCGGCCGCGACCACTCGGCCGTCACGAATCACCACCGTTCCGCCCGGGATCGGCTCCGACCCGTCGCCCAGCGCAACGGTGCCGCCGGTGATCGCGATCGTCTGGGCGGCGGCGGGGGTAGCAGAAAGCAGGGCGCACACCGCCGCAAGTGCCCGCCAAGCTCCTCTCGCTTGGGGGAGGTGGCGTCGCGAAGCGGCGACGGAGGGGTTTGTACTACCCGCATCGACCCCTCCGTCATGCTGCACATGACACCTCCCCCAAGGGGGAGGAGCAAGGAAGGTGCGCGTCATTTCACGTCCCCTTCGCCCGGCTGGCCGAGCTCGAAGTCGCTGACCGGACGAAGCCGCGGGTTGTTGGCGTCGTACATCAGCGCACCGTCGATCCACACCCGCTCGGGGCGCGAGTAGTTGCTGAAGGGATTGCCGTTCCACAACACCACGTCGGCATTCTTCCCTGGCTTGAGGCTGCCGGTCTGCTCGAAGATGCCGAGCGCCTTGGCGGGGTTGGCGGACAGCCAGGTCCAGGCCGTCTCCTCCGCGATGTTCAGCCCCATGCGCCGCCCGGCGGCCAGCGCCTTGGCCGCTTCCTGGTTGAGCCGCTGAATGCCGTTGGGATCGTCCGAATGCACGATCGCGCACGCCCCTGCCTGGTGGACCAGCGGCACGTTCTCCCGCACGGCATCATAGGCCTCCATCTTGAAGCCGTACCAGTCCGCCCACATCGCCGAGCAAATGCCCTCGCGCGCGAGCAGGTCGGCGACCTTGTAGCTTTCCACCGCGTGGTGGAAGGTGCCGATCTTGTAGCCGGCCTCCTTGGAGAGGTCGATCATGACCGCCATCTCGTCCGCGCGATAGCAATGGTTGTGGACCAGGATGTCGCCGGCCAGTACCCCGCGCAGCGTGTCCATGGCGAGGTCGCGGTCGGGCATCTCGCCGCCATCCTCCTCATAGGCGTCCCACTTGCGCTTATATTTCTGCGCGTTGGTCCAGGTCTGCCGGGTGACCGCGATATTGCCCATGCGGGTCGCGGGCATGGTGCCCTTTGACCCGTAGACCCGCTTGGGGTTCTCGCCGCAAGCCATCTTGAGCCCGTACGGCGCGCCGGGGAACTTCATGCCCTGCACGGTGCGCGCGGGCACGTTCTTGACCGTCACCGAGCGGCCGCCGAACAGGTTGGCCGAGCCGGGCAGGATCTGCAGCGCGGTCACCCCGCCATTGGTCAGCGCGCGGCTGAACCCCGGGTCCTGCGGCCAGACGCTATGCTCCGCCCAGACTTCGGGACGAGCGGGTCCGGTCGCTTCGTTGCCGTCCTGGTGCGCTTCGACGCTCGGAGAAGGATAGTCGCCGAGGTGGCTGTGCACGTCGATGATCCCGGCGGTGACGTACTTGCCGGCGCCGTCGATCACCACCGCGCCGCTTGGAGCCGCAAGCCCGGTCCCCACCGCCTGCACCTTGCCGTCGGCCAGCACGATCTCGCCGCCTTCGATCCGGCCGCCTTCGCCGTCGAGGATGGTGACGCCACGGATCAGGGTCGCCGCGCCCGGGTAGCGCTGGTAGGTGGAAGGGAACGGGTCCTGGTTGATGCGGAGCGGCTTGGCCTTCTCGCCGCCGGTCGCACACCCCGTCAGCAGCGCAGCGGCGAGCGCCGCAGCCCCGATCGCTTGCCGGCGCATCAGGCCTCCTTTGGCCGCACGGGCGCGGTTTCGCCCTGCGGGAACATGCCCGCCCCCTGGTTCTCGGCGAGTTCAGCGCGGCCGCCGAGTTCCTCATCCTGGAGCGTGTCGAGGTGCATCCAGCGTTTGACTAGCGGGGAGAGCAGCAGCACGGCGACGCCGATGCCGATCGTGACCCAGCCGAAGAGGTTGTAGATCTCCAGGAACTTGTCCTTGGTCATCTCGCCGCCATGGCCGCCGGTCGCCTCGCCGATCTTGCCCGCGACGAAGTTGCCGACCGCCGTCATGTAGAACCATGCGCCCATGATGAGGCTGGCCATGAACTTGGGCGCAAGCCGGTTCATCGCGCTGAGGCCCACAGGCGACAGGCACAGCTCGCCAGTGGTGGCGAGCAGGTAGTAGAGGAACACGAACAGCACGGGGGTCATCACCGCGACGCCGACCGCCTGCGCGCCCCAAACCAGAACGAGGTTGGCGAGGCCGACCTGCAGCAGCGCGAGCCCGAACTTGGCGGGCGCCGACGGCTCCACGCCGCGCTTGCCCAGCGTCACCCAGAGCCCGGCGAACAGCGGTGCCAGCAGGATGATGTAGATGGGATTGATCGACTGGAAGATGGACGCCGGCACGCCACCGCGGTCCACGAAGCGGTCGGTGAACAGGTTCATCGACCCGCCCGCCTGCTCGAACAGCCCCCAGAAGATGGGGTTGAGGGCGATCAGAAAGAGGATGGCGAAAATGCGCTCCCGCGGCTCCTTCTCGAGCTTGAAGGCTTGGAACAGCACGTAGCCGAGCAGTGCAACGCCCGAGATGATCAGCAGCGTCTGGATCACGTCCTGGTACTGCACCAGCGCCCAGATCACCGCGACCGACGCCACTCCCACACCATAAAGCGCGAACTCGGTGTTCTTCGCCAACGGCCGCGGAGCCTCGCCCGCGCCGCGCAGTGCCGGCTTGCCGAGCACGAACACGACCAGGCCCGCAAGCATGCCGATGCCGGCGAGACCGAAGCCATAGCCCCAACCAATGGTCTCGCCCAGGTAGCCAACCAGGATGGTGCCGAGCGCCGCGCCGACGTTGATGCCCATGTAGAACACCGTGTAGGCGCCGTCGCGGCGGACGTCGGTCAACTTGTAGAGCTGCCCCACCATCACCGAAATGTTGGCCTTGAGGAAGCCCGAGCCGACGATGATAAAGGCGAGCGCACCCCAGAAGACGTTGATGGCCGGGTCGGTCTGTCCGCCGTTGCCCTCGACCGCCATCAGGCTGTGCCCGATCGCCAGCAGCAGGCCGCCGAACAGCACCGCCTTGCGCTGCCCCAGGTAGCGGTCGGCGAGGTAGCCGCCGAGCACGGGCGTGATGTACACGAGGCTGGTGTACGCGCCGTAGATGAGGTTCGCCTTGTCGTCGGCGAACAGCCAATGCTTGGTCAGGTAGAAGATCAGCAACGCCCGCATGCCGTAGTAGGAGAAGCGCTCCCACATCTCGGCGAAGAACAGCATGTACAGGCCCTTGGGATGACCTGCGAACTCCGGTTCCTTCTGGATGGCGATCTTGGCGCCGATCGTCAGGAATACTCCGAGGAGAACAACCGCGACCACCGCGATCCAGTCGCCCTCGACCCAAGCGGAAATTGGCTTCATGCTGCTACAAACCCTCGACACCTTGACTCGCCCGGCACCGTAACGAGCAAATCCGCCTTGCCAAGCCGGTTGTTGCGAGCGGCTCGCACGATTAGATCGCGGCCGTCATGCTGAACGACCTGTCCTCGCCCCTGTCCCTGCTACAGACCCGGCGCTCCGGCCGGGCGCGGGAGATGGTCGGGCCGGGACCGACGAGCGAACAACTGGACGAGATGCTGGTCATAGCCAGCCGCACTCCCGACCATGGCAAGCTCGTGCCCTGGCGGTTCGTGGTCGTGGACAAGGCGCAGCGCGACGATCTGGCCCAGCTGCTGCATCGCGCGCTGGACGACAACCACCCCGACTCGACCGCTGCGCACCACGACAAGGCGGACGATTTCGCCCGCAGCGGCGAAGCGTTGGTGGTGCTGATCTCGGCACCGGTCTCGAACCACAAGATCCCGGTCTGGGAACAGGAATTATCGTGCGGCTCCGTCGCCATGAACCTGCTTCACGCGGCCCACGCCATGGGGTTCGTCGGCAGTTGGCTCAGCGGCTGGGCGGCCTACGACCCGACCGTGCGCCGGGCCTTTTGCCTGGGCAACGAGCGGATCGCGGGCTTTTTCTTCTTCGGCTCGCCCGGGGTGGCGGTGGTGGAGCGACCGCGGCCGGCATTGCCGACGATCGTGCGGCGGTGGGAAGCGCCGCTCAACTAAGCCGCAGACCTTGATCTCCGACCCGCCACGCTGTATTAGAACAGCATGACGCTCCGCGGTTCGCACGACAAGCCTGTTTACGTCCGCTTGAGGGAAGTCATCACCGACGCCATCCTGTCCGGCAGCTATGGCGATGGCGATCCGCTACCCTCGGTGCGGGCGTTCGCGACGGAGCAGGGAGCCAACCCGCTGACCGTCGCCAAGGCCTATCAAGGATTCCAAGACGAAGGCTTGATCGTGGTCAAGCGTGGCGTGGGCATGTTCGTCGCCGCCGGCGCGCGCAGCCGCCTGGCCGCGCGCGAGCGCGAGAGCTTCATCGTCCACGAGTGGCCGGCGATCCGCGCCCGCATGGCGCGGCTGGGGATCGATGCGGCGGAGCTGCTTGAGCGCCATTAGCTACTCCCCCTTGGGGGAGATGTCAGCGCAGCTGACAGAGGGGTCTGAGCCGCACCCCTCCGCCGCTTCGCGGCTCTCCCCCAACGGGGAGAAGCTGCTTTACGCCAACGCATCCGCCGGAACCAGGTAGAGCAGCTCCGCGCCTGCCTCGGCTCCCGCCGCCAGCCCAAGCGCTTCGGGCACGATCACGGAGTGGAAGTACCCTGCCGCCGCCCGCTTGGCCTGCTCGAAGGGAGTGCCCCCGATCGCCGCCCGTGCCTGCCGCTCCAGCAGCCAGCCGGCCGTCAGCACCGCGCACATGGTCATGAACGGATAGCTGCCCGCCAGCCGGTCGTCATGACCCGCAGTCCGCAGCGTCGCCGCGGCGATCTCCACCGCATCGGCCAGAGCCTCGATCGCCGGCGCTTCGCATTCCGCGCGGATGTCGGCGATCAGCCCGTCGAACGCGAGCCCGCCGTCGAGCCCGAGCTTGCGCCCGACCAGGTCCGCGGCCTGGATGCCGTTGGTGCCCTCGTAGATCGGCGCGATCCTGGCATCGCGGAAGTGCTGCGCGGCGCCAGTTTCCTCGACGTAGCCCATGCCCCCGTGCACCTGCACGCCAAGGCTCGCGACCTCGCAGCCCACGTCCGTGCCCCACGCCTTGACCAGCGGGGTCAGCAGGTCGGCCCGCTTACCCGCTTCCGCGTCGCCGGCGCGCGCCCGGTCGACCTGCCCGAAGGCATAATAAGCGAGCGCCCGCGCACCGCCCGTCAGCGCCCGCATCCGCAGCAGCATCCGCCGCACGTCCGGATGCTCATGGATCGCGACGGCGGCACGGCTCTCGGCTCCAACCCGGGCCGACTGCACCCGGCCGAGCGCATAGTCGATCGCTCGCTGGGTCGCGCGCTCGGCGATACCGACACCCTGCAGGCCGACGTTCAGCCGGGCATTGTTCATCATGGTGAACATCGCCCGCATGCCGCCATGCTCCGGGCCGATCAGCCAGCCTATTGCACCGCCTTCGTCGCCGTAGGTCATGACGCAGGTTGGTGAGGCGTGGATGCCGAGCTTGTGCTCGATCGACGCACAGCGGACGTCGTTGCGGCTACCGTCCGGCAGCAGCTTGGGCACCAGGAAGAGCGAGATGCCGCGCGTGCCGACCGGCGCGTCCGGAGTTCGCGCCAGCACCAGGTGGATGATGTTCTCGGCCAGGTCGTGCTCGCCGTAGGTGATGTAGATTTTGGTGCCGGTGATCCGCCAGCTACCGTCGCCGTTCGGCTCCGCCCGGGTCCTGAGCGCGCCCACGTCCGACCCTGCCTGCGGCTCGGTGAGGTTCATGGTCGCCGGCCACTCGCCCGACACGATCCTCCGAAGATAGTCGCGCTTCTGCTCGGGGCTGCCGTGCGCCTCAAGCGCTTCCACGGCCCCCATGCTGAGCATCGGGCATAGCGCAAACGCCAGGTTGGCGGCATTGAGGTCCTCCATCACCGCCGCGCCGAGCGCCAGCGGAAGCCCCTGTCCGCCCGCGTCCTCCGGTGCCGAGATGGTGCCCCAACCACCGTGCACGAACGCCTGGTAGGCGCCGTGAAAGCCGGACGGCATCGCCACTCCATCCGGCGACCATCTGGCCCCTGCCGTGTCGCCAACCCGGTTCAAGGGCTCGATCTCGCCCTCAGCGAAGGCGGCCGCGCCCTCCAGCACCGCATCGACCACCTCGCCCGCGTTGCTGAGCTCGCCGATGCGCACGACGTGGTCGAGGACGAAGTGCTGCTCCTGAACTGGCGCGCGGAAGGTCATGGCGGGTTCCCTTGTAGCCTGGCCGGCGATGCCATAGCGGCGAGGCGATGAGCCTTCCAGAGACCCGCGTGCTCGGCTGCGACCAGGTGGGGATCGCAGAGGCCGCCGCGCTTATCGCGGCCGGGCGGCCGGTCGCGGTGCCGACGGAAACCGTCTACGGCCTCGCCGCCGACGCGACGAACGGCGAAGCGGTGGCGCGCATCTATGCCGCCAAGGGCCGGCCGAGCTTCAATCCGCTGATCGTGCATGTGCCAGACCTTCAAACGGCAACCTCGATCGGCACGTTCGACCAGGCGGCGCTGGCCCTGGCGGAGCAGCATTGGCCGGGGCCGCTGACCCTCGTGGTCCCGCTGCGCTCAGGCGAGGCGGTGGCATCGCTGGTGACGGCCGGGCTGCCGACGGTGGCACTACGGGTGCCCGCCCATCACGTCATGCAGGCCGTGCTGCGCGCGGCCGCCCGCCCCCTCGCCGCGCCCTCAGCTAATCGAAGCGGGCGGATCAGCCCGACCCGCGCGGATCATGTGCTGGCCAGCCTCGGCGGACGCATTCCGCTGGTCCTCGACGGCGGGCCGACGGAGCGCGGCATCGAGTCGACCATCGTCGCAGCCACCGGCGGCGGGCTGCGCCTGCTCCGCCCCGGCCCGATCGAGGTACCCCAGGCGACCGGCGATGCGAGCGGGATCGAAGCACCCGGCCAGCTCGCCAGCCATTATGCGCCGAGCAAGCCGGTGCGGCTGAACGCGGTGGTCGCGCAAACCGACGAATGGCTGATCGGCTTCGGCCCGGTGGCCGGAAACGCCAGCCTCAGCCCGGCCGGCGACCTGGAGGAGGCTGCCGCAAACCTGTTTGCCGCCCTGCATGAGGCCGACGCGCAAACTCTGCCGCGGATCGCCGTCGCGCCGATCCCGAACTGGGGCCTGGGCGCGGGGATCAACGACCGGCTCGGGCGGGCAGCCGCGGACCGCGGGTAAGCCGCCGCGCCGGAGGTCAGGCGTTTGCGGCCGCCGACTTCAGCCGGTTCTGGAAGCTCTTGCGCAGCTTGTTCAGCTTGGGCGGGATCGTCGCCAGGCAATAGGGGTTCCGCTGACCCTCGGTGGCCCAATAATCCTGATGATAGTCTTCGGCCGGGTACCAGTCCGCGGCCGGCTCGATCGTCGTTACGACGCGGCCGCCGCGCTCGGCGTTGGCGCGCGCTATGGCCTCACGTGCCTCACCGGCCTGCGCTTCGTTCTGGGGGAAGATGGCCGAGCGGTATTGCGTGCCGATGTCGTTGCCCTGCCGGTTGAGCTGGGTCGGGTCGTGCGTGGCGAAGAAGATGTCGAGCAGGTCGGAATAGCTCACCACCTCCGGATCGAAGGTGATCCGGATCGCCTCGGCGTGGCCGGTCTCTCCGCCGCAGATCTGCTTGTAGGTCGGATTGACGGTCTGGCCGCCGGTGTAACCGCTCTCCACTTCCTTGACGCCGGCCACGTCGAGAAAGACCGCTTCGGTGCACCAGAAGCACCCGCCCGCCAGCACCGCAACCTGATCCGCCATCATCACCGCTCCTGGAACTTGTGAAGCGGAGATAGGCGCTCGGCCCGGCGGTTTGTATCCCCTAGTGCTTGTAGGAAGCCTTTAGGCTGGCGAGCTCCAGCCGTCTGCCGATCCACTCGGCGAGCTCCTCGAAGCCCAGTTCCTTGTCGAACACGATGCCGGCCCGCCGCTCGGAATACCAGCGCACCTCACCCTTCACGGGCCGGAGGCTCTCGACCACCACCACGACCGGCTTGCCGAGGCAATATTCGTCGATCGGCTCGACCTTCATCCCGCGGAGCGAGATGTCGTGGACGTCGACGGTGTAGTAGGCCTTGCCGACCTTCACCGAAGCCTTGCAGTTGACCTCCAGGCGCGGCGGCCGCGGGCGGAAGCCGTGGCGCGGCTTGCGCCCGGCGAGCAGCTCGCCGAGGTCCACGCCGCCGTCGAACTTGAGCCCCAGCAGGCTTTCGCGGGTCCAGACCACCGAAGCCGGGATGCGCTGGCTGGAGAACTCGACCTCCACCTGCTCACCGATCGCCGGCGACCGGTTGCACTCGGCCATCAGCCCGCCCGCCGACACGTTCCGGAGGCGGATCAGCTGTTCCCCCAACGCGCTCGACAGCTTGGCCACCCGCAGGGTCGACAGCAGCCGGTGCTCCTCGCGGCGCTCGATCGGGCGCGGAACGGCCATGCTCAAGGAGAAGGTGGTCGATTCGAATGCTGCCTCGTCGGCAGCGGTCTTGCCCGCCGGCTTGCGGCGGATCAGGCTTCCGAACACGCGCTACCCCTCTTTCGCCCTTTCCGACCGCCTCCCTTATACGCGTTGCGGTTAAGAACTTGTTTCTAGGTTTGACGCTGCCCCAGAAAGATGCGCAAGGAGGGCCGCTCGGGAGGGATGGTGCATGGAGCGGCCACGGCTGCTGCTGATTGACGACGAACCCGCGCTTGCCGATTTCCTGGCCGCGGCCGCGCGCGAATGCGGGTTTGAAGCGTCGATCGCTCGCAACGAGGCGGAATTCCGGCGGTGCTTCGGAGACGTTCGCCCGGACATGGTCGCGCTCGACTTGGGGATGCCAGGTACGGACGGCGTCGAGTTCCTGCGCTTTCTGGCCGACGCCCGATATCGCGGCCCGGTGCTCATCATCTCGGGTTTCGATCGGCGGGTGCTGGAGTCGGCCTTCCGCCTGGGCGAGGCGCTCGGCCTGCAGATGGCGGGTCCTGTCGAGAAGCCGGCGCGGTTTGAAGAACTGGCAGTCCTCCTGAACGATCTCAAACCCTCGCTGGCGAGATGACAAGCGCGGCGGAGCTGCACCTGCTCGAGGGTCTCGAGCGGGCGCTGATCAACCACCGTCTGTTCATGGTCTACCAGCCCAAGGTGGCGGCGGACGACGGGCGGCTGGTGCGGGTCGAAGCATTGGTGCGGTGGGACGATCCCCAGCTTGGCGCGATCGGACCGGCCCGCTTCGTCCCGCTGGCCGAGCGGCACGGGCTGATCGATCAGCTGACCCAATGGGGCCTTCGGACCAGCCTCCGGCAATGGCGCAATTGGCAGGCGCTCGGCCTGGACCCCGGCCTCGCCTTCAACATCTCCGCGCTGTCGCTGGAGCACCTCGACTTCCCCGATCTGGTCGAGCGCATGTGCCGCGGGCTCGACGTGCCGACCGAGCGCCTGGTGCTGGAGCTGACCGAGGGCGCGACCCAGCCGCTCGTCAAGCTGATGGACACGCTGACCCGGTTCCGGATCAAGGGCATCGGCCTCGCCATCGACGACTTCGGCACCGGCTATTCCAGCCTGATCCAGCTGCGGCAGCTGCCCTTCACCGAGGTCAAGATCGAGCGGCTGTTCATCCGCGACCTCGCGCAGAGCCGCGATAGCCGAACCATCGTCAAGGCGATGGTCGACCTCGCGCACGGGCTTGGCCTGACCGCCACCGCGGAGGGGGTGGAGACCGCCGAACAGCTGGCCATCCTGCGCGATTTCGGCTGCGACGTGGTCCAGGGCTACCTCATCGCCCAACCCCTCGCGCCGGAGGAGCTGGCGCCCTGGGCGGCGCGGCACAAGCGCCGTTGGAAGCTGCTGGTGAACCCGCCCGCGAACTCGCAGTCAAGGCCGCGGCTGACCGCAAACGCCTGACGGGATCAGCCCCCGGCGGCCAGCGTGCGCGCCCGGGCCAGCGCCGCCAGCCCGGCATCCAGCGTCTCGTCCCGTTTGGCGAAGCACAGGCGGATCATGCTCCGGACCGGCGCCTCCTCGAAGAAGGGCGAGAGCGGGATTACCGCCACTCCCGCCCGTTCCACCGCCAACGCGGCGAAGCGCTCATCATCCAGCGCGATCCCCGAAGCCGGCAGGTCGACGCACTGGAAGTAGGTGGCGGCGCTCGGCAGCAGCCGGTAGCCGGCTTGCTCCAAGCCCCGAACGGTTTGGTCCCGGGCGCGGGTGAAACGCTCCCGCATGGCCGGAAGCCACTCGTCTCCCTCGCTCATCCCCAGCGCAACGGCGGCCTGGAGGTTGGGCGGTGTCGCAAAGGTCAGGAACTGGTGCGCGCGGGCGACCACGCTGGCGAGCTCCGGATCCGCCACCAGCCAGCCCACCTTCCACCCGGTCAGCGAGAAGATCTTGCCCGCGGACCCGCACTTCAGGACTCGGCCGGCCATGCCGGGGAGCGCGGCGAGCGGAACGAACTCCGCCCCGTCCAGCAGCACATGCTCCCAGACTTCGTCGCTGATCACCAGCAGGTCGTGCTCGCGCGCGACCGCCGCCACCGCCTCCAGCTCCTCCCGCTCGAACAGCCGGCCGGTCGGATTGTGCGGATTGTTGAAGACGATCGCCCGGGTGCGCGCGCTGACCACGCTCCGCAGGGCATCCGCCCCGACCCGCCACTCGGGCGGGCGCAACGCGACTTCGCGGACCACGCCCCCGGCGCGCCGGATCAGCGGCATGTAGGCATCATAAGCCGGGGTCATGACGATCACCTCGTCGCCCGGCTCCACCAGCGCCAGGATGGCGGCGGCAAGCGCTTCGGTGGCACCGCTGGTCACCACCACATGGTCGGCGCCAAGCTCGCTTCCGTGCTGCCGGCCGTAGTGCGCGGCCACCGCTTCCCGCAGCGCCGGCAGCCCGCGGGAAGGAGCGTATTGGTTGCTTGCCTCCCGGAGGAAGCGCGCGGCCGCCTCCACCACCGCTTCGGGCCAGCCGAAGTCGGGAAAGCCTTGCCCGAGGTTGACGGCGCCATGCCGGGCGGCGGCTAGGCTCATGCGCTCGAAGATGCTCACCGGCATCTGCCCGTACAGCGGGTTCATCGAATAACGCCTCTGTTGCGCAGGGTTGCAGCCTCTGCGGAAGAGAAACCCAGTTCGGTCAGGATCGCCCCCCCGTCTTGCCCTTCGCGGCGCGGTGCTCGCGGCGGGTCGGTAACGGTGCGCGAGTAGCGCGGCGCAGGCGCGGGCTGGACTACGCCTGCCAGCTCGATGAACGTGCCGCGCGCCCGATGGTGCGGATGCTCGGGCGCTTCGGCCAGGCTGAGCACGGGCGTCACGCAGGCGTCGGTGCCGGCGAAGATCGCCAGCCACTCCTCCCGGGTGCGGGTCCGGACCACGGCGGCGACGTCTTGCCTGGCAGGGGAGCCGGACAAGCCCAGCCCGTTCACCAGCGCCTGGCGGAACTGCGGCTCGATCGCGCCGAGCGCCAGCGGCTGGCCGTCCGCACATTCGTAGCAGCCGTAGAGCGGTTCGCCGCCGTCGAGCAGGTTGGCGCCCCGCTCGTCGCGCCAGGCGCCCGCCGCCCGCAGGCCGTAGATCAGCGCTCCCGTCAGCGCCGCGCCGTCCGTCATCGCCGCGTCCACTACCTGCCCCTCCTCGCCGCGCTGCACGGCGAGCAGCGCCGCCACCATTCCGAACGCCAGCATCAGCCCGCCGCCGCCGTAATCGGCCACCAGGTTCAGCGGCGGCACCGGCGGCCGGTCGGGCTCGCCGATGCACGACAGCAGCCCGGTAAGCGCGAGATAGTTGATGTCGTGCCCGGCCTCCCCCGCCAACGGCCCGTCCTGCCCCCAGCCGGTCACCCGACCGTAGACCAGCTTCGGATTGAGCGGCAGCAGCACGTCCGGCCCGAGGCCGAGCTTCTCCATAACGCCCGGACGATAGCCCTCGATCAGCCCGTCCGCCCGCTCCGCCAGCCGCCGGACCACCGCCCTCCCCTCATCCTGCTTGAGGTCCAGCGCGATGCTTTCCCGGTTGCGGGTCAGCGGATCGTTCGGCACCGCGAGGTTGCCCGGCCGCTCGACCCGGATGACCCGCGCGCCATGATCGGCCAGCATGGTCGCGGCGAACGGTCCAGGCCCAAGCCCGGCCATCTCGACGATCGTCAAACCCGCAAGCGGTCCGGCCATGCGTCTTCCTTTGCTCCCGCTCGCTGTAGCCTCTACGCTCCGGTCGGCAAGGAGGGACCATGCTCGACAGTTCGGCGCGCACCATCTTCGATGACGGCCACGACGCCTTCCGCGAGACCGTGCGGCGGGTCGTCGCCGGGCTCGATCTCGACCGGCACGAGCGGGAAGGCGCCGTCGAGCGGGAAGCCTGGCGCGAAGCCGGGCGCGCCGGCCTGCTCTGCCCCGGCGTTCCCGAAGCCTACGGTGGTCCGGGCCTCGACTTCAGCTACAACGCGATCGTCGGGGAGGAGATCAGCTATGTCGGCGCGGCCGCTGGCTTCACTTTGCAGAGCGACATCGTCGCCGATTACCTGATCGCCTACGGCTCCGCAGAACAGAAGCGCCGCTGGCTGCCCGGCATGATCTCGGGCGAGGTTGTGACCGCCATCGCGATGACGGAGCCGGGCGCCGGCTCCGACCTCCAGGGCATGAAGACGCTCGCCCGCCGCGACGGCAACGGCTGGCGCCTGTCCGGCTCCAAGACCTACATCACCAACGGCCAGAGCGCCGACCTGGTGATCGTCTGCGCCCGCACCACGGAGGAAGGCGGCGCCAAGGGCATCAGCTTGTTCCTGGTCGAAGCTGGCGACGACGGCTTCACCCGCGGGCGCAACCTCGACAAGATTGGGCTGCACGGCAACGACACGTCCGAGCTATTTTTCGACGAGGTCGCGCTGCCCGGCGACCGGCTGCTTGGTGGGGAGAACGCCGGCTTTGCCATGCTGATGAACCAGTTGCCCCAGGAACGCCTGTCGATCGCCGTCCAGGCGCAGGCGGCGGCGCAGCGCGCCTACGATCTCGCCGTCGAGTTCACCAGGGGGCGCCGGGCATTTGGCCGCACCGTGTTCGACTTCCAGAATACCCGCTTCACCCTGGCCGACATGAAGGCGCGGCTGCAGGTCGGCTGGGCGCACCTCGACTGGGCCATCGCCCGCCATGTCGCGGGCAAGCTCACCGCCGCCGAGGCGAGCGCCGCCAAGCTGTGGCACTCCGAGGAGCAGTTCGCGCTGGCCGACATGGCGCTGCAGCTCCACGGCGGCGCTGGCTACATGAACGAATATCCGATCGCCCGGCTGTGGCGCGACGCGCGGGTCACCCGCATCTACGGCGGCACCAGCGAAATCATGAAGGAGCTGGTCGCCCGCTCGATCTGAACTTGGCTGGGGCGGCAGGATTCGAACCTGCGAATGCCGGTACCAAAAACCGGTGCCTTACCACTTGGCGACGCCCCAGCAGCCCGCGGCGCTTATAGCGGCGGAGGGCGGCGGGGGAAGAGGTTAGTCGAGCGGCTTGCGGTAGGTCTCGGGCAGCCAGATGGCGCTCACCACCAGCGCCATGGCGACCACCGCTATCGTGTACCACAGGCCCGCGTAAGCATCGCCCGTGCGGACCACGATCAGCTGCGAGATGAAGGGCAGGAAGCCGCCGAAATAGCCGGTGCCGATGTGATAGGGCAATGACATGGACGTGTAGCGGATGCGCGCCGGGAAGAGCTCCACCAGAATGGCTGCGACCTGGCCGAAGGTCATGGCCGACAGTGACACCATGATGGCGACCGCCAGGATGATCTTCCAGGGCCGCTTCTGAGCCGGGTCGGCCTTGTCGGGATAGCCCGCGGCCTGCAGCGCGGCGGTGTAGGCCGCCTGGTCGAAGCCGGCGACGCGCTGTTGGCCCACTTTCAGTGCAACGTCCTGCGCATCCACCTTGCGATAGCTGACGCCCCGCTTGGACAGATAGTTGAGCGCCTGCGCGCAAGGCTGGTCCTGGCGCGGACGGAACACGTCGAAGTCGCAATCGGCCGGCAGCTCCAGCGTGACGGGCGACGTCGCTCGCGCCCGCTCGAGAGCCGGGTTCGCGCCGTCGGCCATCATCCTGAACAGCGGG
>NZ_CADCWA010000091.1 GCF_902806285.1 uncultured Sphingomonas sp. | reverse complement strand
GACCCGGACCGGGCGGGGCGCGGCGGTCCGCCGGGGCGCCGCCGGCGCGCTCGCCGCCCGCTGCGCTTCCTCGGCGAACCAGGCGATGGTGGCGCGCAGGCCGGCTTCGAGCGGGGTGCGCGGCGCCCAGCCGAGCAGGGTCCCGGCGCGAGAGATGTCCGGGCGGCGCCGGCGCGGGTCGTCTTCCGGCAAGGGCCGGTTCACCACGCTCGAGCGGGAATTCGTGAGGACGATGACGCGCTGAACGAGGTCGCCCACCGTGAGCTCGTCGGGGTTGCCGAGGTTGACCGGGCCGGGCGGGCTGCCCCCATGGGCTTCCTCCAGCGCCATGAGGCGGAGCAGCCCCTCGATCATGTCAGAGACGTAGCAGAAGGAGCGCGTTTGGCACCCCTGGCCGTAGACGGTGATGTCGTCGCCGGCCAGGGCCTGCGTCACCACGTTGGAGACGACGCGGCCGTCGTCGGCGCGCATCCGCGGACCGTAGGTGTTGAAGATGCGCGCCACGCGCACCTCCGCGCGGCCGGCGCGGGCGAAGTCGAAGGCGAGGGCCTCGGCCGCGCGCTTGCCCTCGTCGTAGCAGGCGCGCGGCCCGGTCGGGTTGACGTTGCCCCAGTAGGTCTCGCGCTGGGGGTGGCTCTCCGGGTCGCCGTAGACCTCGCTGGTGGAGGCCTGGAGGAAGCGCGCCCCGCAAGCCTCCGCCAGCCGCAGGAGGTTGCGCGTGCCCATCACGCTGGTGAGCATCGTGTGCTCGGGGTCAGCCTGGTAGTGCGGCGGGGACGCGGCGCAGGCGAGGTTGAACACGGCGTCGGCGCGCAGGCGCGGCGGCAAGGGGCCGATGACGTCCGCCTCCACCAGGTCGAAGCGCGGCTCGCGCGAGAGGTGGCGGATGTTCTCCCGCCGCCCGGTCCGGAAGCTGTCCACGCAGACGACGTGCGCGCCTTCCGCGAGCAGCGCGTCGCAGAGGTGCGACCCGAGGAAGCCGGCGCCGCCGGCGACGACGACTTGGCGTGTCTTGCCGTTCTTCAAAAGCTCACCTGTGCGTTCGCGGGGCGGCGGTCGGCGGCGTGGCGCCGGCCTTGCCGCCGCGCCATGGCGTCGCGGAGATGGGTTTCGAGTTCGCCGGCGCGGTGCGCCGCGGTGTGTCCGGCCAGGACGCGCCCCCGCGCCGCCCGCGCGACGGTCCGGCGCCGTTCTTCCGGCCAGTCGAGGGCCGCCCCGACGTCCTCCGGCGTTTCGGCGAGGGCGATCTCCGCGCCGGGGGCGAGGATCGCGTCCAGGCCTTCCCAGGCGTCGGACAGGATGGGCGTGCCGCACGCCGCGGCCTCGAACAGCCGGACGCTGGGGCTGTGGCCGGCGCGGACCATGTCGGCGCGGGTGACGTTCAGGGTGAAGCGGCTCGCGGCGTAGAAGGCGGGGTGGTCCGCGGGCGGCACGTGCTCCAGGCGTTCGACGTTGGCGGGCCACGCGATCTCCGCCGGGTACTGCGGCCCGGCCACCGCGAAGCGCCGCTCCGGGGCGCGGCGGGCGGGTTCGAGCAGCAGGCGCTCCAGCGCCGGCTGCCGGTCGGCGCTGTAGGTGCCGAGGTAGCTCAGGTCCCAGCGTCGCGGCGCGTCGGGCAGCGGCCGGTAGATCGCCGGGTCCACCGAGCAGAAGAGGGCGCGCGCCGCGCGCGCGCCGTAGCGCCGCTCCAGCAGGTCGAGCGTCGGCCCGCCGGTGAAGGACAGGTACAGGTCGAAGCCGGGGATGAGCGCCGCGGAAAGGTAGTCCTCGTCGCCGCGGGCGAGCTTGGCGAGGGTCACCGGGGTGTCGATGTCGTAGAAGGCGGTGGCGCCGCGCGCCCACTCCTGCGCCAAGGCGCCGACCGCGGCGCCTTCGGGCACGTAGGAGCCGAGGACCACGGCGTCGGCCCCGGCGATCGCGCGGCGGTGCGCTTCGAGGCCGGCGAGGTCCGGGTAGAGCGCCAACCGGCAGAAGCCGGGGTCGGGCAGGTCGCGGTGGGCCGCGTACCAAGGCACGTCGCGCTCCAGGAACAGCACATGGTGGCCGCGCTCGGCGAAGGCCTTGAGCAGCGCCCGGTAGGTCGTGGCGTGGCCGTTGCCCCAGGAGGAGGACAAGCTGAGGCCGAACACGACCACGCGGAGCGGCGGGGCCGTCACGCCGCGCCCTTCGCCAGGTTCGCCCGGCGCTTGCGGGCCGCCTCGTCCCGGAGCAGCGCGTCCACCTCGGCGCCGCGCCGGGCGTAGGTGTGCTCCCGCAGGATGCGCGCCCGCCCGGCCTCGCCGATGGCCCGCGCGCGCTCGGGCGTGAGGGCGGCGAGGTGCGCCGCCACGTCCGCGCCGTCGCGCGCCACCAGCACCTCTTCGCCCTCCTTGAGGAACAGTTCGAGCCCGGTCCAGGCGTCGGTGACGAGGCAGGCGCCGGCGCCGGCCGCCTCGAACACGCGCGTCGCCGGCGAGTAGCCGACCGCCGCCATGCTGTCGCGGGCTATGTTGAGCACGGCGAGGGAGGACGTGTTGAAGGCGTTGTGGTCGCGCGTGTAGACGTGGCCGAGGTGGCGCACGTTGGCGGGCATCGCCTTGCCGTCCCAACCGTTGCCGCCGATCAGGAAGCGCCGGCCCGGCAGCCGCGCCGCGGGATCGAGGAAGAACTCCTCCACCCGCGCCTCGCGGTCCGGCAGCCGGTTGCCGAGGAAGGACAGGTCGGCCGCGAAGCGGCCTTCCGCCGGAACGGGGTGGTGGGTTTCCGGGTCGAGGGCGTTGTAGATCGGCACGCAGCGGCGCGCGCCGAAGCCTTCGTAGGCCTCCACCACCGGCGGCCCGCCGCCGTAGGTCAGCACCAGGTCGAGCGACGGGAGGGCGCGGCGCAGCGGGTGGTCGGCCGCGGCGCGCAGTTCGGACAGGGTGGCGGGCGCGTCCACGTCCCAGAAGACGCGGATCGCCTCCGGGCGGGACGCCGAAACCACGCCCTCCAGCAGTTCCCGGTCGAAGACGCCGACGCCGCTCGCCTTCACCACCACGTCGGCCGCGGCGGCTTCGGCCACCACGGAGCGCAGCCCCGCTTCCGTCGCCGGGTAGACGCGGACGGCGGCCCAGGGGGGCGGCTCGATGTCGCGGTGCCGCTGCCGGTCGAAGGCGTCGGGTTCGTAGAAGGTGACGCTGTGGCCGCGCGGGGCGAGGTCGCGGAGCAGGCCGCGGTAATAGGTGGCGGCGCCGTTCCAATAGGAGGACAGCAGGCTCGATCCGTAGAACGCGATCCTCATGGCGCGGCGGCTTCGTTCATGCTGAGCAACTTGCCTCCCCCCTCCCATACGGCAAGCGCGCTGACCGACCCCGGCGAAATCTCGAAGCGGGCGTGGGCGTCGAGCGACAGTCCGAGGACGCCGGCCAGCGCCGCCTTGATGACGTCGCCGTGGCTGACGAGCAACACGCGGCCGTCCGGGT
>NZ_CADCWA010000090.1 GCF_902806285.1 uncultured Sphingomonas sp. | reverse complement strand
GAACGCGGGAACCCAGAACTTCTTCTTCCTTGCTGGGTCCCCGCCTTCGCGGGGATGACGAAACGAAGAAAGTCGAACCGAATGCACGCCTACCGCACCCACACCTGCGCCCAGCTGCGCGCCTCGGATGTCGGGGAGACCGTCCGCCTGTCCGGCTGGATCCACCGCAAGCGCGACCATGGCGGGGTGCTGTTTGTCGACCTGCGTGATCACTATGGAATCACCCAGATCGTCGCCGACACGGACAGCCCGGCGCTGCCGGTGCTCGACCGGCTGCGGGTGGAATCGGTGGTCACCATTGACGGCGAGGTGAAGGCGCGGGCCGAGGGCACGACCAATCCGAACCTGGCGACGGGCGAGATCGAGCTGTTCGCGCGCGGGGTCACCGTGCAGAGCCAGGCGGCCGAGCTGCCGATGCCGGTCGCGGGCGACCAGGAGTATCCCGAGGAGATCCGGCTCAAGTACCGCTACCTCGACCTCCGGCGCGAGTCCGTCCACCGCAACATGGTGCTGCGCTCGGCGGTGATCGCCTCCATCCGCCGGCGGATGATCGAGCAGGGGTTCACCGAGTTCCAGACGCCGATCCTGACCGCCAGCTCGCCCGAGGGCGCGCGCGACTATCTCGTCCCCAGCCGCATCCATCCGGGCAAGTTCTACGCGCTCCCCCAGGCGCCGCAGATGTTCAAGCAGCTGCTGATGGTTGCCGGCTTCGACCGCTATTTCCAGATCGCGCCCTGCTTCCGCGACGAGGACGCGCGGGCGGACCGCTCACCCGGCGAGTTCTACCAGCTCGATTTCGAGATGAGCTTCGTCACGCAGGACGACGTGTTCAACGCGATCGAACCGGTGCTGGCCGGCCTGTTCCGCGAGTTCGCGGACGGGCGGCAGGTGACCGAAGGCGCCTTCCCGCGCATTCCGTACCGCGAGGCGATGCTGAAGTACGGCTCGGACAAGCCGGACCTGCGCAACCCGCTGGTGATCAGCGACGTGGGCGAGCAGTTCCGCGGCTCGGGCTTCGGCCTGTTCGCGAAGATCGTCGACGGCGGCGGCGTGGTCCGCGCGATCCCCGCGCCGGGCACCGCGGGGCAGAGCCGCAAGTTCTTCGACGACATGAATGACTGGGCGCGCGCGGAGGGCCATGCCGGCCTAGGCTACGCGACGCGCAAGGGCGGCGAGTGGGGCGGGCCAATCGCCAAGAACCATGGGACCGAGGGCATGGACCGGCTCGCGGCCGAGATGGGCCTCGGGCCGGACGACGGCCTCTTCTTCGCGGCCGGCAAGGAAGTGGAAGCGGCCAAGCTCGCCGGCGCGGCCCGGACGCGGCTGGGGCAGAGCCTCGGCCTCATCGACGAGAACCGGTTCGAGTTCTGCTGGATCGTCGACTTCCCGATGTTCGAATATGACGAGGAGGCGAAGAAGATCGACTTCTCGCACAACCCCTTCTCGATGCCGCAGGGCGAGCTGGAAGCGCTGGAGACCAAGGACCCGCTCGACATCCTCGCCTGGCAGTACGACATCGTCTGCAACGGGGTGGAGCTGTCGAGCGGCGCGATCCGCAACCATCGTCCGGACATTATGTACAAGGCGTTCGAGATCGCGGGCTATACCCAGGCCCAGGTCGACGAGAACTTCTCGGGCATGATCAATGCCTTCAAGTTCGGCGCGCCCCCGCACGGCGGCTCGGCGCCGGGCATCGACCGCATCGTCATGCTGCTCGCGGGCGAACCGAACATCCGCGAGGTGGTCGTGTTCCCGATGAACCAGCGGGCGGAAGACCTGATGATGAACGCGCCGGCGCCGGTCAGCGCGAAGCAGCTCAAGGAGTTGAGCATCCGGGTCGTGGGGGAGGCGGCGCAGCCCGCCGCATGATCGCGTACCCCGGCGAACGCCGGGGGCCAGCGCTCAACTTTCGCGAGCAGCCACTGGCGGCTGGACCCCGGCGTCCGCCGGGGTACTCGGGTACGTAATGCCCACAACCTCGTACGACTTCTCGCCCAGGGGCAGCCGCACCACCCGCTCGTCCCCGACCCGGGCGCCCACCAGCGCCCGGGCCAGCGGCGCCGACCAGCCGATCCGCCCCGCACTAGCGTCAGCCTCGTCATCCCCGACCAGCGTCAGCACCCGCCGCGCGTCGTCCTCGTCGGCCAGCTCCACCGTCGCCCCGAACCGCACCTGGTCGAGCCCAGCTTGTGCCGCCGGGTCGACCACCTTGGCGCCC
This sequence comes from uncultured Sphingomonas sp., assembly GCF_902806285.1. Taxonomy (GTDB): domain Bacteria; phylum Pseudomonadota; class Alphaproteobacteria; order Sphingomonadales; family Sphingomonadaceae; genus Sphingomicrobium. The sequence continues at coordinate 17,264 of NZ_CADCWA010000090.1, read as the reverse complement.
TTCATCACCTTGGACAGGTAGCCCAGCCGGCGGTCGATCTCCCGCAGCCGCTTGCGTCCGTAGATATAGTCGCCATTCTCCGACCGGTCGCCGTTCGCTGCCGCCCAGCTGATCGTCTCGACCAGCTTCGGCCGCTCTTCCCCGAACAGCTGCTGGTACTCCGCCCGGACGCGGGCGAAGCCCTCCGGCGTGATGAAGCGGGGCGGGCGGTCGGACATGGCCCGGTGTCAGCCGAGCCGGTCCTTGCCGAGGAAGTGGCTGAGCTGCCGCGGCTGGGTGGCGGGGCGTGGGTTCAGCCGCTCGTAGACCACGCTGTTCTCCAGCACGCGCTGGACGTAACCGCGGGTTTCCAGGAACGGGATGTCCTCGATCCAGGCGACGATGTCCGCGCCCGGGCGGCGCGGGTCGCCGTTGGCGTTCACCCACTTGCGGACATTGCCCGCGCCCGCGTTGTAGCTCGCCACCGCGAGCGGGTAGTTGCCGCCCCACTGGTTCAAGAGCCGCTGGAAGTAGGCCGAGCCGAGCATGACGTTGTAGGCCGGGTCGCTGGTCAGCCGGCCATAGTCGTAGCCGTAGCCCATCTTGCCGGACTGCTCCGCCGCGGTGCCCGGCATCAATTGCATCAGCCCGCGCGCGCCGGCGTGACTGACCGCGCTTCGGTCGAAGCTTGATTCCTGCCGGGTGATGCCGTGCGCCAGGCTCCACAGCCGCTGGTCGGACAGGCCCGACGCGATGGTCGGGTAGCCCGCGCGCACGTAGAAAGGCGCTCCGTCGTTGCGGGCGGAGCGGGCGGTCCATACGGCGAGGTCCTGCCGCCCCATCTGCCCGGCCAGCTCCATCGCCAGCACCCGGTCGGCGTCGGTGTGGACTCCTTCGCTGAGTGCGCGGACGAACAGCGCGGCTTCCTGCCGCAAGCCGCCGGCGTGGAGCGAACGGAGGGCCTGGACCAGCGACCGCCCGTGAAAGGCTTGGCGCTGCAACGGGCTAGGAATTGCGAAGGCCTGCCCCGGGGCCGGAATGTGCCGACCGAGCCGCTCCGCCGCCAGCTGCCCGTAGAACAGCTCCGGGTAGGCCGCGGCGCGGTTGAAGTAATTGGTCGCCTCCGCGAAGCGCCCGGACTGGGTCGCGGCCCGGCCGGCCCAATAGGCGCCCTTGCTCACCACCTGCAGCGAGCGGCCGCCGCGCGAGTAGCGGTCGAACATGGCCACCGCATCGGCCGGGCGGGCCAGCGCACGCATCGCCAAGGTGCCCGCGAGCCAGGTCAGCGAGGTATATTCGTCGCGCACGCCGATCGGCTGGAGGTTGAGGTTGGCGCCAGCGGGCAGCGCATCGTCCACCTGGCGCGCGATGTTGTAGGCGAGCGTCTGCTGCCGGTTGGCCGCCGCCTCTCGGGCGTTCAGAAGCTGCAGTTCGTACCACTTCTCGGCATCGACCGGCCGGTAGGTGAAGCTGTGCGGGCGGGCGAGCAGCTGTTGCGCGGCCGTCGTCCAGCCCGCCTCACGCAGATAGCGGGCGCGGTCCTGCATCAGGCCGGCATCTGTCGTCACCTGGCCCTGCACCTGATTGTACAACCCTTCGGTCGCCGGCGAGCGGAGCTGCATGGCGATGCGGGCGGCAAAGGCGGCGCGCCTGGCCGGGCTGGCCGAGACCAGCAGCCGTTGCGCATTCTGGGGATCGCGGTCGATCAGCAGGCGGTCGACCCGCCGGTCGAAATCGGCGCCCGTGAGATTCGACCGAAAACGCTGATAAACCGCCAGTTCGTCCGCGGCGCTGAGCCCGGGCGCCGCCCAGGCGTCACGCGCCGCCTGAGTTGCTTCCGCGGCGCGGCCCTGCGCGGCGAGGCTCTCCGCCAGGCGGGCATAGCCGTTGCCGGTGGTCGGCTTGTCCGTCCCGAAGAAGGCCACAACCGTGCGCGCGTCCTCGCCCGGCCGCATCGCCCGCTCGGCGGTGCGCCGCATGGCGGTCTCGCCCGGCCAGTCCGGGTTGGCGAGGATGAAGCGGGCGTAGTCGGCGAAGCTGTAGCCGGACGCGGCGCGCAGCCGCCGCCAGTCGGCGATCGCCCAGCTGATGTTGCCGGCCGGCTGCGCATAGGCTCGCACCGGTGCGTAACCCGGCTGCCCGACTGCCGGCACGAATTGGGTGGAGGAGGCGATTGCCGCCGACCCGAGGACCAGCGGAATCAAACAAGCGACTTTCCTCATGCTGGACATGATCACCCCCCGGTCCTTATCAGTCCATGAACGATTAGGCTCTTGTTCTACAGAACAGAGTAATTCCCGGTGAAGAGGGCAAATATATGTTTTCCGGGTCGATCACCGCGCTGGTGACTCCGTTCACCGCAGGGACGGTCGATGAGGCCGCGTTCCGCGACTTCCTCGAGTGGCAGATCGCAGAAGGCACGACCGGCCTCGTGCCGTGCGGAACGACCGGCGAAGCGGCGACGCTCAGCACGGACGAGCATCGCGCCCTGGTCCGCATTGCCGTCGAAGCTGCGGGAGGAAGGGTCCCGGTGATTGCCGGCTGTGGCTCGAACGACACGGCCCATGCGGTCGAGCTGACGCGCAGCGCGATGGAGGCGGGCGCGGACGCCGCGCTGCATGTTCCGCCCTACTACAACCGCCCCAACCAGGACGGCATCCACGCCCATCTGGCCGCGGTGGCGGAGCTCGGCTTGCCGATCCTCCTCTACAACGTGCCCGCCCGGACGATCACCGACATCGCGGTGGACACGATGGCCCGCCTGGCGGAGCTGCCCAATGTCGTCGGAGTGAAGGACGCGACCGGCAACCTCGCCCGCGTCGCGGCCCAGCGGCTCGCCTGCGGTGCGGACTTCTGCCAATTGTCCGGCAACGACGACATGGCGCTGGGCTTCAACGCCATGGGCGGGGCAGGGTGCGTCTCCGTCACGGCCAACGTCGCTCCGCGGCTCTGCGCCGAGTTCCAGCGCGCGACGGTGGCGCGTGAGTGGGACCGCGCGCTGGAGCTGCAGGACCGCTTGTACCCGTTGCACGCTGCCCTGTTCAGCGACGCGTCGCCAGGTCCGGCCAAATACGCGTTGGGGCGGGTGCGGCCGGGTTTCCCGCAGGAGCTGCGTCTCCCGATGACGCCTGCAGGCGAGGCCTCGCGCCGGACGGTGGACGCCGCGCTGGAGCATGCGGGTCTGTAGTACCCCTGCGACGGCAGGGGTCCAGTCCGCTGCGTCAGCAGCGTTTTCGTCATGAGTAAGTCCGGCTTCGTCTACATCATGGCAAGCGCGCGTAACGGCACGATCTACATCGGCTCCACCAGCAATCTGGTGCAGCGAGCCTACCAGCACCGCAACGGCTTGATCGAAGGGTTCACCAAAGAGCACGGGTGCAAACTGCTGGCTTGGTTCGAGGTCCATGAGGACCTCGAGGAGGCTCGGCGTCGTGAGCTGCAGATGAAGAAGTGGAAGCGTTTATGGAAACTCAGCACGATCGAAATCATGAACCCTGATTGGCAAGACCTCTACCCGACGCTGTTCCGGTAAGCGCTTCGCGCGGCTGGCCCCCTGCCTCCGCAGGGGCACACTAGCCTTTGACCGATCCGCGTCTTACGTGCGGGCTCAGCATGTCCAAGCCTCTCCCATCCCCGTTCGACAAGGCCAAGGTCGTCGCCGAGAACCGGCGGGCGCGGTACGATTATTTCGTGGAGGAGCGGCTGGAGGCCGGGATCGAACTCCAGGGCACGGAGGTCAAGGCGCTGCGCGGGGGTGAAGGGTCGATCGCGGAAAGCTATGCCGCGGTGGAGGGCGACGAGGTGTTCCTGATCAACTCGTCCATCCCGCAATATGGCGCGGGCAGCTGGATGAACCATGAGCCGCGGCGGCGGCGCAAGCTGTTGCTGAAGGCGCGGGAAATTGCGAGACTGCAGGGGGCGGTGACTCGCCAGGGGCTGACGCTCGTGCCGTTGTCGATCTACTTCAACGGCAACGGACGGGCGAAGGTCGAGCTGGCGGTCGCGCGGGGCAAGAAGATGCACGACAAGCGCGAAACGGAGAAAGAACGCGACTGGAAGCGTGAGCAGGGGCGGCTGCTCCGTGCCCATGGCTGAGCGGGCTTCCTTTTTCTCCCGGCTCGCGGCCAAGGCCACCCCGACCCGGGAGGAGGTGCTGGAAAGCCGCTGGCTGAAGCCGTTCGGGCAGCGCATCCGCCATTCGGAGCTATGGCGCTTCACCCGCCGGTCGGTCCCGCGCGGCGTGTTCGCTGGTCTGTTCATCGGCATCTTCCTGATGATTCCGGGCCTTCAGATCGTCGGGGCCGCGTTCCTCTCCATGCCGCTACGGGCCAACGTGCCGATCGCGGCCGCCATGACCTTTCTGTCCAATCCCGCGACGACGCCGTTCTTCCTCGGCGCGTCGATCCTGGTCGGGAACAAGCTCGGCTTTCACGCGGACCTCGCGACCTTCTCAGCGCTCTACGACCGGGGAGCACCGTTCGGCGACTGGATGTCCTGGCTGCTGTCCGACGCCGCTCCGGCGGTTATTTCAGGGCTGTTCATCATCGCGCTGGCATGCGCGTTGGTCGGCTACGGGGTGTCGATCGTCGTTTGGCGCTGGTGGGTTCATCGCAAATGGCGCAGGCGGACCCGGCATCACCTCCTTCACCATCGTTTCTCCAGTGGAGACCTGTAGACCCATGAAGCAGCTGCTGATCCTTCTTGGCGCCACCACCGCTCTTGCCGGTTGCGCCGCCACCTCGTCGACCGTTGAAACGGCGGCACCCGCGCCGACCCAGCAGACCGCCGCGGCCGAGGAGGCTGCGGCCAAGCCGGAGATCGGCACCTTCGGCTTCGACGCGGAAGGGATGAACCGGTCGGTCGCAGCCGGTGAGGACTGGGGAGAGTACGCCAACGGGACCTATCTCAAGACCCTGCAGATCCCGGCCGACCGGGCCGCCTTCGGCATGTTCAACAAGCTCGATGAACTGTCGCGCGAACGCACTCGCAAGATCATCGAGGAAGCGGCGGCGAGCAAGGCCGCGGCCGGCACCAACGCGCAACGGGTTGGCGACTTCTACGGCGCCTTCATGGAGGAGGGGGCGATCGAGCAGCGGGGCGCCGCGCCGCTGGCCGGAAGCCTGGCGCCCTTCTCCGCCGCGCAGACCAAAGCCGAGTTCGCCCGTGCGCTCGGCGAGTCGCTGGACGGCTTCGGACCGGCGCTCTTCCCCTTTTACATCAACCAGGATGCGAAGGTTCCGGACCGCTACGTCCCGGTCTTCGCCCAGGGCGGGCTCGGCATGCCCGACCGGGACTATTATCTGTCAAAGGATGCCAAGTTGACGGCCGCGCGGGCGGCCTATGTGCCGCACGTTGCCCGCATGCTGGTGCTGTCCGGCGTGCCGCAGGCGCGGGCCACCGCCGCGGCGCGCAACGTGCTGGCCTTCGAGACCAAGCTGGCGCGCGTCCACTGGACCCGCGTGGAAAGCCGCGACGACGACAAGACCTACAACAAATGGTCGCCCGCGGACTTCGCGCGCAAGGCTCCGGGTTTCGACTGGAATGCCTACCTGACCGCGGCCGGCCTCGGGGAGCAGGCGGAGTTCATCGTTTCGCAGCCCAGCGCGTTTGCGGGCATGGCGCGGGCGGTCGCCTCGACCCCGCTGCAGACGCTGAAGGACTGGGCGGTGCTGCACACCGCGCGCGATGCGGCGGGTGTGCTGCCCAAGGCGTTCACCGAGGAACGGTTCGACTTCAGCGGCCGGACGCTCCAGGGCACGCCCGAGATGGAGCCGCGCTGGAAGCGGGGCGTGAACGCGGTCAACGGCTCGATCGGCGAAGCGGTGGGCGAGCTGTACGTCGCGCGTCATTTCCCGCCCGCGACCAAGGCCAAGGCGGACGAGCTGGTTCGCAACATCACCGCGGCGATGGACAAGCGCTTGTCCAACCTGCCCTGGATGACTCCCGGAACCCGCACCAAGGCGCGGGCCAAGCTGGCGAGCTTCCGGTCCAAGATCGGCTACCCGGACAAGTGGATCGACTATTCGGCGCTGACCATCCAGCCGGGCGACGCCTACGGCAATGCCGAACGGGCGACGGCGTTCGAGTACCGGCGGCAGCTCGCCAAGCTCGGCAAGCCGGTCGACCGTGACGAGTGGTTCATGACCCCGATGACGGTCAACGCCTACGCCAACCCGACCATGAACGAGATCGTCTTCCCGGCCGCGATCCTGCAGCCGCCGTTCTTCGATCCCAACGCCGACGACGCGATCAACTATGGCGGGATCGGCGCGGTGATCGGGCATGAGATCAGCCACCACTTCGACGACCAGGGCCGCAAGTACGATCCGCAGGGCCGCTTGACCGACTGGTGGACGCCGGCGGACGTCACGGCGTTCGAGGGCTACGCCAAGCAGCTCGCCGACCAGTACAGCAAGTTCGAGCCGCTGCCCGGCTCGTTCATCAACGGACGGCTGGCGCTGGGCGAAAACATCGCGGACCTCGCCGGCCTGCTGGTGGCGCATGATGCCTATCGGCTGTCGCTGGGCGGCAAGCCCGCGCCGGTGCTTGACGGCTTCACCGGCGACCAGCGCTTCTTCCTGGGTCATGCGCAGATCTGGCGCATCAAATACCGGGAGAATGCCATGCGCCAGCAGCTGGTGACCGGACCGCACAGCCCCGGCAACTTCCGGCCCTACGTATCGCGCAATCTGGACAACTGGTACGAGGCGTTCGAGGTCCAGCCCGAACAGAAGATGTACCTGGCGCCGGAACAGCGCGTGCGGATCTGGTAACCCCGGGGTGCTGCACACCAGGCTCGCGGCGATCGATGCCCAGCCGCTCGGCCGCGGCGAGCCCTGGCTGCTTCCCCTACTGATCGCCGCCGCCCTGGCGAGTGGCGGTGTGCTTGCCGCAGCCGGCGGGCAACCGCTGATCGGCGCGTTGCTCGCCGCCGGCACTCTCCTAGCGGTCGCGCTCGCCCTGGTAAGGACCCGCCGGGTGCGATCCGCGGCCGAGCCGGTCGCGCTCGCCACGCCCGATCATGCGCTGGTCGCCTCGAGCCTGGCGCTGTGTCCCGATCCGGCCGCGCTGACGGATGCCTCCGGGCGTCTGGTCGCCGCGAACACGAGTTATCAGGCCCGCTTCCCCGATGCACCGCAGCCGACCGCGCTCGGCATGACCGGGGCGGGCGGACAGCAGCTGGAACTCGCGCGGACGCTCGCCTTGCGCGACGGGGCGGGCTCGGTCGCGGACGTTCCCACTTCGGCGGGGCCGCAGGCGGTTGAAGTCCGGCGGGTCGGGGCATTCGGCGATCAGCTGTTGTGGCGCTTCCCTCGGCCCCGCCGCGACCCGCTCGCGATGCTGGTCCGCCGCATCGGGGGCAGCGAGGGCGAAGTCCTGGCTCGGGCGGGAGTGCTCGCGGCGGTGACGGGTCCCGGGGGCGAGCTGCTGGCCGCCAATGCACTGCTGCAGGCGCGCGCCGCGCTTCCGGCCGACCCCCATGGCCGCGGACTCCCGGACCTGCTGCTGCAAAGCGAGGACGGACGGGTCCGGCTGAGGGGGGACGGGGAGGGGGCGCGGCCGATGCGCCTGCTGCATGTTCCACTCGACGCGGAGCGGCTTGGCCAGGCCGGCGTCACCCTGCTGTTCGATATGCCGGAAGCGGCGAGCCTATCGGATGGTACGAACGTGCAGGCGCTGCTGGACGTCCTGCCGATCGGCCTCGCGCTGGTCGATCGGGACGGCCGCTTTCTCACCACCAACCGGGCGTTCCGCGCGGCCGGAGGGATCGCGGACGAAGGCCGCCCCGCTTACCCCGGCGACCTGGTGGTCAAGGAAGACAAGGGCGCGGTTGCCGACGCCGTCCATCGCAACACCCGTGGTCCTGCCATGTCGAGCGACATGGCCGTGCGCCTGGCCCACCAGCCCGCCGAGCCGGTGGCCTTGACCATCGCCGGACTGCGCGGGCTGGGGGACGCGGCCGTGCTCCTGCTGCTCAAGGACAACAGCGAGGAAGCCAAGCTCAAGCGGCAGATCGCCCAGGCGACCAAGATGCAGGCGGTAGGTCAGCTGGCGGGCGGAGTCGCGCACGACTTCAACAACATCCTGACCGCGATCATCGGGCACTGCGACCTCATGCTGATGCGCCACACGCCCGGCGACAGCGACTATGACGACATTCAGCAGATCAAGTCGAACTCGAACCGCGCGGCGGGCCTGACCCGCCAGCTGCTCGCCTTTTCGCGCCAGCAGACGCTGCGGCCGCAGATCCTGCAGCTGCCCGACGTCGTGTCCGAAGTGTCGCACCTGCTGAAACGGCTGCTGGGCGAAACGGTGGTGCTGCACACCAAGCACGGGCGCGACCTGGGTTCGGTCCGGGCCGATCCGGGGCAGCTCGAGCAGGTGATCGTCAATCTGGCGGTCAACGCCCGCGACGCCATGGTCGGAACGGGCGGAGGCACGCTGACCATCCAGACCTACCCGGTGCGGGCCGACCAGGTGGCGGAGATCGGGTCGGAGATCCTGCCGGTCGCCGACTATGCCGCCCTGTCGATCAGCGATACCGGCTGCGGCATCCCGAGGCACGTCCTCGGCAAGGTGTTCGAACCCTTCTTCACCACCAAGGAGGTGGGCAAGGGCACGGGGCTCGGCCTGTCCACCGTCTACGGCATCGTGAAGCAGTCGGGCGGGTACATCTTCGCCGACTCGAAGGTCGGGGAGGGCACCACCTTCGTCATCTATCTCCCAGTCCACCGGGAGGAGGACGGCAGCCGCCCCGCGCCGCCGCCGCCCAAGGTCAAGGCGGAGGAATTGTGGGGCTCGGGCACCGTGCTGCTGGTCGAGGACGAGCCGATGGTCCGCACCGTCGCCGAACGCGCGCTGACCCGTCAGGGCTATACGGTGATCACCGCCAACAACGGCGAGGAAGCACTGGAGGTACTGGAGCGAGGAGAGCCGATCGACCTGCTGATCTCCGACGTAGTGATGCCGGCCATGGACGGCCCCACCATGGTCCGCGAGGCCCGCAAGGCCCGGCCTAAAATCCCAGTTCTGTTCATGTCGGGCTACGCCGAAGAGCATCTCCGCAACTCGATCGACATCGACCAGGTTTCTTTTCTGCCCAAGCCCTTCTCCGTTCAGGAGTTGGCGGAAGCGGCCCGTAAGGTTCTGGCAGCGAAATAAATAAGCTTGCGTCTGGGCGCAGCCGCCTTATGCAGCGCGATTGTGGGCCAGGGGCGAAACATTCTTGTCGTCGAGGACGAGCCGCTGATCGCGATGATGCTCGAGGACTTTCTCGAGACGCTCGGGCACCGGGTCCATGCCAGCTGCGACAATCTGAGCGACGCCTTGAGCGAGGCCGACACGGATGGCTTCGACTTCGCGATCCTTGACGTGAACCTCAAGGGCGAAGCGGTGTGGCCGGTCGCCGAGAAGCTCAAGGCGCGGGGCCTTCCCTTCGTGCTCGCCAGCGGCGGTCATGTCGAGCCACCGCCGCCCGAGTTCGCGGCGGTGCCGCTGCTTGAAAAGCCCTACACCATCGACCGGATCACCCCGGCGCTGGAGCAGGCCGCGGGCTGAACTCGGCCAGGCGGCCGGGGGTGAGCGGTCGTTCGGCGCCGGATATGGTCGCGGGACGATGCTGAAGCTTCTGCTGATCCCCATCGGGCTCTACCTGACAGTGGTGCTGCTGTTCGCGGCGCTGCAGGCCAGGCTCCTCTTCCCGGCCGGAGCGGTGCCCACGGCGGGCCCGCTGCCCCGTGGAGCCCAGCGGCTGGCCGTGACGGCGCCCGACGGCGCTCGATTGGCGGGCGTGCACATCCCGCCCCTGCAGGCTCCGCCACAGCGAACGCTTGCCGTGGTGTTCGGTGGCAATGGCTGGAACGCACAGGAGGCGGCCGAGCTGGTTCATCGCATATGGCCCCAGGTGGACGTCGTCGCCTTCCACTATCGCGGCTACCCGCCGTCGAGCGGCAGCCCTTCGGCGAAGGCTCTGCTGGCCGACGCGCCGCTGGCGCTTGCGGCAGCTCGGGATGCGGTGCGCCCGGTTCGCACCGTTGCGGTGGGCATGAGCATCGGCAGCGGGGTTGCGGCCAGTCTCGCCGGTTCGGGCGAGGTCGACGGCGCGGTCCTGGTGACCCCGTTCGACAGCCTCGCTGCCGTAGCGCAGCAGCTCTACCCCTGGTTGCCGGTCAAGCTGCTGTTCCGCCACGAGATCGCCGCCGCCGCCGCCCTGCGCCGGTCGCCTGTGCCGGTGGCGCTGATCGCCGCCGAGCGCGACCGGATCATCCCCGCCGAGCGCACCGCCGCGCTGCGCCGGAGCATCCCCAATCTCGCGTCCGACCGGACGGTGCCGGACGCCGGGCACAACGACCTGTACGACCGGCCGCATTTCGCTCAGGCGATGGACGAAGCGCTGGCGGCCGTGCTCGCCGCGGCGCCCGGGCGATGAACTCCGCCGATGTTCGCTTGTCCAAGTATCTCTCCCGGATCTTGCGCCATGCGCCGGAGAGCGCCGGGCTGACGCTCGACCGCGAGGGCTGGGCGGAGCTGGACGCGGTGGTGGCGGCGGCTGCGGCCCGCGGACTGGCGGGATCGGCGGAGGACGTGGGCCGGGTCGTGGAGCACAACAACAAGCGACGGTTCGGCCTTTCGCCCGACGGCAAGCGCATCCGCGCCGTGCAGGGTCATTCGAGTCCGCTGGTGGAACTCACACTGAACGCGGCCCGCCCGCCCGACCTGCTGTTTCACGGAACTGCCGATCGCAATCTGCCGAGCATCATGGCGGAGGGGCTCTACTCCGGCCGCCGTCACCATGTGCATCTGTCAGCGGACATGGAGACGGCGCTGCAGGTCGGGCGGCGCCACGGCGTTCCCGCCGTTCTGGAGGTTGCCGCGGCCGCTATGGCGCGCGACGGGCACCAGTTCTTCCGTGCGGAGAACGGGGTGTGGCTCGTTCGCGCGGTGCCGCCGGAATATGTTCGGGGGACGTAGTTTCCCCGTTGCCGTCCTGCGGGAGCGGTCTATTCAGGCGCTGCTCGGCTAAACGCTTGCCAATGCTGATGCTTTCCGCGCCGGTAACTACGTTCCCCTATTGTTCTTCAAGAACGAAGAGTGTACGTAAACTCCAGAACGGTGATATCCGCCGGGGCGGTCAGGAGAGCAGAAGTGGCAACGCAGCTCAAGGTTGTTGGAATGGGCGGGGATGTTGTGACGGCGGATCGGCAAAAGGCACTGGAAGCGGCGCTGGCTCAGATCGACCGGGCCTTCGGCAAGGGCTCGGCGATGAAGCTGGGCAGCCGCGAGAAGATGGAAATCGAGACGGTGTCCACCGGCTCGCTCGGGCTCGACATCGCGCTGGGCGTGGGCGGACTGCCGCGCGGCCGCATCATCGAGATTTACGGCCCGGAAAGCTCGGGCAAGACCACGCTTGCGCTGCACTCCATCGCCGAAGCGCAGAAGATCGGCGGCACGGCGGCGTTCGTGGACGCGGAGCATGCGCTGGACCCGGTCTATGCCAAGAAGCTGGGCGTCAACATCGACGAGCTGATCGTGTCGCAGCCCGATACGGGCGAGCAGGCGCTGGAGATCGTCGACACGCTGGTCCGTTCCAACGCCATCGACGTGCTGGTGATCGACTCGGTCGCCGCGCTGGTCCCGCGGGCCGAGATCGAGGGCGAGATGGGCGACAGCCACGTCGGCCTGCAAGCGCGGCTGATGAGCCAGGCGCTGCGCAAGCTGACCGGCTCCATCAGCCGCTCGCGCTGCACGGTAATTTTCATCAACCAGGTGCGGATGAAGATCGGCGTGATGTACGGCAACCCGGAGACCACCACCGGCGGCAATGCGCTGAAGTTTTACGCGTCGGTCCGCCTCGACATCCGCCGTACCGGGCAGATCAAGGACCGCGACGACATCGTCGGCAACGCCACCCGCGTGAAGGTCGTCAAGAACAAGGTGGCGCCTCCGTTCAAGCAGGTCGAGTTCGACATCATGTACGGCGAAGGCGTCAGCAAGGTCGGCGAGATCCTGGACCTGGGCGTCAAGGCCGGGCTGGTCGAGAAGTCGGGCGCCTGGTTCAGCTACGACTCGACCCGCATCGGGCAGGGCCGCGAGAACGCCAAGACTTTCCTCAAGGAAAATCCGGAGGTCGCGCAGCGGCTGGAGAACGCCATCCGCGGCCGCAAGGACGAGGTCGGCGAGGCGCTGATGGTCGGCCCGGAAGCGGGGGATGACGCCTAAGCGCCCGAGCGCAGGTGAAGGATCGCGCAAGCGAACCTGAGCCAGCGCGCAGAGAGCGCGCAGGCCGGCCGGCGCGTAGGCATGGCCGAGCCCGACCGACGTCACGGGATTTACTCCCGTGACGGCCCTCTCGCCTCGAGTCCTTTGCTTGCCTAGCGGCCTATTCCGCCGGGGCGACTCTGCCCGGTTCGGACGCGGCTGGCTCCAGCCGCTCGAACAAGCGTCGGGGCTCCGTCAACACCACCAGCACGGCTGCGGCCAGGCCGCATCCAGCGAAGCCCCACAGGAACGGCAGCTGGGTTCCGTCGAACTGCTGGCCGATCATGAAGCCCACGGCTGCAGCGACCACCGTGCCGACCACGCCCTGGATGGACGACGCCATGCCGGCGATCGGCGCCATCTTCTCCATCGCCAGCGTGTTGAGGTTGGAGGAGGTAAAGGCGAAGCTCGCCATCACCAGTCCCTGCAGCACCACGAACTCGGCCAGGTTCTCCCCGAACGCCGTTGCCAGCAGCGCATGGCCCAGCGTCAGGACCACAAAGGCCAGCACGCCCAGATGCCCGATCCGGCGCAGCCCGTGGTGGCCGACCAGCCGGCTGTTGAGCCAGCTGGCCAGCGCCATGGGCGCTGCGACCGCGCCGAATACCCAGCCGATCGCGTCGGGCTGGCGGAAGGCGTCGAACACGATCTGCTGGATGGACGCAATGTAGGCGACCAGGCCTGCGAAGATGGCGGTCTGCGCAAGCGTATAGCCCAGCGACTGCCGCTCGCTCAGCACCGCGCGGGCCGCGACCGCGAGTTCGGTGATGCGGAGCGTCCGCCGGAACTCGGGATGCAGCGTTTCCGGCAGCCGCAGGAAGCTCCACACTCCCATCAGCAGGCCGTAGCCCGCAAGCACCCAGAAGATCGCCTGCCATGGGCCAACGGTCAGGATCGCCTGGCCGACGCTCGGCGCCAGCACCGGCACCAGCATGAACACCATAAACACCAGGCTCATCACCCGGGCCATCGCCTCGCCCTCGAACAGGTCGCGGACCATCGCCACCACCAGCACGCGGGTCGCCGCGGCCGACGCGCCCTGGAGCACGCGGCCGGCCACCAGCAGCTCGAAGCTCGGAGCAATCGAGCACAGGGCGGCGAACAGCGTGTAAAGCGCAATGCCGATCGCCAGCACCGGCTTGCGGCCAAAGCGGTCGGCAAGCGGGCCCCACACCAGTTGGCCGCAGCCGAAGCCGAAGGTGTAGGCGACCACCACCAGCTGGCGACGGTTCTCGTCCGCGACGCCGAGCTGGTCGCCGATCGCGGGCAGCGCCGGGATCATGGCGTCGATCGCAAAGGCATTGAGCGCCATCAGGCCGGCCAGCAGCGCAACCGTCTCGCGCGCGCCAGGGCGCGGCCCGGAACCGGGCGGGAGTTGCAATCTGAAGGGCATGGAAGCTTCACCAAATGGGCGGGACGGAGGTGAGTTCCAAGGGCTGGCCAAGAAACCGTCCTGACCCGCATGCTGGCGTCGCCGCTGCGACCGTGCCACAACGGGCGCATGATCGTCGTCCACCACTTGGAGAATAGCCGTTCGCAGCGCATCCTCTGGCTGCTGGAAGAGCTTGAGCTCCCGTACGTGGTCCGCCGCTACCCCCGCGACCCCAAGACCATGCTCGCACCGCCCGAGCTGCGCCGAGTGCATCCGCTGGGCAAGTCGCCGGTGATCGAGGACGCGGGCATGATCGTCAGCGAGAGCGGAGCGATCGTCGAGTATCTCACGGACAAGGCGGGCGGGCGGCTTGGCGCACCCGCGGACAAGTGCAATTGCCTGCGCTACCGGCAGTTCCTCCACTATGCGGAAGGATCGCTGATGCCGCCGCTGCTGGCACTGCTGGTGGTCCGGCGCCTGGGGCTGCTCGGCTGGCCGGCGCGCAAGCCGCTTCTCAAGATGTTCGCCCGGCATCTCGACTATTGCGACAATGAACTAAGCGGCCGGCCCTTCTTCGCGGGCGACGAACTGACCGGCGCGGACATCATGATGAGCTTTCCGCTGGAGGCCGCCCGGTCACGGGCGGGCTTCGGTCCGGGGCACCGTCATCTGTGGGACTGGATGGCGCGGGTCCGCGAGCGCCCGGCCTACGTGCGTGCGCTCGCCGCGGGCGGGCCTTATGCTTATGCTTGAGATCGACCGGCGAACGACGCTGGCGGGCGGGTTGGGTGCGGTGTTGCTGGGGGCGCTGCCGCTCGCCGCGCAGACCCGCGGTACTGCGACGCCGCCGCCGCCGATCGGCCCGGAGGAGCGGCGCTCCCGGCTAGCGAAGGCGCAAGCTCGTCTGCAGGCGCTCGGCTACGGCGCGCTGATCGTGGAGCCAGGCGCCAGCCTCGATTATCTGACCGGCGTCCAGTGGCGTCGCAGCGAGCGCCTGACGGCCGCGGTGATCCCGGCGAGCGGCGCGCCGGTCGTGGTCACGCCCTTCTTTGAGCGACCCTCGGTGGCGGAGAGCCTCAAGGTACCGGCCGAGATTCGCGTCTGGCAGGAGCATGAGGACCCGTTCGCGCTGGTGGCCGATTTCCTGCGCGAGCGGCGGGCGGCGGCCGCGCCGGTCGCCCTGGAGGAGAGCGTCCGCTTCTTCGCCGCCGATGGGCTGCGGCACCACCTGCCGGCGGTGCGGCTGGTCAGCGGCAACCCGGTGGTCCGGCCGCTGCGGATGGTGAAGTCGCCGGCCGAACTGGCGCTTATGCAGCATGCGGCCACCATCACTGCTGCCGCCTTGCGCCAAACCCACGGCGAGGTCGCGCTCGGCATGAGCAATGGCGCGATCGGCGAGCGGTTCGAGCGCAGCGTCCGTGCGCTGGGCGGTGGCTCGCCGTGGAGCCTGGTGCTGATCGACGAGGCGGCGGCCCTCCCGCATGGCACTGGCCGGCCGCAGCAGGTCCGGCGCGGCAGCGTGGTGCTGATGGACTGCGGCTGCGACGTCGGCGGCTACCAGGCGGACATCAGCCGCACCTTCGTCTGGGGCGCGGACCCGACCCGCGAGCAGCGGCGCGTGTGGGAGCAGATGCGGCGCGGCCAGGACATCGCCATGAACGCTGCCAAAGTGGGCGTGCCGGCCGGCAGCGTCGACGATGCGGTCCGCCGCACGTACGAGCGCTGGGGCTATGGTCCGGGCTACCGGCTGCCGGGGTTGTCGCACCGCACCGGGCACGGCATCGGCATGGAAGGCCATGAGCCCGTCAACCTGGTGCACGGGGAAACAACGCGGCTCGCGCCCGGCATGTGCTTCTCCAACGAGCCGGGCCTCTACCTGCCGGGCAAGTTCGGGGTGCGGCTCGAGGACTGCTTCTACATGACGGCAGGCGGGCCGAAGTGGTTCACCGTTCCGCCGCCGTCGATCGACCGGCCCTTCGACTAAGCTCAGGACAGGCGGTTCGGCTAGGCGAGCGAGGGTACGATCGCGAGCGGACGCCAGCCGTTGTCGAAGGCCGGCGCGGGCTCACCGGCGTGGATGCCGCCTTCCACGAAGATGGCATCGATGCCGAACCGGGCCGCGCCCAGCATGTCGGTGTGCCAGCCGTCGCCGATCGCCAGCACCGCGTCCTTCGGCGGATTGCCGGCAAGCTCGAGCGCATGGACGTAGGTTGTCTCGAACGGCTTCCCGTACCAGCAGGCGCGCCCGCCCAGAGCTTCGTAGGCATCGGCCAGAGCACCCGCGCAGACCATGCGCTCCGGGCCGTGGATCACCACCTGGTCGGGGTTGAGGCAGTGCAGCAGCACGTCGCGTCGGCGCCACTCGCGGAGCCGGTCCTGGTAGTCCGCGACCGTTTCGCCGCGATCGAGGCCCGCGCAGGCGAGCTCGGTGAAGCTGCCGTCGGCGACGCGCAGCCCGTCCGCTTCCAGGTCCGCGCGATCCTCGGGCGTTCCGCAGAAGCCGACGGCACGCCCGAGCAGCGCCGCCAGCCCGACCTCTCCGGCGGTGACGACACCCTGGTACAGCGTGTCGGGAAGCCCAAGCCTGTCCAGCTGCCGCCGCACCGTGGCCGCGCTGCGGGGTGCGTTGGTCACGAACAGCACGGTCCGGTCCTCGCGCTGCCACTGGCCGAGGCGATCCGCCGCGCCGGGGAGGAGCCGGTAGCCGTCATGAACGCAGCCCCACAGGTCGCACAGGATCAGCCGGTAGCGCTCGGGCAGCGCCGAGAGGATGGTCATACCGGCTGCGGGGGCGCCAGCGGTTCCGGGCCTTCGGCTTCAGCGGCGTTCGGCTCCCCCTTGGCGACCACGGTCGCAAGCGTCAGGTCGCCGGTCACGTTCAGGGTCGTGCGGCACATGTCGAGGAAGCGGTCGACGCCCAGCACCAGGCCGATGCCCTCGGGCGGCACGCCGATCATCCCGAGGATCAGCGCCACGACCGGGAGCGATCCGGCCGGCACCCCGGCGGTGCCGATCCCGCCCAGGATGCAGATCATCAGGATGACCGCCTGCTGCGACAGGCTGAGCTCGACCCCGAAGATCTGGGCCAGGAACAGCACGGTGACGCCTTCGAAGATGGCGGTGCCGTTCTGGTTGGCGGTCGCGCCGATGGTCAGCACGAAGCGGGACACCCGCGGCGGCAGGTTGAGCTTGGTCTCGGCGACGCGCAGCGCGGTGGGCAGGGTGGCGTTGGACGATGCCGTGGAGAACGCCATCAGCATCGCTTCCTGGCTCTGGCGGAAGAACCACAAGGGCGACACGCCGGCGAACAGCTTCAAGAGCAGCGGGTAGACCACGAACATGTGGGTACCGAGCGCCAGCAGCACCACGCCGACGTAGATGGCCAGCCGCAGCAGCAGGTCCCAGCCGAACACCGCCGCGAGATTGAACATGAAACACGCGACCGCGATCGGCGCAAAGCGGATGATCAGGCTGATGAGGCGCATCGATACGTGGAACAGGCCTTCGATGCCGCGCTGCAGCCGCTCGGCCGGCTCGGTGTTGGTGATGAGCAGGCCGATGCCGAAGATCAGGGCGAAGAACATCACCGCCAATATGTCGTTCTCGCTCATGGCGGTGATGACGTTGGACGGGATGATGGCCAGCACCGCCTCGA
>NZ_CADCWA010000089.1 GCF_902806285.1 uncultured Sphingomonas sp. | reverse complement strand
GCAGCGGGTTATCGTGCCCGGCTGGTATGGCGAGGGCGACCGCGTGGTGGAAATCTGCTCGGATACCGCCGTCTGGCGTCACAGCGGCATGCCGGTCGTGCCGATCCGCTGGGTGTTGCTGCGCGACCCCTGCCGCCGCTTCGAACCACAGGCGCTGCTCTGCACCGAGCTGGCGCAGGAGCCGCTGCAGGTCATCCGCTGGTTCGTCCAGCGCTGGCAGCTTGAGGTCACCTTCCGCGAGGTCCGCGACCATCTCGGCGTCGAGACCCAGCGTCAATGGTCGGACAAGGCCATCGCCCGCACCACGCCATGCCTGCTCGGGCTGTTCTCGATCGTCGCCCTGTTGGCGTCACGCCTCGACTGCCGTGCCCGGGTCCAGGTCGCGGCCAGCGCCTGGTACCATAAGCAGCGGCCGACCTTCGCCGACACCCTTGCCGCAGTGCGCCGCGCAATCTGGAGCGAGCAGGGTTTCGCCATGTCCCGGCAGTCGGTCGACGCCGCGAAACTTCCGCCGGCGCTCCGCGAGAGCATCGCCTATGCCCTTTGCCACGCCGCCTGAATGGCCAAACTCGAGCTTAGAAGCTGTACGCGAAATGAGTGGGGTTTTCGGGTCGGCTGCGAGACGTAAGGCGTAGCGGCGGCCCAGCTTGACCATGTTGGGCCAATGTCCGGCACGACTTCCCCGAACCCCGCTGCTCTTCTGCCACCTTCGGCCCGTCGCGTTCCGCGTCCCAACCGTGGCGACGGCTGGAACGCCCTGGCCGACATCGAAGTGTTCGTCTTCGCGGTCGAGGCCGAGCTGAAGGCCATGGATCGGGAGCGGGTGGGCGTGCACCGCCGCGGCCGCAAGCCCGACCTCGTCCTGAGGCGGCGCCTGATCGGGCTGATCTGGACCCTGACCTTCGGCGGTCTGCAGTGGCGCGTCGCCGGCTGGCTCTCGGGCGTTCCCTTCACCACCCTGCACAGCACCTTCGCCCGCTGGACCCGGTTGGGACTGTGGCGCCGGCTGGGGCAGCGCCTGGCGCTCGACTGGCGCTCGACTGGCGCCTTGCCTCCGGCGACGAGGTCCTGCCCTCGGCGGTGGTGGCCGACAGCCGCTCCCTGCGATCAGCCCCGACCGCCTGGGTGCGCGGCATCGATGGGGCCAAGCTGGTCAAGGGTGTGAAGCTGGTCGTGGTTTGCGACCAGCATGGCTCGTTGCTCGACCTCGAACTGCAGCCGGCCAACACCGATGATCGCGCCGGCACAGTGCCGATACTGCCGCGGCTGGCCGCGCTCGGCTTCGAGGGTGATCTCCTTGGCGATAGCGGCTTCAAGGGCGCGCCCTTTGCCGCGGCGGCGCTCGAGCATGACATCCACGTCTCGGTCTCGCCCGGCGGCACGCGCGACGGGCGCTTCCTGCCGAACCGGATCAGGTGGGTTGTCGAGCGGCTGTTCGCCTGGCTCAGCCGCTACCGCCGGCTCAACATCGTCTACGACCGCGCCGCGGACCTCTTTGCCGGGCACGTCTGGATTGCGATGATCTCCATCATCTCACGCCGCCTCGTCGCTCAAACCCAGACCCAGCAAGGGATTTAATCGCGTACAGCTTCTAACCTTGGCTTTGCACGCGCCGTGACGCGTGCGGGCCGTCATGATGTGTCATGGCGGCCGGCAAGCGACGAGTAGCAGGCGGCTGATGAGAACGGCCGAGGCATTCTGTGTTGTCCCGGCCGACGGCGAGGTGGCGAAAAGCTGTGTGGTCCACAGCTCGTGTCGAACCAGCGCGAGAGCGTCGCTGAAGGTCGGCAGTGACTTGCGATACCAGCGCACGCACTCGATCGTCGGTCCACGCTCGGTAGCAAGGTGGCTTGCCCACAGCGTCACGAGGGAGAACAGGGCGAGCAGCGCGGGCGTGGTGCGCAGGATGGCAAGGTCGGACCACTGCCGCTGGGTTTCCATGCCGAGGTGCCGGCGTGCTTCTTCGAAGGTGGTTTCGGTTCGCCAGCGGCGGGCAAACCAGCGCAGGATGTCGACTGGATCTGCCGTTTGGTCGGTGCAGAGGAAGGCCTGCGGCTCCTTCTCACCGCTCGGGTCGCGCACCGTTCGGGGCACTGCCCCGGACCCCAGCGAATTGCCACCCGTCTGCCGGGATGATGCCAGAGCGCGGTGCCGGTGGCGATGTCGAGCCGGCGGGTGCAGTGGCCATACCAGCCATCGATGTGGACCCGGCGCCAGGGCGTGCGCCGGCTGCGCAGCCGCTCGGCCGGGCTGGGCAGCCGCGCCCCCGTGACCGGCGGTCGCCCTCGCGTTCGCGGACGGCGCAGCGGAGGCGGATCGCACAGGCAGGCATCCAGGCGCAGACGGGTGACCACGGTCAGGTGCGGCGCGAGATCGCGCAGCAGGGCAATGGCCGAGAAGCTGCTGTCGGCCACCGCCACGACGCGCCGCCCCGGCAACCAACGGGCGACCTGCAGCAATGCCTGGCGTGCCCAGTCCGTGAGTTTCTTGTGCCGCTTGCCCTGTGCGGCGGCATACCGCTCGGAGGGCGCCAACACGGTCAGGAACGGCAGGCCCCAGACGCGGCCGGCCCAGGGCACGGGCGCCAGCAGCATGACCGAGAGCCAGCGCAGGCCGCTGGCCTTGATGAAGTGCCCCCGGCTGGAGCGGACCGGATCCCGGTAGATCCCGCGCGCCGCGATCCGTGCCCCCCAGCGCCGCTCAATGGTGTCGTCGAGGCCGACCACCACCGGGCCGTTTGGCACAAAGGCCGCGACCAGCAGCAGCAAGAGGCGGTGCGCCAGCGCCCGCGAGCACCAGTGCCCATGGCTCAGCACGCGATGGTAGACGGCAAAGCCGGCAACCTCGCCCAGGCCCATGACGCGCAGGGCAGCGGCAACGGTCCGCCGACCCGGCGCCAGCAGGGCGCCACAGACCAGCACGAGCACGTGACGCCAGACCGCGGCAGTGAAGTGGCATCGGAAGGGCTGCATCCAGCCGTCCAGCGCCGCGGGACCCACGCTCGGCGTCATGGCGCACCACCTCCGCCTGAGACCCCCGAGGCGCCAAACGCGGCGGGAGTGGGAGAGAGCCGTCCATGGCCAGCAGCCCCGATGCCATGCGCGCCTGCATCGAAGCCTACCCCTGGCCGCCACAGCGCGGCGGCGTCGAGGTGGCGCGCCAACAAGGGCTACACCCTCTGCAGCCTGCGCACCGGCGGACCGGTTGCCCGGCTGCGTCCAACCCGTCAGGGCGACCGGGTGCAGGTGCTGTGGTGGCGACGCGGAGCCTGGGGCAACCCAGGTCCTTCGGACGGGAGGTCATGCCGCTCGACGAAGCCCTCGAGTTCATCGCCACCGAGGGCTTCTTCTGGATCCACACCTCATGACGACCACGTCACGGCACGTGCAAAGCCAAGCTAAGATGCGGTTTCCACTACTATCCTGAGTTGAGATATCTTGTTCCGGCGATCTGCTGACCCCCT
>NZ_CADCWA010000088.1:2875-3468 GCF_902806285.1 uncultured Sphingomonas sp. | reverse complement strand
CGCCCGCCAGCGCCTGCCAGACATTGGTGGCGATGGTCGGCAGCAGGATCAGCGGCAGCGCCTCCGGCAGCGGCCGGGTGAGTGCCAGCAGGCCGAGGCTGATGGTCGGCAGGCCGAAGCCCGCGATCCCCTTCACCAGCCCGCCCAGCAGGAAGATGCCGGACACCAGCAGGGCATCGGCGACGTCGAACGAGAACGGCATGCCCGCAGCCTAGGCAGCGCTTCGTGGGCCGCCCACCGGGTTGCGTTGGCGCTCCCCGTTGAGCCTGGCGGCCGCGTCGTGGATGGCGCGGTCGAGGTCCTCCGGGCCGTTGTCGAGCACGAGGACGGATCGCCTCACCTCGCCCGGCCTCGGACCCCAGCGCCGGTCGAGCTCGCCCAAGAGCGCGCCGCCCCCTTTGGTTCTGTCAGCACTCGTGCCAAACCTGACGGCGCGAGCTGCAGGACGAGTTCAGGCTACGCGGCTCCGAGGATTGCGAGCGCAGCAGTGGCACGACGGAGGTGAAGCAGACGGCGGCGGTCGGCGGGGACATGCTGGTTGTGGCGGGTGCGGAGGCGGAGGAAGTCGCGGAGTTCATCGTGGCTTCGACAGA
>NZ_CADCWA010000088.1:0-2865 GCF_902806285.1 uncultured Sphingomonas sp. | reverse complement strand
CGGCCAGCCTGCTGGCGGAGGCCACGCCTGCCTGGAGAGCATGCAAACCCGTGGGGTTTGGTCCGGCCCCGGTAGGATCCCGGCTCACGGGGGAGGCGGGGACCAGTGCCGAAGCTGGTGTGGCGGGTGAAGGTGATCACCGAGTTGGAGCCCGGCGTGGCGACCGAAGCAGAGGTCGCCCGCATCGAGCGCGGCGAGGAGGCCGGCTTGGCCGAGCTCGGGCTCCGGCTCGAGGAGGCGAAGCGGCTCACCGCTGCGCTGCAGGCCGAGATCGTGACGACGCAAGTGGCCACCGCGGGCGAGCGCCCTCGCCCGTGCGCGGCCTGTGGGCAGATGCTGGTGAGCAAGGGCCATTACCGGGCGACGTTCCGTTCGCTGTTCGGCGATGTGCCGGTCCGGGTCCGGCGGCTGCTGGCTTGCCCCTGCCAGGGCCCGGGCGAGCCGAGGAGCTTCGCCGCCGTTGACCTCGGTGGTGGTGGTGTCGCGCCGGAGCTCGCCTACGTCACGGCCCGGTACGCGGCGCTGGCGCCCTTCGGCAAGGTCGCCGCACTCCTGTCCGAGCTGCTCCCGATCGGCGGGGCGGCGAACGCGGGCACGGTCCGGAACCGGACGCGGCGGGTCGGCGAGGAGGTTGCGCAGCCGCACGCGGCCGAGGCCGCCAACCGGCCCACGGCGGGGGCGGTGGGATCCGTCGTGGTCGGGCTCGACGGCGGCCACGTGCGCAGCCGGCGCCCTGAGGAGGGGCGCCACTTCGAGGTGGTCGCGGGCAAGGTGATCGATGCCCGAGGCGTGCAGCACCGCTTCGCCTTCGCCCGGAACGGCCCGGCGGCGTCGGCCGACGCGCTCCAGCGGGCACTCGCCGCAGCGGGCGCGGATGCGGACACGCCCGCGACCGTGCTGTGCGACGGTGATGCCGGCCTGTGGCGGCTGCAGCAGGAGGTGCTGCCGGGCGCCACGCCCGTGCTGGACTGGTGGCACACCGCCGTGCGCTTCGAGCACGCATCGCGGACCGCCCGCGGCCTCGAGGCGCAGATCGCCCGCCGCGCCGAACGCGACCTGGAGCGCGCGAAGTGGCGCCTGTGGCACGGGCGGCGGGCGGGATGCCGGGACAGGCTCGCCGCCCTGCTGCGCTGGACGGGGCGCAGGCATGTGCGTGAGGCGGCCGGGATCGACCGCCTCCGGCGGCACGTCACCGGCCTGCTGGGCTACCTCGACCGCAATGCGGGAGCGCTGGTGCCCTACGCCGCCCGCCGCCGGCGCGGCGAGCCGATCTCGACCGCCTTCGTGGAGAGCGCGGTGAACGAGATCGTGGCCAAGCGGATGACCAAGAGGCAACAGATGCGCTGGGACCGGGCAACCGTGCAGCCTTTCCTCGACGTCCGCACGGCGGTGCTGAACGGCACGCTCGAGGACGCCTTCCGGCAACGCTATCCGGGCTTCCGGCCCACGAACGATGGAGCCGCGCTGCCCGCGGCGGCATAATCGCCCCCACGATTTTGCATGCTCTCTTTCATAGGCGAGGTGTTGGACGGGCTGAGTTGCTTGCTGCCGGTAATCGGGACGTAGCGTATGCCGCGGCACGGTTTCTCGCCCTGGCCTTCGGGTGCGCCTCGCCGGTGCTCGTACGCGATCGCTCTTGCTAGCCCGGCAACCCTGAGTCCGCCTACGATCCCGAGGCAGCGAGAGCAGGTTCGCATAGGGCCCTGGCCTAAGTAGTTGCCTGGCGCACGTCACCAAGCTGCTCAGGGTCGATTCGCTAGGGCTTAGCGGCTGCGGGACCGGAGGAAGCGATGGTCGAACAGGCAAACGAAGCCGGCCTCAAAGTCCTCGAAACATCGCGTCGGCGGCTTTTCACGTGCACCGGCTCCATCGCGCTTGCGGCGGGAGCAGGTCTGACCATTCGCCCCAAGGGTGCGCGCGCTCAACCGAAGACACTCAGGATCATGCAGTGGCGGCACTTCGTCCCCGGTTACGACGATTGGTTCAACGAGATTTTCGCGAAGCAATGGGGCGAGGCGAACGATACGAAGGTCACCGTTGACAACGTCGGCTTCGGTGAGATCGCCACACGCGTAGCCGCCCAGATACAAGCACAACGCGGCCACGATCTGATCCAGTTCGTCACGCCGCACGCGACATACCACGATCATCTTGCGGACCATCGAGACGTATTCGAGGAATGCGCCCGCCGCTACGGTCCCCCCGCGGAAGCGGCGGTGCGGGCCAACTACAATCCCGGAACGAAGACTCACCTCGGGTTCGCCGCGGCGTTCCAGCCGGCGCTGGTCAACTACCGCAAGGCGCTCTGGGAAGGCGCCGGATCGACGCCGAACAGCTGGGGTGAAGTTCTGACGGGCTCCCGGCAGATCAAACTGCTGCACGGCAAGCCTGCGGGCGTCAGCCTTGCTCCCGAACACAACTGCGAGCAGACGCTGCGCTCCGTCATGTACTCGTTCGGCTCGTGCGAGCAGGACGCCGATCAGAATCCGACCCTGAAATCGAAAGCGACCTTGGACGCCCTGAGCTACGCGAAAGCCCTCTACGAGCAATCCATGACGAGGGAGGTTCTGACGTGGGACGGGGCCTCGAACAACCGGTTCATGCTCACCGGAGAGGGCTGCTTCACGGTGGACAGCCTCTCGATCGTCCGTGCAAGCGAGAAGATGAACCTCCCCTTCGCGGATGATCTCCGGCTGGCGCCGATGCCGGAGGGGCCTTCGGCACGCCTGGGGTCATTCGGACATTACAGCTACGCGATCTGGAAGTTCGCCGACAATCCGGAAGGAGCCAAGCAGTTCCTGGTCGACTTGGTCGGGCGCTCGAGGGACGCCTTCCTTGCGAGCGGCTTCCAGAACATGCCGTGCT
>NZ_CADCWA010000087.1 GCF_902806285.1 uncultured Sphingomonas sp. | reverse complement strand
CGGCGTCGCGGTAGCGGAGGTTGGCGCGGCGGGCCTGCCAGTCGTGCAGGGTCGAGCAGCTGTGGGTCTCGCGGTACTTGCCGAGGGTCGGCACCCAGCTCTCGATGTCGTTCATCCGGTATTTGCCGAGCCCCATGTCGCCGGTCGAGGTCTCGATCACCTGGTAGGGGATCTCCAGCTCGCGGAGCAGCTCCTCCGCGAGGCCGAGCAGCCGGGCATGCCACTCGGCCGAGACCGCCTCGTCGGCCTCGCAGATGACGTACTGCTCGACCTTGAGGAACTGGTGCACGCGGAGGAGGCCGCGCACGTCGCGGCCCGCGCTGCCCGCCTCGCGGCGGAAGCAGGGGGAAGTGCCGGCGTAGAGGACCGGCCCGTTCGACAGGTCGAGGATCTCGCCCGAATGGAGCGAGGTCAGCGCCACCTCCGCGGTGCCGGCCAGCCACAGTTCGTCCTTGGGGAGGTGGTAGACCTCCTCCTCGTGCCCCGGAAACTGGCCCTGGTTGAGGAAGGCCTGGGTGCGGGTCAGCGCGGGGACGGTGATCGGGGTGAAGCCGGCGTCGGCGATCCTGGCCAGCGCCCAGTTCATCAGCGCGCCTTCGAGCAGGGCGAGGCGGCCCTTGAGGCAATATTGCCGCGAGCCGGAGACCTGGACGATGCGGGTGAGGTCGGCCCAGCCGTTCCGCTCGATCAGCGCGACATGGTCGAGCGGCTCAAAGTCGAAGACACGCGGGGTGCCTTCGGTACGGATGACCTGATTGAAGCTTTCATCCGGGCCGACTGGCGCGCCGTCGAAAGGAATGTTGGGCAGGCGCAGCATGAGGCTACGCAGGGCTTGGTCCTTGTCGGTCAGCGTGCGTTCCAGCTCCGCGGCGCGCGCTCCGGCCTCCTTGGCGCGGCGGCCGAGTTCCGCCTTCTCCTCGGGTGCGGCGCTCTTGAAGCCGGCGGAAATGGCGTTGCGCTCGGCGCGCAGCTGATCGATCTCGGTCTTGAGGCTGCGGGTCTCGCCATCCAGCGCCAGCAGCTCGTCGAGGCTGAGGTCGATGCCCTTGTGCAAACAAGCGCGCTCCACGCTCTCGCGGTCGCGGCGGATGAGGTCCATGCTCAGCATGGGCGGGCGGATGCGCGAGTTGTTCAGCTGATGCAAGCATGTGCTCCTGCGCAGGCAGGAGCCCAGTGCCC
Organism: uncultured Sphingomonas sp.; assembly: GCF_902806285.1. Lineage (GTDB taxonomy): Bacteria > Pseudomonadota > Alphaproteobacteria > Sphingomonadales > Sphingomonadaceae > Sphingomicrobium. The sequence goes on along the minus strand of NZ_CADCWA010000087.1, from coordinate 2,293 downwards.
TCCACGGCAAGGCAGAAAAACTAGGCTCCTGCCTTCGCAGGAGCACTGCAGTCCGCTAACCAGCCGTCCGCAAACAGGGAGCCACCATGCCGTCCGGACTAGTCGCGCTGCTTGATGACGTGGCGACCATCGCCAAGCTGGCGGCGGCCTCGGTCGACGACGTGAGCGCCGCGGCGGGGCGGGCCGGCTTCAAGGCCGCGGGCGTGGTGATCGACGATACGGCGGTGACGCCGCGCTACGTCACCGGGCTCGACCCCAAGCGCGAGCTGCCGATCATCGGCAAGATCGCGCTCGGCAGCCTCAAGAACAAGCTGCTGATCCTGCTGCCGGTGGCGATGCTGCTGGCGGCGTTCGCGCCGTGGCTGATCACCCCGCTGCTGATGATCGGCGGCGCCTATCTGGCGTTCGAGGCGACCGAGAAGATCTGGGAAAAGGTCAGCGGCCACGACCATACGGCGGAGGAGCTGATCGACTCGGCCGACCCCGGCGAGCTGGAGGACCGGCAGGTCGCGGGCGCGATCCGCACCGACTTCATCCTGTCGGCCGAGATCATGGCCATCGCCCTGGCCGAGGTGGAGGCGAACAGCCTGCCGCTGCAGGCGGCGGCGCTGACGGCGGTGGCGATCGCCATCACCGTCGGCGTCTACGGCGTGGTGGCGGTGATCGTGAAGCTGGACGACCTCGGCCTCGCCATGTCGCAGCGCGGCCCGAGCTTCGCCCGCTCGTTCGGCCGCCTGCTGGTCAAGGGCGTGCCCAAGCTGCTGGCGGGCCTCGCGGTGCTGGGGACGGCGGCGATGCTGTGGGTCGGCGGGCAAATCCTGCTGCACGGGATGGAAGAGCTGGGCTTCGGCGCCGTGCCGCACTTCGTCCACGACGCGTCGCACCACGCCGCCGCGGCGATCGGCTTCTGGGCGCCGCTATGGGAGTGGTTGGGCAATGCGCTCGGCGGCGCGATCGCCGGCATCATCGTCGGCGGAGCGATCGTCGGCCTGCTGCACCTGATCCCGCGCAAGAAGAGCGAGACCGCGGCGGCGCACTAGGGTCTAGACCCTAGTCGAAATGCAAGCGGCGGTAGCGGCCGCGGAAATAGAGCAGCGGGTCGAGCGTGGGGTCGAAGCTCGCCCGCAGCACCTCGCCGACCACGATGTGGTGGTCGCCGCCGTCGTGCACCGCATGGACCGCGCATTCGAACACGCCCAGCGACTCGCGCAGCACGGGCGGGCCGCATTCGCCCGGGCTCCACGGAGTCGCACCGAACCGGTCCTCGCCCTTGGCGGCGAAGCGGATGGAGGCGGGCTGCTGGTGCGTTTGCAGCACGTTCACCGCGAAGTGGCTGGCCCCGGTCAGCGCCCGCGCGCTGGCGGCGCGCTTGGCGACGCACACCAGCAGGAGCGGCGGGTCGAGCGACACGCTGGTGAAGCTGTTGGCGGTGAGGCCCGCGGGCTGGCCGTCGCGGTCGAGGCAGGTGACCACCGTCACCCCCGTCGCGAAGCAGCCGAGCGCATCGCGCAGCGTGCGCGGGTCGGAGCCGGTGCGGTACTCGGAAGGGGGCGCGGCGGGTTCGGCCATTGCCGCGGCTATAGCGGGCCGAAGCGCTTAGGACATCCCGGGTGCGCTGTGCTCCTGCGAAGGCAGGAGCCTAGTTGCCTTCTTGAGCTCAAGAAAACTGGACCCCTGCCTTGGGTCCCACCAAAGTATCACTTTGGTGGGGTCCCTGCGCAGGGGTACAACCCCCAGCATGATCAAGCGAATCGCCCTCCTCCTCGCCGCCCTGCTGCCGCTCCCCGCCGCGGCACAAACCGCTCCTGCCCCGCCGGCCGCGGAGGCGCCCCGGGACGATCTGGTGCGGGTGGCGCTCGACACCGAGCAGGGCCGCATCGTGCTGGCGCTGGACCGCGGACGCGCGCCGGCGACGGCCGCCAACTTCCTCCGCTACGTCGATGGGAAGCGGCTGGATGGAGTTCCCTTTTATCGCGCCATGTCCCTGGGCAGCGGCAACGGCCTGATCCAGGCAGGCGTCCGCGACTCGCGGCAGCTGTACCCGCCGGTGAAGCATGAGCCGACGGCCGAGACCGGCCTCCGCCATGAGGCGGGCGCGGTGGCGATGGCGAACGTCGGGCCGGGGACGGCGCGGTCCGACTTCTTCATCCTGACCGGCCCCATCCCCTCGCTGGACCGCGACTTCGCCGTGTTCGGCCGGGTGGTCGAGGGCATGGAGGTGGTGAAGGCGATCCTCGCCTCGCCCGTGTCCGCGACCAAGGGCGAGGGCAGCATGAAGGGGCATATGCTGGAG
>NZ_CADCWA010000086.1 GCF_902806285.1 uncultured Sphingomonas sp. | reverse complement strand
TCGATGGATGCGGCTTCCCAGGTAAACTCTCCCACGCGGAGATAAGTTTGCCTTCTTCAAGGGTAACAGTGCTTCCATCCACTGCTTCCGAGAAGCTCGAGTCCTTGTATCGCTGGCTCCTCAGCTGAGTGGGCCGTGACCAGCTATACTCTTCGTAGAACGTCTTCCCGTCGGGACCTTGGCCCGACCATCGACCCACGAGAAATGCCAGCTTACCTATGTCCTGTTCTGTGAACATCCGTTTCCCTTGCTAAGATGCTTCCAACGTTGGAGCGGTGCAAGCGGCAAAGCCAGGGGAAATGATCAGCATAGCCAATGATGCCAGCCGTAATTTCCTCATGTGCAACTTCGCCCCTGCTTCGCCTCGATGGAGGTGCGACATCTAGCCTGCACATAACGAAGTCAAGGTCGGAACCTAGAGGCTGGAAAAAGTCGTTTTTAGCGGCAGCAGGCGCACTAATAGCTCGCGCCGTCGACCATTCGGCGCGGCAGGTCGCGCCACAATGAGGGTTCAAACATTCGAAGGTTGAGCCCCATGCGCCGATAGGCCGGGTCGGTCGCGGTCCAGTGCGTCGTACAGCCGCAAGTCGGGCAATGCCACAGGTCCAGTGCGCGATCGCCCTGCTGGTACGAAACGCCTTCTCCTTCCACGATTACGGCGTCGGGAGGGCAATAGTGCCATAGCCCGGCAGTCCGCCGGCATATCGAGCAATTACACTCGCTGACCTCGGACGGCTCCTCGCGCAGGAGCAGCCGAACACGCCCGCAGTGGCAACTTCCCCGATGCTCGGTCATCCTCGTATTTCCTCCACTGGGCAGGCACAGCTAGCGGCCCAATCCCTCTACTCGAAACTGGCCGAGCCCGGGCTGCTGCTCCGTTCGCTTTTACGCTGCGCTTCCAATGTCCGCTTTGAGTGGAAAGCAGACATTGGGCGAGCTACCAAGCGGCGGGGAGTTGTTGATGAAGAAGTCGACCGCAGTTGCCTTGGGAATAGCGGCGGCGGCCGCCCTCCTGATAGTTCCCTTGGTTGGCCCGTTCACATTCTACGGCGCTCTAGTTCCCATATTGGGGCCCATTTTACCTCGTCCGGCAGGTGTTCCTAATCATGCTTCGGCCTCTTACCACTGGAAGGGTCCCGGAATGCTCTGGAAGTGGCGTCGGCCATTGCCGCATGGGTGCGTCGAATGGGACGCGAGCAAGAGCTACGCAGTTGTCGATCTAGTGAGGGGGGAGGAAGCTTGTGCAAGTGCCGGGCGTCGCCTCCGTCACATGTCGTTCCAAGAAGAAATCGTTTTCGATCCGGGCCGTGCTAAGTGGTGGGGCGGTAAACCCTGTCCCTACTCCATTCCCGCCGCTGAAATCGTTGCCTTCGCCCAGCTAGCTACAGAGGCAACGCGTGCCGCAGAAACGGAAGCGGAGAAAGCCGTATTGCTCGCAATTCGGGAGCGGCTATCGAAGGCGAACGGATCAGAGCTGACCACAGATCACAGTGGCGGGTGCAACGACTTAAAGGTTGCCGACTATGCTCCGCTAACTGGTCCACCACCCCCACGCTACGTCGATGTTTGGGAGCAGGCGCTAGCTTCCGCGCGGTGAGCAATGTCCACTTTGGGTCGAAACCGGACGTTCGGCCTAGATGTCCGGAATGGATGGAAACCGGAAATCGCATCAGCGAGCGTTTTCGACGTTCTGGATGACTATGCCTTGGCGAAAGCGGAAGGCACCGGAGTAGCTGTCACCATCCCAACCTTCGATCTTGTATAAGACGCCAGCCCTCAGCGGTTTGGCCTTCACCTTTTCAGTCATGCCGGGTGGAGGCGAGGCGTAGAGGATTGGGAACCTGCTCTCGCACGGTGGTGGCAGGTATTGGCCAGCCATCACTTCCCACACGATTTCCCCCTCGTCGCTCTCCACCGTGAAGCGAGAGAAGCAGCCGGTGCCTTTATCTTTCACAGGCACGAAAGCGATTGTGCCGTTTAGCTCGACGGCTCTCAGGTCGTAGTGGTAGCTGCACCCCGTCAGCGCGAGTGCCAACGACATACCGACAGATAACGGTAGTCTCATTAGCGAAGGCTCTGTCGGAAGGGCTGATGTCCGCAATGGGTCGGAAGCCGACGTTGCATCAGCTCCGGCTAGCCCGCGCGTCGGCGATGGCTTGCTTCAGCGCGTCGTAACCTACCGCGCCGTTGAACACCCGGTTGCCGACCACGAACAGCGGGGTGCCGCTGCCGCCTAGCGCGCTCGCGATCTGGAAGTTGCGCCGGAGCTCCGTGTCGATCTCGGGGGATTGCTGAGGCACCGGCGGGATGCCGGCGGCGGCGGCGGCTTGCTGGAGCGTTTGCGGGGACGGGCGGCCGGCGGCGTAGAGGGCGTCGTGGAACTGGCCGAAGCGGCCGGCCTTGCTGGCCGCCAGCGCCAGGCGCGAGGCGGCTTCGCTGTCGGGGCCGAGGATGGGGAACTCGCGGTAGACGATGCGCAGCTTGGGGTCCTCGCGCACCAGCCGGTCGAGGATCGGCAGGCTCGCCCGGCAGTAGCCGCAGGCATAGTCGTAGAACTCGACCAGCGTCACGTCGGGCTCACGCGCGCCTTTCCAGGACGAGCCGAACGGTGTTTCCAGCGCGGCGCGGTGCTGTTCCACCACCGGCGCCATCTGCTTGTCGCGGAGCAGGTCGGCGGTCTGGATCAGCACCTCCGGTTGGCGGATGAGGGAGTTGCGCACCAGGCCGTCGAACAGGCCGGACTGCGCGGCGACCAGCACCCCTAGCAGCGCCAGCGCCGCGCCGATCACGCCTCCAAGGATCGCCCCGCCCAGCGGCGATCCCGCTCGTTCTCCGCTCACCGCTTCTTTTTGTCCTTCCTGACCTCTTCACGGGCGACCATGGCGATGTCCTGCGCGCGAAGATAGTCGGGAGTACCGGCCGGGATGCCCTTGAGCGCCGCTTCCGCGCTGGCCAGCGCCAGCTTGGGCTCGTCCTGGAGGTTGAAGCGCTCGGCGCTGGCCAGGGCGGCGCGGGCGCGGTCGCCCTTGCGGTCGTAGACGACGCCGAGCTGATACCAGGCGAAGGGATTGTCGTTGTCGCGCCCCACCGCGCCCCTGAGCACCCGCTCCGCTTCGGGGAAGTTGGCGGGCTTCTCCGTGGCGATCAGGGCGTGGCCGAGCATCGCGGCGATCATCGGCTGGTCGGGGGCCGAGGCAACGGCCTGGCGCAGCGGCGCGATCGCCTCCTGCGGCTTGCCGGATTCGAGCAGCACCTGCCCTCTGAGCTCCAGGAAAAAGGGATCGGTCGGCTCGGTCCGGAGCAGCGCGTCGGTCTCGGCCAGCGCTTTGTCGCGAAAGCCCTGGCGGTGGTAGGCGTAGGCGCGGGCGTAATGGGCGGGGACCGAGCGGTTGGACTCGGGATAGTTGCGGAGCACCTGCTCGGGCTGCGACAGATAGCCGATCAGCTTGGCGCGCACCCGCTGGAAACGGGCTTCGAGCTTGGGATCGGTTGGGCGGGTCCAGGCGGGGTCGCGTTCGTACAGGCCCTTGAGCGTGGAGATGCGCTCGCCGGACAGGGGGTGGGTGCGGTCGTAGCTGTCGGTCGCGTAGATGGCGAGGCGGAACTCCTGGTTCTGCAGCTTCTTGAAGAAGTCGAGGGAACCGCGGCCGCTCACCCCGGCGCGGCTGAGGTAGGCCGCGCCGGCCTGGTCGGCCGAGCTTTCCTGCGCGCGGCTGAAGGACAGGAACGTGCCCTGCGCGATCTGCTGCCCGGCGGCGAGGACGCCCATGGCCGCATCGCCCGCGCCGGCCGCCATCGCCAAGCCGCCGAGCACCAGGCTGAGGATGGAGATGGCACTCGCCTTGCCCGCGCCCTCGTAGATGCGGATGGCGTGGCCGCCGGCGACATGGCCCAGCTCGTGCGCGATCACGCCCTGCACCTGGTTGGCGTTGTCGGCCGCCGTCAGCAGGCCGGAGTGGAGGTAGACGTTCTGGCCGGTGGCGACGAAGGCGTTGATCTCGGGGTCGTTGAGCAGGACTACCTTGACCGACCGCGGGTTGAGCTGGGCGCCCTCGATCAGCGGCTGCGACATGTCCGCGAACAGCTTCTCGGTCTCGCTGTCGCGCAGGATCGACTGGGCGGCGGCGGGCTGCGTGGCGGCGGTTGCCACGAGGAACGCCAAGGTCAGGCCACGGCCAAGGGAACTCACGCGTCGCATAGCTGCGCCTTCATGATTCCGGGCTGAACCGGAGGTGAAAGGCCGAGCTTCTCCCGCTTGGGGGAGATGCCGCAGCGGAGCGAAGGCGGAGGGGTCCGGCATGATCGGCACACCGACCCCTCCGTCATGCTTCGCATGACACCTCCCCCCAACGGGGAGGAGCTGCATCACCCAAAGGTTCGCTGCCACCAGCCACGCCGCGGCGGAGCCGCCGTTCCGTCCTGCAGGTCGGGTGCGGCGTCGTTGCTCGCCTCCGGGGTAGCCGGCGCAGGCTCCTCAGCCGCTAGCGCGAGCTCCGGTGCGACCGGGTCCGCCCTCTCCGCCGACACGGGCTCGTCCGTCGGCGGCTCGTCCGGCGATCCTGCCGTTACCGGGAGCTCTTCCTGCACCGCGGCCGGCTTCTTCGCGCGCGAGCGGCGCTTCGGCTTGGGCGCTTCTTCCGCCGTTCCCTCAGCCGCCTGGGCGGGCGCCTGGGGAGCGGTGGATTCCAGCGGCAGCGCCTCGGGAGCCTCCATTGCGCCCTCACCCGCAGTCGTGGCAGCGGCCTTGCGGGCTCGCGGACGCCGCCGGGCCTTGGGCGGCTCGGCATCGATCGCCTCGGCCTCGACGCTGCCGAGCGGCTCGGTCGCGGGCTCGACCGGAGCGATCGGCGCATCCTCCGAAGGCACAGGCTCCTTCATCGGCGCGTCTTCGGGGGAGGGCGGAGCGGGGACCTCGTCGGGCTGGTCCTGCGGCTCGCCGGCCTCATCGCCCAGCTGCTGCTCGCGCTCGGGCCGGCGTCCCCCGCGGCGGCGGCGGCGGCCGCGGCGGCCCCGGTCATCCTCGCGATCGGCTTCGCCGTCCGCCTCGACCGTGCTTGCCTCCGCATCGCTGTCGAGAGCGGCGACGCGCTGCTCGCCCGGCTGATCCGGGTCGAAATCCGCGCCAGCCTCGGCCAGCTCGCCACCACCATCACTCCGGTTGCGCCCACGACCGCCACGGCGGCGCCGGCGGCGGCGGCGGCCGGGGGAGTCGGCGTCCTCGCCGGCCGGGGAAGCGGCCGCTTCGATATCGTCCTCCTCCGCCTCCTCGTCCTCCTCTTCCGCGAGCTCGATCTCGTCGATCTCGGGCTCGTCCTCGATCGCAGGTGCGGCGAGCTGCGGGCGGATCGGCACGACGGGGCGGGGTCCGGAGCTCTCGACGCTCATCCGTGCGCCTTCGAAGCTTTCGTCGACCAGCACCTCGACCGTTACGCCGTAGCGTGCCTCGAGGTCGGCCAGCTCGGCGCGCTTCTTGTTGAGGACGTAGACGGCGGCTTCGCGGCCCGCGCGCAGGCAGATGGTGTCGCCCCGGCCGCGTGCGGCTTCGTCCTCCAGCATGCGGAGCGCCTGCAGCCCGGCGGAGGACGCGGTGCGCATCAGGCCCGTTCCCTCGCAGTGCGGGCACGCCTTGGTGGAGGCTTCGAGCACGCCGGTGCGCAGCCGCTGGCGGCTCATCTCCAACAGGCCGAAGCTGCTGATCCGCCCGACCTGGATGCGCGCGCGATCGTTCTTGAGCGCCTCCTTCATCGCCTTTTCGACCTTCCGCACATGGCTCGACTGCTCCATGTCGATGAAGTCGATCACGACGAGGCCGGCCATGTCGCGCAGCCGCAGCTGGCGGGCGATCTCGGCCGCCGCCTCGATGTTGGTGGCGTAGGCGGTCTGCTCGATATTGTGCTCGCGGGTCGAACGGCCCGAGTTGATGTCGATGGAGACCAGCGCCTCGGTCGGGTTGATGACGAGGTAACCGCCCGAGCGGAGCTGCACCAGCGGCTGGTACATGGCGCCGAGCTGGTCCTCCACGCCGTAGCGCTGGAACAGCGGGGTGGCTTCGGCATGCTGCTTCACCCGCCGGACATGGCTGGGCATCAGCAGTCTCATGAAGCCGCGGGCGGCGCGATAGCCTTCGTCGCCTTCGACCAGCACGTCCTCGATGTCGCGGTGGTAGAGGTCGCGGATCGCGCGCTTGATGAGGTCGCTATCGCGATAGATCAGTGCGGGCGCGGAGGAGCCGAGCGTGGTCTCGCGCACCTCGTCCCACAGGCGGGCGAGATAGTCGAAGTCGCGCTTGATCTCCGTCTTGGTGCGCTGCAGCCCGGCGGTGCGGACGATCAGGCCCATGGAGTTCGGCAGCTGCAGGTCGGACATGATCGACTTCAGCCGCTTGCGGTCCGCGCCGTTGCTGATCTTCCGGCTGATGCCACCGCCGTGCGAGGTATTTGGCATCAGCACGCAGTAGCGGCCCGCCAGGCTGAGATAGGTGGTCAAGGCCGCGCCCTTGTTGCCGCGCTCCTCCTTGACGACCTGGACCAGCAGCACCTGGCGGCGCTGGATCACGTCCTGGATCTTGTAGCGGCGGCGCAGGTTCTGGCGCTTGCGGCGGAGCTCGTCGGCGGCCGCCTCGTCGGCGGACGGCTTGCGGCCGCGCGGTCGGCGGTCGTCGCCATTCTCTTCGGCGACCTCAGCGGCATCGCCGTTCTCGTCGGCCAACTCTTCCGGCTCTTCGGGATGGTCGTCGTCCGAGCCGTCGTCCTCATGGTGATCGTCGATCGGCTCCAGGTCGTCGACGGCGGCGCGCAGCCGCTCCTCCTCCGCGGCATGCTCCGCTTCCTCGCGCAGCAGGGCGTCGCGGTCGGCCTTGGGGATCTGGTAATAGTCGGGGTGAATCTCGGAAAAAGCGAGAAAGCCGTGGCGGTTGCCGCCATAATCGATGAACGCCGCCTGCAGCGACGGTTCGACGCGGGTCACCTTGGCGAGATAGATGTTCCCCTTGAGCTGCTTGTGCTCGGCGGACTCGAAGTCAAATTCCTCGATCCGGTTTCCCTGGACGACGGCGACCCGGGTTTCCTCCGGGTGGCGCGCGTCGATCAGCATGCGGGTGGTCATGTGGTGGTCTCCAGGCGCGAAAAGCCGGCGGTGCCAGGCGTCGCGCTCGTGCTTGATCCATGGCCGGCGCGGACGGGCCGGCGGCGATGGGGATGATGATGGACTGTGCCTCTGCTGCGTGAAGCCTTCCGCCAGACTCGGGAAGAGACGCACCGTCCGGCTCGGGTAGGAGCGCGAAGCGGGCGAACTTGGGCGTCATGCAGCGTCAACCTGTGAATGCCGGCTGCCAGCGAAAGCGAGCAGACCGCGGCGGTTCTTAGGGGAACATTCCCATGGAACCGTTCGCGGGCGTAGCATCCACTTCGCCCGCCCGCAACATGCCCGGCTTCCGCCGGCCCGAACGGTCGGCTATCATGTCCGAGGGACGGGGAGGGCACGACGCTTTGCGCGGGCTTGAAAAGCGACGGACACGGCTATTGGCGGGTGGGGGCGCGCTGCTGCTGTCCCTGCTGGCGGCAGCGGCCATGGCGGGCGGGCGTGCCCCCGCGCCGGCCGGCTTCGGCGTGGCGGGGGAGGCCCGGCCGGGCGGGACCAGTCTCCCGCTTACGCCGGCGCTGGGACATGTGGCGGTGACCGAAGCGCGGGGGCCGGGCCGTCCGCTGGTGGTGATCGATCCCGGGCATGGCGGCGGCGATCCCGGCGCCGCCGGCGTCTCGGGCGAGGTCCGGGAGAAGGACCTCACTTTGCTCCTCGCGCGCGAGCTGCGGCAGCGGCTGGCGGCGAGCGGGCGGGTCCGGGTGGCGCTGACCCGCGAGGGCGACTCCGGGCTGCCGCTGGACACCCGCGCGGCGATCGCCCGCAGCCTGGGCGCCGACCTGTTCCTGTCGATCCATGCCGACAGCGCGGCCAACCCGCTGGCCCGCGGCGCCACCGTTTATTCCTTGTCGGAGGTCGCCTCCGACGCCGACGCGGCGCGCTTCGCCGCGACCGAGAGCGGGTCGGCAGGTGCCAGCGGTGCAGCGGAAGGCAGCGTCCGCGCGCTGCTCGCCGACCTTGCGGTACGCGACGAGATGAACGCTTCCGCCGACTTTGCCGTGCGCCTGCTGGGCAAGGCGCCCGGCCGCATCGCGCTTCGCCCCGAGCCCCACCAGTTCGCGGCTTTCCGCGTGCTCCGCCGGGCGGAAGCGCCCGCCGTGCTGTTCGAGGCGGGCTACCTCAGCAATGCGGAGGACGAGGCGATGCTGCGCGATCCGGACGCGCGGGCGCGGATGATCGGCGCGCTCGCCGGGGCGATCGAGACCGAAATGGCGCTCGCCCGGGCAAGCCGTTGACCATTCGGCTTTTCGTGGACGCGGCGAACGGCTAGACAGGCGCAACATGGACGCAATCTCCACCCGCCGCCCACCCAATTGGGTCAGCCAGCATCAGCGCGCGGCGGACGGGCTGCGGGCCTGGTGGGCGCGGGCCTGGTTCCGGCGCCTCCTCTACCTGCTGGCGCTCGGCTATCTCCTGTTCGTGGGCGTATGGTTCGCGTTCGCCTCCGGCCTGCCCTCGTCCCAGTCGCTGCTCGCCTACAAGCCGCCGCTGCCGAGCAACATCCGCGGCTACGACGGGCAGCCGGTGCAGACCTTCGCCCGCGAGCGGCGGGTGGAGCTGAACTTCGACGAATACCCGCCGGTCGTCGTCAACGCGATCATCTCGGCGGAGGACAAGACCTTCTTCAGCCATGGCGGGATCGACTATCCCGGCCTGGTCGGCGCGGTGGGCGACTATGCCAAGCGCTCGGTCAGCGGCGGGCGCGCGCGAGGCGGCTCGACCATCACCCAGCAGGTGGCGAAAGCGCTGCTGCAGGACGACGAATATGCGATCAGCCGCAAGATCCGCGAGGCGATCCTGGCGTTCCGGCTGGAGAATACGCTCAGCAAGCAGCAGATTCTAGAGCTCTACCTCAACCAGATCTTTCTCGGCCGCAACGCCTACGGCATCCAGGCGGCCGCGCGGGCCTATTTCGACAAGGACGTGGCCGACCTGACCCTGCCCGAAGCGGCGTATCTGGCGGTGCTGCCCAAGGCGCCGTCCAACTATGATCCCGTCCGGGCAACGGCGCGGGCGCTGGAACGGCGCAACTATGTGCTCGGCGAGATGGTCGGCAACGGCTACATCAGCGAGGCGCAGCGCGCCGCCGCCGCCGCCGCGCCGCTCGGCACCATCCCTTACGGCTCCAACGTCAAATTCCGCGAGCAGGGCGGCTACTTCACCGAAGAGGTGCGCCGGACCCTCGTGAGCAAGTATGGCGAGGACGCGAAGACCGGGCCGAACAGCGTCTACGCCGGGGGCCTGTGGGTTCGCACTTCGGTGAACCCGGTCATGCAGGACGCGGCGGCGGCGGCGCTACGCGAGGGCCTGGCCAAGTTCGACGGCGGCCGCGGCTGGCGCGACCTCGGCCTCAGCATCGACGTCAGCGAGAACTGGCGTGGCCAGCTCGACCGGACTCCGGTGGGCACCGGCTTTCCGGACTGGAAAAAGGCGGTGGTGCTGGACAAGAGCGGCGGCAGCGCGGACATCGGCTTCGCGGACGGCAGCACGGGCACGCTGCCGGCCTCCGCCGCGCAGCAGCCCAAGCGCGGGGTCGGCGGCTCGGCCTTCTCCCACCTGCGGCCGGGCATGATCATCATCGTCAAGCAGCTCGGCACGAACAGCTACGCGCTGCGCTCCATCCCCGAGATCGGCGGCGGCTTCGTGGCGCAGGAGGTGCGCACGGGCCGGGTGCTGGCGATGCAGGGCGGGTTCGACGCGATCGGCTCGTCCTACAACCGCGCGACCCAGGCGCTGCGCCAGCCGGGCTCCACCTTCAAGCCGATCGTCTACCAGGCCGCATTGGAGAACGGGATGACCCCGGCCTCCATCATCCCCGACTCGCCCTTCTGCGTGTGGCAGGGGGCCGGGCTGGGCAACAAATGCTTCCGCAACTTTGACGGCCGCAACTACGGCGCCAAGACCATGCGCTGGGGCGTGGAACAGTCGCGCAACCTGATGACCGTGCGCGCGGCCAGCCGGGCGGGCATGGGCAAGATCACGGATGCGGCGCGTAAGCTCGGGGTGGGCGACTACCCCGACTACCTGTCGATCGCGCTCGGGGCGGGCGACACCACGGTAATGAAGCTGACCAACGCTTACGCCATCCTGGCCAATCACGGCCGCGCGCTGAGCCCGACGCTGATCGACTATATCCAAAATCGCGAGGGCACCGTCATCTTCCGCACCGACAACCGCTGCGAGTTCATGGGCAACTGCAACGCCCGCGATTGGGACGGCGGAGCGATGCCGCGGCCGCCCTCGCGCTCCAAGCAGCTGCTCGACCCGCAGGCGTCCTTCCAGATGGTGCACATTCTCACGGGCGTGGTCGAGCGGGGCACGGCGACCGTGCTGCGCGACCTCAATCGGCCGCTGTTCGGCAAGACGGGCACCACTTCGGGGCCGACCAACGTGTGGTTCATCGGCGGGACTCCCGACGTGGTCGCGGGCACCTACCTCGGCTACGACCAGCCCCGGTCCATGGGCGGAGGCGCGCAGGGCGGGCGGCTCGCGGCGCCGATCTTCAAGCAGTTCGCGGAGGTCGCGTTCAAGGACCAGCCGCCCGTGCCGTTCGTGGCGCCGGCCGGCATTCGCATGGTGCGGATCGACCGCAACTCGGGACGCCGGGTGTTCGGGGCCTTCCCGTTGAAGGAAGACCCCAAGTCGCCGGTCATCTGGGAAGCGTTCAAGCCCGAAACCGAGCCCCGGCGCTCCATCCGGCGCGATCATGCTTCGGCGGTGCAGACGGCCGCCACGCCGCCGCGGCGGCGATCCGCTGCTGCTGCGCCCAAGCGGCCGCGGCCGGCAGTCAGGCGTGAGGCGTCGCCGCGGCAGCCGCCACAGGACGACTTCTTGCAGAGGCAGGGCGGCATCTATTAGGACGCCTCCATCACCGCTCATCCTGAGGAGGGACTGAGCAGCCCCAGGCTGTCGAAGGCCGTCTTGAAGGATCGGCAGATGCTTCGAGACGCCGGTTCGACAGGCTCACCGGCTCCTCAGCATGAGCGTTTTGGTTTGAAGGACTTCAAGACAATGCGCGCCGAAGCGCAGGCCCATATCGACCGGATCAACGCCGCCACCCAGCTCCTGCGCCGCTTCCTCGACTGGGACCGCGCGCTGCGGCGTCTGGACGAGCTCAACGCCAAGGTCGAGGACCAGGGGCTGTGGGACGACCCCAAGGCGGCGCAGGACGTCATGCGCGAACGCCGCCGGCTGGAGGAGGCGATCGGCGCGACGCGCAAGCTGGAGACCGAGCTTGCTGACACGGTCGAACTGATGGAGCTGGCGGAAGCCGAGGGTGACGATGCAATGGTCACCGATGCCGTCGGCAGCCTGGAGGAGCTCGCCGACCGGGCCGACCGCGACAAGGTGGCGGCGCTGCTGGCGGGGGAGGCGGACGCGAACAACAGCTATGTCGAAGTCAATTCGGGCGCGGGCGGGACCGAGAGCCAGGACTGGGCGGGCATGCTCCAGCGCATGTACGCGCGCTGGGCCGAGCGGCATGGCATGAAGGTCGAGTTGGTCGATCATCACTCGGGCGAGCAGGCCGGGATCAAGTCGGCGACCCTGCTGGTCCGCGGCGAGAACGCCTACGGCAACCTCAAGACCGAGAGCGGGGTCCACCGGCTGGTACGGATCAGCCCCTACGACGCCAACGCGCGGCGGCACACCAGCTTTGCCAGCGTGTGGGTCTATCCGGAGGTCGACGACGACATCGACATCGAGATCAACGAAAGCGAGCTCAGGATCGACACCTACCGCGCGTCGGGCGCGGGCGGGCAGCACGTCAACACCACCGACAGCGCGGTGCGGATCACCCACATCCCCACCAACATCGTGGTCGCCTGCCAAAACCAGCGCAGCCAGCACAAGAACCGCGCGGAGGCGATGAAGCAGCTCAAGGCGCGGCTATACGAAGCCGAGCTGCAGCGGCGCGAAGCCGAGGCCAACGCCGCCAACGCGGCCAAGACCGACATCGGCTGGGGCCACCAGATCCGCTCCTACGTGCTGCAGCCCTACCAGCTGGTGAAGGACATGCGCACGGGCGTGACCTCCACCGCGCCGGGCGATGTGCTGGATGGCGATCTCGATCGTTTCATGGCCGCTGCCTTGTCGCAGCGGGTCACGGGCGAGAAGGTCGAAGTGGAGGACGTGGAGTGAACCAGCTCCTCCCCCTTGGGGGAGGTACCGGCCGCAGGCCGGGGGAGGGGTGCGTGCGGCACATCTCACACCCCTCTGCCGCGCTGGCGCGCGCCATCTCCCCCAGGGGGGAGAAGCTGAAGCTACTGCTCGCGGCTAGCGCTCTCCTCCTCGCGGCCTGCCGCGCCGAGCCGGCCCAGCGCACCGCCTTCCCGCCGCCCGGCCGCGACGTGGCGCCGATCGTTTCCGACGCCTTCTCCACCGAGGACGTGCGCGACCGCACCGGCGAGTTCGAGCAGGTGGTGGAGCTGGCCGGGGTGAAGCCGGGCATGTGGGTCGCCGATATCGGCGCGGGCGAGGGCTACTACACGGTGCGGCTCGCGCCCATGGTCGGCGCGAAGGGGCGGGTGCTGGCGCAGGACATCATGCCCGAGACCCGCGACCTCCTCGCCCAGCGGGTCGAGCGCGAGGGGCTGGAGAATGTCGCGGTGCGTCTGGGCGAGCCCGCCGACCCGAAGCTGCCGCCGGCCAGCTTCGACCGCATCTTCCTGGTGCACATGTACCATGAGGTGACCGACCCTTACGCCTTCCTGTGGCACCTGCGCACGGGCCTGAAGGCCGGCGGGGAAGTGATCGTGGTCGACGCGGACCGCCCGGTGAAACGCCACGGCATCCCGCCCGCGCAACTCAAGTGCGAGCTGGCGGCCGTTGGCATGCAGTTGCAACGGTTCGAGCGCCTGCCCGGCGGGGACAGCTACTTCACTGCTTTCCGCGCGGCTGGGCCGAGGCCTGAGCCGGGGGCGCTCAAGGCGTGCGGGGGTTCGCCGGGCCCAAGCGATTGATCGATCTGCTGCGCCGAACAAAGCGGACGCTTCATTGGGGCATCCTGCGGGCTCGGCACGCGGTGGAGCGGAGAGTCGCCGGGACCCGACCGCCGCCGCCGATCACGGCGCGGGCGTGCCATGTGATCGATCAAGCCACGCGGCTGCCGATCTTTTCGAAGAACGCAACCGTTCGGCTGGCGCCTGCAAGCCTCACCAAGCTGGCGACCTGCATCCTGCTCGCGCGCGCTTCCCGTGAACGCTGGGACGAACGCGTCGAGGTTCAGCCGGCCGATCTTGCCGGTGGCTCGACCATGGGCCTGATCGCGGGGGAAAGCGTCAGCCGGCGCGACATCCTGCTCGGAATGCTGCTGCCGTCGGGCAACGATGCGGCGCAACTCGCCGCGCGCCTGGTGGGGCCGGACTGGCTGGAGCAGATGAACGGCCTGTGCGCCGAACTCGGAATGCGGCGGACGCGGTTCCGGAACCCGCACGGGCAGGACCAGCGCGGGCAGAAGAGCTGCGCGCGCGACCTGTCGCTGCTCGCCGCCGCCGCCTTTGCCGATCCGGTGATCGCAGCCGCGGCAGGCTTGCGCCGCCACCTCGTGAACGGGCGCGAACTGTTGTCGACCGTCGAGATGCTGGGGGAAGGCGGGGTCCGCTGCGGCAAGACCGGGAGCTCGCTGGCCGCCGGTGCCTGCCTGGCGATCCAGTACCGCTCGTCCTTCATCTGTCTCCTCGGGAGCCAGGTCGCGTTCGACCACGGCTATGTGGTGGCGCGAACCGATCGGCGGTACGATGACGCGAGGCGGATCATGAGGGCGCTCGACGCCCTGGACGCGGGTAACCGTTCATAGCGCCATTTCCTCGGGGGGGGGGGCACCCTCCCGCAGCTTGTCGACGACGACCTCCAGGTTCATCGAATTGGAGCCTTTGAGGAAGATTGCGTCGCCGGGAGCGATGATCCGGCCGATCCCTTCCTGGCAGTGCTGGGCGTCTTCGAACCAGTGATCGGGGTCGTAGGACCTGGCCAGCTCGCCCACGCCCACCACCACATCGGCGACCTGATGGGCATGGGCTCCCACCTCCCGATGATAGCGCTGCTCTTCGGGGCCGAGTTCCTTCATGTCCGCGAGAATCGCCACCCGCCTTCGCCCGGGTTCCGCTTCTTGGGCGAAGTTGGCCAATCCGTACCGCATGGACATGGGGTTGGCGTTGTAGCTGTCGTCCACGATCGACAAGGAGCCGACTTTAAGGCGGTTGAGCCTTCCCGGCGGAGTGGCGGCGGCCTCGACGGCAAGCCGCAGGTCCTCCTCGCTGGCGCCGAACCTGCGCCCGATGATCATTGCGATGTTGCGGGCCAGCTCCAGCCCCTGCCCCTCCGCGACCACCACCGGCGCGGAGACGTTGGGGCCGATCCGGTCCGCATACTCGGGCATGTCGCCCACGATGACGAGCCCGTCCTTCGGCACGGCGCGGAGCACGGTAAGCTTCTCCCGGAACACCGCGTCCACCGTGCCGAGCTTCTCGAGGTGGGACGGACCCACGGCGGTGAGAATGCCGATATCCGGCCGCGCCAGCGCCACTGTCTTGGCGAGCGTCCCCGGTGCATCCGTCCCCATCTCTAGGACGAGAACGTCAGGATAGTCGCGGCTCGCCAGGATCTGGCCGGTGCGGACGAGCTGAAAGCCGAGCCTCAGCAGGCGGGCAGCCGAGCTGCCCCGGATGAACCAGCCCCGGCGCAGGATGGTGAGCGGCAGGCCGTCGAGGTCGTTCATGTTCTCCTTCGCGTGCGCAACGGTGCCGACCAGCCGCGCGATCCGCGGATGGCTGAGCACGGCGGCGATCGTGTAGGTCGTGGTGGTTTTCCCCACGGAGCCGGTGATGCCGATGATCAGCGGACGTTTCGCCTTCAGGACCGTCCGCGCCAGCAGGCGGAGGTAGGGCGCCTGAGCGCGGGGTGAGGTGATACGGGAGAGCATGCTTCCTCGCTCCTCGGGACAGCGAACGGGCAGCCGCGGCGACAGTTTCCGTGGCATTGCCCGGCCTAGGTCGATGAACTACGCGCGGCAACGGCGGATCGCGGGTGACGGGTCCTGCAAAGGGGGGTGACGGATGAGGGCATTACAGCTGCTTCGGACCGTTGGCATGATCACCGCCGAACTCGTCCGGCATCAGCCGCGCCGAGCTGCATCGACCATGGCCAAGGCAACCCGCGCCCGCGTTCGCCATGGCGTCGATCCGGCGGCATTCCTGATGCTCGACCTCCAGGACGATCCCGCGAGTTCCTGGGGCGATTGGCTGAGCTACCCCGACGAGCTCGAGCCGGGACTGCGGACGATCAACTGGGCAGGTGAAGGCAAGCGGCTGACGGTGGACAAGCTGGTGATGGCCGAGCGGCTGCTGGAGGCGGGCATTGCGGCTCCGCACATTCACGCCGTGGTCGGTCGCGACCGGCGGGCTCACCCGCATGAGGGCAGGTTTCCGGCGCTGGACGGGGTGGACGCCGTGGTCGAGGCTATGGCGGCCTGGCCGGACAAGCTGTTCGTCAAACCGGCCGACGGATGGCGCGGCGACGGCATTTTCGGTCCCGAGCGCGCGGAGAGCGGATGGGTGGTGGATGGCCAGGCGCAGTCCGATCGCCAGCTCGCCGAGCGCTTGGTGAGGGAGGCTTCGGGAGCCGGTCTGCTGGTTCAGGAGAGACTGGCGAGCGACCCGGCGCTGCACCCGATCGGCGGGCACCTTGGAATGGGGACCGTGCGGATCAACACGGCCCTGACCTCCAACGGGCCGGAGATCGTGTTCGCCTTCGCCAAGGTCATGGGGTCGAAGGGTCTCGTGGATAATTTCAGCGGCGGCAAGTTCGGCAACATGCTGGCGAGAGTTGATACCAGCAAGGGCCGGCTGACGGAGGTGTTCGGCCGGGAAGCAGGGCGCAAATATCTGATGAGCCGGGTGGAACGCCACCCGGTCACCGGAACTCCGCTGAACGGGTTTCCGCTGCCGCGCTGGGATGAGGCGGTCTCCCTGGCCTTCGCGACGGCCCGCGCCTTTCCTGAAGCTCCGCTGATCGGGTCGGACGTAGCCATTACCGCCCGGGGTCCGGTGATTATCGAGGTGCAGTCCGACTGGGACGCGAATGCCGCGCAGCTGGTGATGGAACGTGGGCTTCGCCCGGTGCTGCGCGACCTCCTGCCGCGCTTGGCTCTGCCCGATCCGCTGAAGAAGGAGGCCGCCGAGGAGTTCGGGCTGCAGCGCGACCGCAGCGTCCGCCGCCGCCTTCCCCGGGAGGACAGGGCTTAGCGGTGGGCCGGCGCCCGGGGGGGCGTGCGGGACCTACAGCATTCCCGAGCGCCGCATGCTGGTGCAATCCGTGTCCGCGAACAGCAGGTGATCCAGCACGGTCACGCCCAGCGCGTCCGCGGCGCCGGCGAGTTCGCGCGTGGCCCGGACGTCCGCAGCAGCCGAGCGCGCCTCATCGGCCGAATGACCCTCGGCAAGGACCACGCCCGCGCTGCCGAGCCGGGCTGCGTCGCGGAGGATTTCGGGGGCGGGCAGCCCGGGCTGGCGCTCTCCGCCTCGGTAGCTCGCGAGATGGATGCAGCGCGCCTGTTCGTCGACGTGCGCCACCCATAGGCTGTCGCGCCCGCGGCCGCCAAAGCAGGGGGCGAAGAAGGCGCGGCTGGCTTCGACCCCGGCCAGAACAATAGCGGTTTCGGCACGCTGATACGACATGGCGCGAGGAATAGGTGGGAGCCGGCACGGGGCCTAGCGGAACCCGGTCCATTCCGGCGCGCCGGGTAAGTCCGGAATGGAGGCAAGCGGCGCACTCTTCCGGCGGCGCGCGCCGCCCGCTAAGCCCATGCCGATGCAGGCTTACCACGAATTGATGCGCCGCGTGCTCGACGAAGGCGTGCCGCAGGACGACCGCACCGGCACCGGCACCCTGTCCGTGTTCGGGGCGCAGATGCGGTTCGACCTGGCCGAGGGCTTTCCCTTGGTGACCACCAAGAAGCTGCATCTTCGCTCGATCATCGTCGAGCTGCTGTGGTTCCTGCGCGGGGACACCAACGTGCGGTGGCTGCAGGAACGCCGAGTCAGCATCTGGGACGAGTGGGCGGACGAGGATGGCGAGCTTGGGCCCGTGTACGGCAAGCAGTGGCGCGACTGGGAGGCGGCGGACGGGCGGCACCTCGACCAGATCGCGGAATTGCTGGAGCTCATTCGCAAGGACCCGGCGTCACGGCGGCAGATCGTTACCGCCTGGAACCCCGGGGAGATCGGGCGGATGGCGCTGGCGCCGTGCCATTGCCTGTTCCAGACCCAGGTCGCGGCCGGGCGGCTGAACCTGCAGCTGTACCAGCGCAGCGCCGACCTGTTCCTGGGCGTGCCGTTCAACATCGCTTCCTATGCGCTGCTCACGCACATGCTGGCGCGGGAGTGCGGGCTGGAGCCCGGCACGTTCGTGTGGACGGGGGGAGACGTGCACCTCTACTCCAATCACCTGGAGCAGGCGCGGCTGCAGCTGACCCGCGCCGTGCGGCCGTTGCCGGGGTTGGAGATCAAGGATCGCGGCCAGGACCTGTTCGGCTACGAACTCGAGGATTTCACCGTGAACGGCTACGACCCCCACCCGCATATCGCGGCGCCGGTCGCGGTGTAGGAGAAAATAACGCACCCGTTATGGAGCGAGTTTGGACAAAGCGCGTTTGTTCAGTCGCTAGACAGGAGATTGTACCATGATGCGTAAGGTAATGACCCTGGCCCTGATCGGCGGCAGCCTCGCGATTGCGGCCTGCAACACGGTCCGCGGCGCAGCAGCTGACGTCAACTCGGCCGCCAACACGGTCGACAACGCGACCTGATCCGGGCCATGGTCATTTCGCTTTTCTAGTGGAGATGACCATGGTTCGTAAGCTTGTAACGGTGGCGTTGATCGGTGGAGCGTTGGGCCTGGCGGCCTGCAACACCGTTCGTGGAGTTGGCCAGGACCTCGGGACCGCGGCCAACTGCACGGAGAACACCATCCAGGGCACGCGCTGCTAAGCGGCACGGGCTCGCGAGCGAGAAGAGAAACCCCGCCGGTGATGAGCCGGCGGGGTTTTCTTTTTCTCTTGAACCTCCCTGCCAGCGCAGCTGGTGGGGAGGGGGACCCGCTCAGCGCAGCTGAGGGGTGGAGGGGCCTACACTGACCGCACTGGCCCCTCCGTCAGCGCTTCGCGCTGCCATGAACAGGTGAGACTGTCCCCCGGGACAGTCTCAGTCATGTCCGGGGGACATAACGACCTGTTCATCCCATTCCGCTTCGCAGAACGGGGAGGTTCTACTTCAGCCTACCCCTGCAGGTAATCCCCTGCATCGGCGTCGGTGCCCGTGCCCGAGGTCACCACTTCCGCCAGCGGATCGTCGCTCATGCCGGCAGTGTCGTCGCGTGGGCTCCGGGCCAGCTCCGCGGCCCGCAGCTCCTCTGCCGAGTCCGGCGCGACCAGCGCGTCGGCCATCCGCCGCTGGGCCGCGCGCAGCGCCGTGTCGCGGCTGGTCGCCGCCACCCGCAGCCGGTTCATGCCCGCGCCGGTGCCCGCCGGGATGAGGCGGCCGACGATGACGTTCTCCTTGAGGCCGTTGAGGCTGTCGATCTTGCCCTGCACCGACGCCTCGGTGAGGACTCGGGTGGTCTCCTGGAACGACGCCGCCGAGATGAAGGAGCGGGTCTGGAGCGAGGCCTTGGTGATGCCGAGCAGCACCGGTTTGCCCGTCGCGGGCCGCTGGCCCTTGGTAAGCCTGGCGTTCGCCTCGTCCATCTCGTCGCGGTCGACCTGCTCTTCCTTGAGCAGCGTGGTGTCGCCGCCATCGGTGATCTCGACCTTTTGCAGCATCTGGCGGACGATCACCTCGATGTGCTTGTCGTTGATCTTCACGCCCTGCAGTCGATAGACCTCCTGGATCTCGGACACGAGATACTCGGCCAGCGCCACCACGCCGAGCACTTCCAGGATGTCGTGCGGATCCGGGGAGCCGCCGACCAGGTTGTCGCCGCGCTTCACGAAGTCGCCTTCCTGGACGTCGATCACCTTCGACTTGGGCACCAGATACTCGACCGGATCGCCGCCGTCGTCGGGGATGATCGCGATCTTCCGCTTGGCCTTATAGTCCTTCATGAAGTTCACCCGGCCCGAGACCTTGGCGATGATCGCATTCTCCTTGGGCTTGCGCGCCTCGAACAGCTCGGCGACGCGCGGCAGACCGCCGGTGATGTCACGCGTCCGCGCGGCTTCCCGCGGCATGCGCGCCAGCACCTCGCCGGCCTCCACCTGCTGGCCGTCCTCGATCGCGACGATCGCGCCGGGAGCAAGACGATAGACGCCGGCCTCCGTCGCATCCTGGCCGAGCAGGGTCAGGCGCGGACGAAGGTCCTCCTTCTTCGACTTGGCCATGTCATCGGTCACCACCCGCTGCGAGATGCCGGTCGACTCGTCGGTCTGCTCCGTCATGGTGCGGTTCTCGGTGAGGTCCTGGTACTTCACGATGCCCGCGCGCTCGGTGATCACCGGGCTGAAGCTCGGATCCCACTCGG
>NZ_CADCWA010000085.1 GCF_902806285.1 uncultured Sphingomonas sp. | reverse complement strand
AGGAGGTCATCCTCGGCGACCACGCCTGGCAGCTCGGTCCGCCCCGGCCCGACCAATGGTACGATGCCGAGGAAATCCGCGACTAAGCGTCTCGATTTCGCCGCGAATTTCCACTATATGCGCTGCCTCCCATGGCAACCAAACTCCCAACTCCGCCCCGCGTCGGCATGGTTTCGCTCGGCTGTCCCAAGAACCTGGTTGACAGCGAGCGCATCCTCTCCAGGCTGCGCGCCGACGGCTACGACATGTCCTCCGACTACGCCGGCGCCGACGTGGTGCTGGTCAACACCTGCGGCTTCCTGGACAGCGCCAAGGCCGAAAGCCTGGAGGCGATCGGCGAGGCCATCGCGGAGAACGGGCGGGTGATCGTCACCGGCTGCATGGGCCGCGAAGCGGAGGTGATCCGCGACCGCTTCCCGCAGGTGCTCGCGGTCACCGGCGCCCACCAGTATGAGCAGGTGGTCGAGGCGGTGCACGAGGCCGCGCCGACCGCACCCTCGCCCTATCTCGACCTGGTGCCGCAGGCGCGCGCCGACCTGGGTCTGAAGCTCACGCCCCGCCACTACAGCTACCTCAAGATCTCCGAAGGCTGCAATCACCGCTGCGCCTTTTGCATCATTCCGCAGATCCGCGGCGACCTCGTCAGCCGGCGCCCGGACGCGATCCTGCGCGAGGCGGAGAAGCTGGTCGCGGCCGGCACCCGCGAGCTCTTGGTGATCAGCCAGGACACCAGCGCCTACGGGCTCGACCTCAAGCATGCCGCATACCCGTGGAAGGGCGCGGAGGTCCGCGCGCACATGACCGACCTCGCCCGCGCGCTGGGGCAGCTCGGAGCCTGGGTTCGGCTGCACTATGTCTACCCCTACCCGCACGTCGACCGGGTCATTCCGCTCATGGCCGAAGGGCTGGTGCTGCCCTACCTCGACATCCCCTTCCAGCATGCGAGCCCCAAGGTGCTGAAAGCGATGAAGCGCCCGGCCAACGAGGCGCGGGTGCTGGAGCGGCTCCGCCAGTGGCGCGCGCAGGTGCCCGACATCGCCATCCGTTCGAGCTTCGTGGTCGGCTTCCCCGGCGAGACGGAGGAGGACTTCCGCTACCTGCTCGACTGGCTGGCCGAAGCGCGGCTCGATCGGGTCGGTGCCTTCCGCTTCGAGCCGGTGGAGGGCGCGGCGGCCAACGACCTGCCCGGCGCGGTCCCGCCGGAGGTCAAGGAAGAGCGCTACGCCCGGGTAATGGAGCTCACCGCCCGCATCAGCGCGGAGAAGCTCGCCGCCAAGGTGGGCCGCAGCGTGGACGTGATCATCGACGCCGTGGACGGCGAGACCGGCGGCGCGACCGGACGCAGCAAGGCCGACGCGCCGGAAATCGACGGCGAAGTCCACCTCCGCGACTCGGGGCACCTCGCGCCTGGCGACATCGTGCGGGTCACGGTCGAGGACTCGGACGAGCACGACCTGTTCGGAGTTCCCGAGCGCGTCGCGGCCGCGGCTTGATTTGATTGCCGGTCAGAGCGACCGAGCCCCGAGCACTTGCACTATCAGGATTATGTAGTTACGTATCGCGGCACTGACCATTGAACATCAGCTACGACCCGGAAAAGCGCGAACGGACACTTGCCGAACGAGGCCTGGACTTCGAGGATGCAGCCGAGCTCTTCGCGGGCTCGACGGTCGACCTTGTCGACGACCGCGCCGACTATGGCGAGCAGCGTTGGCAGAGCTACGGGCTGCTCAATGGTCGGCTGCTCATGGTGGTGTGGACCAAGCGCGGCGACGCGCGGCACATTATCTCAATGAGGAAATGCAATGACCGGGAGCAAAGCAGGTTTGGACGACAGCTGGGACCCTGACACCGCGCCCGAATGGCCGGAGGAAGCTTGGGACCGGGCGCAGATTTCCATCGGTGGCAAGGTCGTCCGCCCCGCCACCGGCACCCTCACCAAGCGCGGCCGCCCGCCAGTGGGCGCTGAACCCAAGCAGCAGGTCACCTTGCGCCTTCCGGCCGAGGTGATCGGCTACTTCAAAGCCGGTGGCCCGGGCTGGCAGACCCGGATCAGCGACGTGCTCCAGCGCCATGCCCGGGAGGAGCGCAGCCAGCCGCCCAAGCGATGACCCGCTGGACGGCTCGGGGCTGCGGATGACCGCGGATGCAGCCGAGGCCATCCAAGAGCCGGTGCGCCAGCCGCCATTCCTGCGCGAGCAGCTGACCAGCTGGAGCGGCCTCCTGCCCGTGCTCGGCTGGCTGGTGCTTGGCGCCGCGGCGGTGGGGCCGTCCTGGCCATTGCTCACCGGCGCCGTCCTGATCGGCGCGGTGCTCGCCGCTGTCCACCATGCGGAGGTGGTCGCGCACCGGGTCGGCGAGCCGTTCGGGACGCTGATCCTGGCGCTGGCGGTCACGGTGATCGAGGCGGGGCTGATCGTCTCCCTGATGCTGGCCAACCGCGAAGGCGCGACCACCCTGGCGCGCGACACGGTGTTCGCCACCGCCATGATCATCCTCAACCTGCTGCTGGGCCTCTGCCTGGTGGTCGGGGCTGCCACCCGAAGGCAGCGGGAGGTGCGCTTCACCCGCACGGGCGCCACCGCCGCGCTCAGCGCCCTCGCCACGCTGCTGGTGCTGACGCTGGTGCTGCCCAACTTCACGACCACGCTAGCCGGACCAATTTATACGTCGACGCAGCTGGGGTTCGTGTCGGGGTTCCTGCTGATCCTCTACTTCACCTTCGTGTTCGTGCAGACGGTCGGCAACCGCGACTATTTCCTGCCCCGGGGCGAGTTGCAGAAAGAGCCCGAGGCCCACGCGCCGCCGCCGTCCAACGCGCAGGCGGGCCTCTCCTTCCTGTTCCTGCTGGTAAGCCTGGCCGCCGTGGTGCTGCTGGCCAAGTCGCTGTCGCCGGCGCTGGAGGCTGCCGTCGCATCGGCCGGAGCGCCGCGGGCGGTGGTCGGCATCGTCATCGCCGCCATCGTTCTTCTGCCCGAAAGCGTCGCCGCAGTGCGGGCGGCACGGGTCAACCGCCTGCAGACCAGCCTCAACCTCGCCTTCGGGTCGGCCCTGGCGACGATCGGCCTCACCATCCCCGTGGTGGCCGTCACCTCCTTTCTCCTCGGCCTGCCGCTGGTGCTCGGGCTCGATCCCAAGTCGGTGCTGCTGCTGTTCCTCAGCCTGTTCGTCGCGGCCCTGTCGCTCGCGCGCGGCCGGGTGACCGTGCTGCACGGGGCGGTGCACCTGGTGATCTTCGCGGCTTATCTTGTGACCACCGTCCTTCCCTGAGTAGGGCGGGGCCATGACCGACTTCGCCGCCCTTCTGCAGCTCGACCGGGGCCAGCCTGCCCGCACCATCCACCTCG
Source organism: uncultured Sphingomonas sp. (assembly GCF_902806285.1). GTDB lineage: Bacteria > Pseudomonadota > Alphaproteobacteria > Sphingomonadales > Sphingomonadaceae > Sphingomicrobium. The sequence goes on along the minus strand of NZ_CADCWA010000085.1, from coordinate 16,457 downwards.
TCGACGCGAACAGCTTTGGCGAATGGGCCAAGCGCCGGCCGCCGGCCGAGCGCGCGTTGTTGGAAGCGCAGCAGTTCGACGGTAAGACCGGCTACGCCCATGCCTTGCTGCCGCAGCCGGGCGGAGCCGAGTTCGAAGTGGTTGCCGCCGTCGCCGACGCACAGGCGCTCTCCCCCTGGTGTCTGGCCAAGCTTGGCGAGACGCTTGCCGCAGGCACCTACCGACTGGCGGAAGCTCAGGTCGGACAGGCTGCACTCGGGTGGCTGCTGGGGCAGCACCGGTTCGAGCGATATAAGAGCAAGCCCGCGGCGGAGCGCGGCGGCCGCGTGCTGCTGACGTCCGAGCCGGGGCGGATCGAGGAAGTCGTCCGGCTGGCTGAAGCCACCGCGCTGGTCCGCGACCTCGTCGACACGCCCGCCGGCGACCTCGGACCCTCGGAGCTCGAGCAGGCCGTCCGGGACGCCGCCCGGGACTGGAACGCCAGGATCGAGGTGACCGCCGGCGATGCGCTGGAGCGCGGGTTCCCCATGGTGGCGGCGGTCGGCCGGGCCGCCGTGCCTGCCCGCGCGCCGCGGATCATCGAGCTCGAATGGGGCCGCCCCGAGCACCCGCGCGTGGCGGTGATCGGCAAGGGCGTGTGCTTCGACAGCGGCGGGCTCGATCTCAAGCCAGCCAGCGGCATGCGGCTGATGAAGAAGGACATGGGCGGCGCGGCCCACGCCCTTGCCCTGGCGCAGCTGATCGTCGGCGCGCGGCTGCCCGTGCGGCTGCACCTGCTGATCCCGGCCGTGGAGAACGCCGTGTCGGGCGGCGCCTTTCGTCCGGGGGACATCCTCCGCAGCCGCGCGGGTATCACCGTGGAGATCGACAATACCGATGCGGAGGGCCGGCTGATCTTGGCCGACGCCCTGACCCGCGCCGGGGAGGACAAGCCCGAGCTCATCGTCGACTTCGCCACCCTGACCGGCGCGGCGCGAGTGGCGCTTGGACCCGACTTGCCGGCCCTGTTCGCCAACGACCATGCCTTCGCCGACCAGCTGCTCGCCTCGGCAAAGGACGTGTCCGACCCGCTGTGGCGGATGCCGCTGTGGGACGGCTATGACGAAATGCTGAAGTCGGACATCGCCGACTGCGCCAACAGCGCGGAAGGCGGGATGGCGGGCGCGGTCACCGCGGCGCTGTTCCTGCGGCGCTTCGTGCCCGCGGGAACGCCTTGGGCGCACCTCGATACCTTTGCCTGGCGGCTGGCGGCCAAGCCCGGGCGCCCCAAGGGCGGCGAGGCCTTGGGGCTGCGCGCAGTCTTCGCGGCGCTGGCCGCCCGCTACACCTAAGCGGCCGCGACGCGGGCCGTTCATCTGATTATTCACCCGAAAACCCTGTCGGCAACGCAACAAATCCGTAACTGGCCGGTTGAGATTGCACGTGTCGAGCAGGGAGATTCCACTCCAATGAGCGAGGTTTCGCTGAGCGGTTGGATGCGCGCCTTGGTCGGCTATGTCCGGTCCGGCGAGCCCGATCTGACCAACCGCCAGATGGCGTTATTGATGATCGTCTATCTGACCCCGGGGCCGCACACGGTTCGCGGACTGGCGCGGGTGCTGGGCGTGTCCAAGCCGGTGGTGACCCGCGCCTTGAACACGCTGGGTGCGCTCGGCTATCTCCGCCGCGAACGTGATCAGGACGACCGCCGCAACGTGTTCGTCGTGCGCACCAGCACCGGGGCAGATTTCCTTGAAGGCTTCAAGCGCAACATCCGCACCACCGGCGAGCGCGCAGCCGACGGGGACCCGAGCCGCCGCCCAGCGCTCAGTCAGCTCGCCCACGCGCGCTGATACGCCGCCGGGCGGCTTTCCGCTTGCCGGACCCACGCAGCCGCTCGACCCGCGCACCCACGCGTTCCGCCCCGACCTGGCGGACGTCGCGCTGGCCGGACGCGTGATCGCGTCGCACTATGCCGAGCCGCTGCAACGACGGCTGACCCGTCCTGCGCCCCTGGTCGCTGCGCCGGAGGAAGGCTCTTCCCAGCTGGCGCAGCTCGCGGCGGGCGACCTTCTCCTCATGCTCGACAACAGCCGGGGCTGGGCGTGGGGCTATGCCGGCGAGGAACGACACGTCGGCTATGTCAGAAGCGAGGCGGTCGGCGCCTGAGCCTCACATCTCCCCGCGCTGGCGGCGGATGGCGAACCACTTGGAGACGTTGGCGTTGTGCTCGGCCAGAGTGCGGGCGAACACGTGGCCGCCGGTGCCGTCGGCGACGAAGTAGATATATTCGTGCGCCTGGGGGTTGAGCACCGCAGCGATGCTCTCCCGGCCCGGATTGGCGATCGGACCAGCGGGCAGTCCCGCGCGGCGGTAGGTGTTGTAGCCGGTGTCGGCGTTGAGCTCCGAGCGAAGGATGCGGCGGCCGAGCGGCTTGCCCTTGGTCACCGGGTAGATGACGGTCGGGTCGGCATCCAGCTTCATGCCGATGCGCAGGCGATTGCAGTAGACGCCCGCGACCGCCCGGCGTTCCGACGGCTTGCCGGTCTCCTTCTCGACGATGGCCGCCAGGGTCACCGTCTCTTCCTTGGTCGAGACGGGGCAATTACCCTTGCGCGCCCGCCACAGCCGGTCGAGCTCGCGGGTCATCGCCGCCTGCATGCGCCCGATCACCGCCGCGCGGGTCTCGCCGCGCTTGTAGCCGTAGCTGTCGGGGAGCACGGATCCCTCGGGCGGCAGCGGCGCGGCGCCGGTGAGATGAGGCACGGCCGCGACCTTTTCCTGAACGATGATCGAGGGCGTGCCCTCGGCAATGGTCACCAGCCGCTGCACCGGCTGGCCGTGCTGCAGCAGGTCGAGCAGCTCCGCGCCGCTGGTTCTCGCGGGCACCTCGAACTCGCCGGCCTGGATGCCGTCCCCGGACCCGAACAGCCGCGCCATGCCCCGGTAGGTGGTGCAATTGCCGGGGATGAGGTCCTTGGCGGCCAAACCCGGGCATAAGCTGGTAAGCGTCGCGCCCTCCTCCACGACGATCGTCTCGGCCTTGGCCGAACCACCGCCCCACCAAAGGATGTAGACTCCGGCAACGCCGAAGAGCAGGCCGACGACGACGGCAACAAGGAGGAGGCGTTTGATCATCGGCGCACTTGTATCGCGGCGGAAGCGGCGGTCCAGTTTCTAACGCGAAGGCGCGAAGGAGAAGGGAGGGCGCGAAGCTGACTACGCCCTTCGCGCCTCTATCCTCTTCTTCGCGCCTTCGCGTTGAAAACCTAATCCACCGCCCGCATCACCAGCGACGCATTGGTCCCGCCAAAGCCGAAGCTGTTGTTCAGCACCGCCTTGACCTCCCGCTCCTTGGCCGTGTGCGGCACCAGGTCCACGCCCGCGCAACCCTCGGACGGATTGTCGAGGTTCAGCGTCGGGGGGACCACCTGGTCGCGCATCGCCAGGATGCAGAAAATGCTCTCCACCGCCCCCGCGCCGCCCAGCAGGTGCCCGATCGCCGACTTGGTCGAGCTCATCGACATGGTCGCGGTGTTGTTGCCGAACAGCTTGCGGACCGCGCCCAGCTCCAGCTCGTCGCCGAGCGGGGTCGAGGTGCCGTGCGCGTTGACGTAATCGATGTCGCCCAGGTCCAGCCCGGACTTGCGCATCGCCATCTCCATGGAGCGGAAAGCGCCCGAGCCCTCCGGATGCGGCGCGGTGACGTGGTAGGCATCCCCCGACAGGCCGTAGCCGACCACTTCGGCGTAGATCTTGGCGCCGCGAGCCTTGGCGTGCTCATATTCCTCGAGCACCACCACCCCGGCACCTTCGCCCATGACGAAGCCGTCGCGGTCGCGGTCGTAGGGCCGCGACGCCTTTTCCGGCTGGTCGTTGAAGGCCGTGCTGAGCGCCCGCGCCTGGGCAAAGCCGGCGATGCCGATCGGGCAGATGGTCGCCTCCGCCCCGCCCGCGACCATGATGTCCGCATCGTCGTCGCGGATCATCCGCGCCGCGTCGCCGATCGAGTGGGCGCCGGTCGAGCAGGCGGTCACCACCGCGTGGTTGGGACCCATCAGCCCGTATTTGATCGACACCTGGCCGGAGATGAGGTTGATCAGCCGGCCATGGACGAAGTGCGGGCTGACCCGGCCAGGCCCTTTTTCGTGCAGCACCAGGCTTTCGGACTCGATCCCCGGCAGACCCCCGATGCCCGAGCCGATCGAGCAGCCCGCGCGCAGCTTCAGCTCGTCGGGCATGTCGAGGAGGCCCGCGTCCTCGATCGCCTGCCCGGCCGCATCGATTCCGAACACAATAAACGGATCGACCTGCCGCTGAACCTTGTGGTCGACGCGCTTGCCGGGATCGAAGCCATATTCGTGGGTAGCCGGCTTCACCTCGCAGGCGATGCGGCACTTGTAGTCGGAAGCGTCGAACCGCGTGATCTGCCCGGCGCCGCTACGCCCGGCGAGGATGTTCTTCCAGCTCGTCTCGACATCGCTGCCCAGCGGGGTGACGAGACCCAATCCAGTGACGACCACACGGCGCATTCAATCTCTCCGATAGCACAACAGGCTCACGCCCGGGTGGGCTGAGCCTGCTGAAACCCCGTCCGCCAACCGCGAAACGGAAGAAGGGACCAGCCGCGGCTCAGCCCTGGTTCTGGTCGATATAGTCGATCGCGTCCTTGACGGTGGTGATCTTCTCGGCGGCATCGTCCGGGATCTCGACCCCGAACTCTTCCTCGAACGCCATCACCAGTTCGACGATGTCGAGGCTGTCGGCGCCCAGATCGTCGATGAAGCTCGCTTCCTCCGTCACCTTCTCGCCCTCGACGCCCAGGTGCTCGACGACGATCTTCTTCACCCGCTCGGCAGTCTCGCTCATCTCGGTCTTTCCTTCCCGTTAAGCTTTGCCGCCGCCCTAGCCGTGCTGAAATGCGGCGGCAAGGGGCGGGTAGAAGCGGCAGACTTTCCCTCCCCGCTCATGCTGAGTAGGGGCGGAGCGCAGCGGAGGCCCGTATCGAAGCACCTCCTTCGATACGCCCCTTCGACAAGCTCAGTGGCTACTCAGGATGAGCGGTCTTGGATCACGACGCCCGCCCCCTCACCCCCGGCGAGATCGCCCTTGGCCGATCGGTCTTCGGCGATGCGATCGGCTACGACCGGGTTCGGCTGGTGCGCCGCAAATGGTGGCCGTTCCAGCCCCGCGGCATCGTGATGGCGCCCACCGGCAACATCCACTTCCACCCCGCCGACCCGAACTGGCGCGAGGACTTTGCCCAAGCTCCGCTCAACCTCCAGGGCCTGTTCGTTCACGAGCTGACCCACGTGTGGCAGGCGCAGACGCGGGGACGCTTCTACCTGCCGCTGATGCGCCACCCCTTCTGCCGCTACGCCTACCGCTTCGTGCCCGGCAAGCCGTTCGACGCTTATGGGCTGGAGCAGCAGGCGGAAATCGTGCGCCACGCCTTTCTGCAGAAGCAGGGACAGAAGCTGGCAAGCTGGGCCGACCCGACGATTCTGCCGTTCTCAAAGGCTTGAGCCCCTCCTGTAACTATGTTGTCACAGGGACCGCGGGAAATGCCACTAATCCGCCACTCTCACTCCCCTTCGCAGTGGGAAAGGATTAATCTTCCTTTCGCAACCGAAATCAGGGGGAACGAGATGCGTCTGTCCACGACTTTGAGCAGGAGCCTGCTTGCTGGAACCGCGGCGCTGGCGATCGCCGTTCCCGCGAGCGCCCAGACCACGCAGGAAGAAGTCGCGCAGACGGTCAACCAGCCCGAAGAAGTGCAGTCGGCGGACATCATCGTCACCGCGACGAAGCGCGCGTCGACGGTGCAGGACGTGCCTTTCTCGATCAACGCGCAGACCCAGGAAGACATCGAGCGGGCGAACGCGCAGACCATCGAGGACCTCAGCCGCAACGTCGCCGGCCTCACCGTCCAGAACCTCGGGCCCGGGCAGAGCCAGGTTTCCGTGCGCGGCGTGTCGGCCGGGCAGATCGTCCGCGACCAGCCGGGCGTCAAGGAACAGGTCGGCGTCTATCTCGACGAGAGCGTCATCTCCCTGTCGCTGTTCACCCCCGACTTCGACCTGTTCGACCTCAATCGGGTGGAGACGCTCCGCGGGCCGCAGGGCACGCTGTTCGGATCGGGCAGCGTCGGCGGCACCATCCGCTACATTACCAACCAGCCGCGGCTGGGGCTGACGGAAGGCGTGGTCGAAGCCAACGTCAACACGGTGGAGGAAAGCGACCGCGGCGGGCACATCAAGGGCGCTATCAACGTGCCGTTGGGCGACACGGCCGCGATCCGGGTCGTTGGCTATGGAACCAAGTTCCCGGGCTTCATCGACGCGATCGGGCCCGCCGGCGGCAAGAACATCAACGACGGCAGCCGCGTGGGCACCCGCGTGTCCCTGCTGTGGGAGCCGACAACCAACATCCGCGTCACCCCGCGGGTGGTCTACCAGAAGATCCGTGTCGACGGCTTCAACCGCGAAGACGTCTATCACTTCTACACCAACCAGTTCACGACCTCCCAGCCGCAGCTGGAGGAGCGCGAGCAGTATCTGCAATTGCGCGAGGAGTTCCGGGACGACACGTTGCTGGCGGACCTGACGGGCAGCGTCGACTTCGGCGGGGTCGAGCTGACCTCCGTCACCAGCTACATCAACCGCGACATCCTGGTCAGCCGCGACGCGTCGGCGCTGACGGGCTCGGTCTTCATCTCCTTCGCGGGCGCGGCGCCGGCCGCCGCCGGGGGTGCGGCCCTGCCCTCCAACCTGCGCGATACCACCGATCTCAAGCAGTTGGCCCAGGAACTCCGCCTGTCCTCGACGGGCGACGGGCCGTTCCAGTGGGTGTTTGGCGGCTTCTACTCGACGGTGGACCGCGAATATTCGCAGCGGCTGCCCACGCCCGGCTCCGACGCGTTCAGCCAGGCGTTCCTGGACGTAATCGCGCCGGGCGTGCCGGTCTCGGCCACCCGCAACGGCTTCGCGGCGGACAGTCCCTACAATGCCGACATCCCGTACGACATCAAGCAGCGGGCGGTGTTCGGCGAAGCGAGTTACGACTTCGGTCAGATCGTGCTGACCGCGGGCGGACGCTACTACAGCTTCAAGGAAACCCGCGACTTCATCTCGGGCGGCATCTTCGCCAACGGCGACACCTTCATCGACGACCGGACCAAGTCGAACGGCTTCTCGCCGCGCGGCATCGTCACTTGGGAGCCGACCCGGGACTTCAGCGTGAACGTCCAGGCCGCCAAGGGCTTCCGCCTGGGCGGCGTCAACGACCCGCTCAACATCCCGCTATGCTCCGGCAACGACGCCGCGACCTTTGGCGGCCGCCCGACCTATGACGACGAGACGCTGTGGAACTACGAGGCCGGGTTCAAGTACGGCCGCGGCCCCATCACCTTCAACGCGGCGGCCTTCTACAACGACATCAAGGACCTGCAGGTCACGGCCGACGCCGGCAGCTGCTCGTCGCGCGTGGTGTTCAACGTGCCCGAGGCGCACGCCAAGGGCGTCGAGGCCGAACTCAGCGTGCGTCCGCTCGCCGGCCTCGACCTGTCGTTCGCCGGCAGCATCACCGATGCCGAGTTCGACAGCAGCGTGGTCACCGCGGACGATCCTGCCACACCGGCGAACGAGGGCGGCGTGGTGATCGCTGGCATCCGCGAGGGCAACCGGCTGCCGACCGTCCCCAAGTACCAGTTTGCGGCCACGGCCAGCTACACGCAGCGGCTGACGAGTGCGATGGAAGGCTTCATCACCGCGAGCGTGCAACGGGTCGGCAACCGCTTCACCCAGCCGTCCGACCAGGAGCCCGGCGCCGCGCTGATTGGCAACGCGCTGTTCTTCGATCCGGTTACCGGAGCCTTCGGGTCGGGCGTCAACGACTTCGGCAGCTTCCGGCTGCCGGCCTACACGCTGGTGAATCTGTCGACGGGCGTGGAACTCGACAACGGGCTGGAGCTGCAACTCTACGCCAACAACCTGTTCGACAAGAACCCCAAGCTGTCGCTCGACCGCGAGCGCGGCGCGCGGGCGCGCATCGGCTACAATGTCGGCCAGCCGCGGACCATCGGCCTGACCGCGCGCTACCGCTTCCGCGCGGAGCCTGCTCCGGTCGCAGCGCCTCCGCCTCCGCCGCCGCCACCTGCACCCGCTCCGGCGACCCAGACTTGCGCGGACGGATCGGTGATCCTGGCGACCGACAGCTGCCCGGCTCCCCCGCCGCCCCCGCCTCCGCCGCCAGCGGCGCCCGAGCGGGGCTGACGGCAAGCGCCGTGACCCGGGACGAGCGCACGCTTCCGGGCCGGCCCCAGCTGGCAACCACGCGCCGGCATCTGCTCGGCATGACGGCCGGGGCGCTCGCCGCTCCGGCCGTTCTGCGTGCGGCGCCGGCCGTCTCCGGCCTGCAGATCGCGGTGATCGGCGCCGGCGTGTTCGGCGCGTGGACGGCCGAGCAGCTGCGACGCGCCGGGCACCGGGTGACACTGATCGACGGGTGGGGGCCCGCGCACAGCCGCGCCTCGTCGGGCGGCGAGAGCCGGATGACCCGCGCCGCCTACGGCAAGGACGAGATCTACGCCCGGATGGCGCTGGCGAGCCTGGCCGAGTGGAAGGCGCTGAGCGCCCGCGCCGGGCTGCCGATCTTCACCGCTCACGGCGTGCTGTTCTTCTTCCCGGACGAAGCGCCGTATCTGCGCGACAGCCTGGCCGTGCACCGCCGGCTGGGCCTTTCGACCGAGGCGCTGGCCCAGGCGGAGATGGCGCAGCGCTTCCCTATGATAGACTTCTCAGGCGTCGGCGCCGGCCTGTTCGAGCCGCAGTTCGGCGCCTTGATGGCGCGCCGGGCGGTGCAGACGCTGGTCGCCGGCTTCGTGCAGGGCGGCGGCCAGTACCTCGCCGGGCGGGTACAGCCGCCCGCGGACGGCCAAGCGGAGCTCCGGACGGTGACCCTGTCCAGCGGCCAGCGCGTCCCGGCCGACCGCTTCGTCTTCGCCGCCGGACCGTGGCTGCCCAAGCTGTTCCCCGACGTGCTCGGGCGGCGGATCGTGCCGACCCGGCAGGAGGTCTTCTACTTCGCGCCGCCCGCCGGCGATCCCCTGTTCCAACCCGCCCGCATGCCGGGCTGGGCCGACTTCAACGGCGGCGACCTATTCTACGGCTTCCCCGACCTCGAAGCGCGCGGGGTCAAGTTCGCCCGCGACACGCACGGGGCGGTGGTCGATCCCGACACGCAGTCACGGCGCTCGACCGATGCGGCGCTTGCAGCCGTCGTGGCCTTTCGCGACCGCCGCTTTCCCGGGCTGCGCGGCGCGCCGCTCGTCAGCGCCGAGGTCTGCCAATACGAGAACAGCTCCAACGGCGACTTCCTCATCGACCATCACCCGCGCTGGCGCAACGTGCTGCTGGTCGGCGGCGGGTCCGGCCACGGGTTCAAGCATGGGCCGGAGGTCGGCCGCATGGCCGCGACGCGCCTGCTCGGCACCGCGCCGCCGGAGCCGCGCTTCAGCCTGGCGACCAAGGGCGAGACCCAGCGGCGCGAGGTGGTCTAGGGTCCAGACCCTAGGCGCCCCTCGCCACCCCGACCAGCGCCGGACGCAGCAGCCGGTCCTTGAGCATGTAGCCCGACTGCATTTCCTCGACGATCATTCCCGGCTCGGCGTCGGCCGACGGGATCTCGATCATCGCCTGGTGCTTGTTGGGATCGAGCGGCTGGCCCTTGGCCTCCACCCGGGTGACGCCGTTGCGCGCGAACACCGCTTCCAGCTCGCGCAAGGTCGCGGCGATGCCGTCGACGAAGTTCCTGAGCTGCTCGTCGCCGCTCGCATTCTCCGGCACATGGGCCAGCGCGCGCTCAAGGTTGTCCTTCACCGCCAGCATGTCCCGCGCGAAGCCGGTGCTGGCATAGGCGGCAGCCTGCGTCTTCTCTCCCTCCAGCCGGCGGCGCACATTCTGCGCCTCGGCCGCGGCGTAGAGCGCCTTGCTGTTGGCCTCCTCCAGCTGCCGTTCGAGTTCGGCCACCCGGTCGTGCTCCTGCAGTTCGGGCGCGTCGGCGGCCGTTTCCGTGCGGATCTCGTCCGCCTCGTCGTGAAGCTTGTCCTGCATCTATCCCATCAATCTCGTGAGTGCTTGCGCCGTGAAATCCACCATGGGCACCACTCGCGCATAGTTCAACCGCGTCGGGCCAATGACCCCCACAACGCCGACCACCTCCCCCTGGCTCCCGCGGTAAGGCGCGGCGATGACGCTGGAGCCGGACAGGGCGAACATCCGGTTCTCCGAACCGATGAAGATGCGGCAGCCCTGCCCTTCGCGCGCGCCCTCCAGCAGCCGGACGATCTCCTGCCGGTCCTCCAGCTCGTCGAGCAGGCGGCGGACCCGGTCGAGGTCGGCCGCGGCACTCTCGTCGAGGAGGTTGGCCTGGCCGCGGACGATCAGCACCGGGCGGCTGCGCGCATCCTCGCGCCACTCGGCCAGACCGGAGGCGACCAGCTCGGCGGCGGCAGAGTCGATCGCCTCGCGCCGCTCCCGAATCTCGGTCCGGAGCCGGGCTTCGGCCTCGGCCAGGGTCAGACCGGACAGGCGCGCGGTGACGTAATTGGCGACTTCAGCCAAGGCGGAGGCCGTAGTGCCGGGCGGCAGATCGATCACCCGGTTCTCGACGCTGCCGTCCGCGCCGACCAGCACCGCCAGCGCCTGGCCCGGACCGAGCGGCACAAAGGACAGCTGCTTCAGCCGCGGCTCGAACTTGGGCGCGACCACCACCCCGGCGCAAGCCGACAGGCCCGACAGGGCCGCGGTGGCGTTGGCGAGCGCTTCCTCCAGCGGCCGGTCGCGCAGCTGCGCCTCGATCGCCGCCCGCTCCCGGGTGCCGGGCATGCTGGCCTGCATGATGCCGTCGACGAACAGCCTGAGGCCGGTCTCGGTCGGGATGCGCCCGGCGGAAGTATGCGGGTGGGTGAGCAGCCCGCGTTCTTCCAGCTCCTGCATGACCGAGCGGATGGAGGCAGGCGACAGGTTGACGCTGCCGGCCAGGACCTTGGACCCGACCGGCTGCCCCCGCTCCAGATAGGCCTCGACCACCAGCCCGAAGATCGAGCGCATGCGGTCGGTGAGTTCGACGATCGGCGGGGACATGGGGCGGATGTAAGTGGGAAAGCCCGCCCCCTCAATCCGTTTGCTCCGAGCGCAGTCGAGGAGCGCCGCCGAGCGCAGTCGAGGCTCCGTTCCGTTCTCGGCTCCGCTCGAAGTGGGTCCTCGACTTCGCTCGGACCAAGCGGGTAGAGGCGGCGGGGAACCAGTATCAGGAGACCTCAATGCGCCCCAGCGGCCGCGCCCCCGACCAGATGCGTGCCCTCGGCTTCGAGCCCGGTTTCACCCGCCACGCCGAGGGCAGCTGCCTGGTGAGCTTCGGCGAGACCCGCGTGCTGGTCACCGCTTCGGTCGAGGAGAAGGTGCCGCCGTTCCTGCGCGGCAAGGGCCAGGGCTGGGTCACGGCCGAGTACGGCATGCTGCCCCGCGCCACCCACACCCGCGGCGCGCGCGAGGCGGCCAAGGGCAAGCAGTCGGGCCGCACCCAGGAAATCCAGCGGCTGATCGGGCGCTCGCTGCGGGCCGTGACGGACCTCGCCAAGCTCGGCGAGCGGCAGATCGTGCTCGATTGCGACGTGATCCAGGCCGACGGGGGCACGCGCACGGCGGCGATCTCCGGCGCATGGGTGGCGCTGCGGCTGGCGGTGGACGGGCTGAAGCTGGCCGCCGACCCGATCCGCACGCAGGTGGCGGCGGTGTCGTGCGGCTTCCACGCGGGCACGGCGGTGCTGGACCTGGACTATGCCGAGGATTCAACCGCGGGGAGCGACGGCAACTTCGTGCTGACCGCCGACGGCGCGATCGTCGAGGCGCAACTGACCGCCGAGGGCGAGACGTTCGACGAGGAAGGCCTGCTACGGCTGCTGCGACTGGCGCGGATCGGCTGCGGGGAAATCTTCGAGGCACAGCGGCGGGCGGTCGGCCAGTGAGGGAGATCGGCCCTAGGCTGGTCATCGCCACGCACAACCCCGGCAAGCTGCGCGAGATTCGCGCGCTGATGGAGCCGTTCGGGGTCGAATGCGTCGGCGGGGCGGAGCTGGACCTGCCGGAGCCCGAGGAGACCGGCACGACCTTCGTCGACAACGCCGACCTGAAGGCGCGACAGGCGGCGGACCTCAGCGGCCTGCCCGCGCTCGCCGACGACAGCGGGCTCTGCGTGGACGCGCTCGGCGGCCGTCCCGGCATCTTCTCCGCACGCTGGGCGGAGGACGAGGCGGGCAACCGCGACTGGATGCGGGCGATGGAGCGAGTCTGGCGCGAGACGGAGGCGACCGGACCGGACGCCGGTCACGATGCGCACTTCGTCTGCGCGCTGGCACTCGCCTGGCCGGAGGACGGACAGGCGGAAAGCTTCGAGGGCCGCGTGCACGGCACGCTGGTCTGGCCGCCACGGGGCGACCGGGGCTTCGGCTACGACCCGATGTTTGTGCCCGCTGGCTACGACCAGACCTTTGGAGAAATGGAGCCGGAGCAGAAGCACGCGATCAGCCACCGCGCGGACGCCTTCGGCAAGCTGGTAGCGGCCCTGCGCGAGCCATAAATTGCTGTCCTACAGCGGAGCGGCTCAGCTATGGCCCCGCCATGACAGCAGCTCCTTGGGCACTATCGGCCGGACACCAGATGTTGCGGCGGGAAGGGGCCAGCCAAGGGGGACGTCGCGTCCATGTTGTCCATGTTGAACCGACCTTCGAGCTAGACCTTGTGCCAGCCGGCGATGCGCTGGCCCTCTACATCCATTGGCCGTTCTGCGTCAGCAAGTGCCCCTATTGCGACTTCAACAGCCATGTGCGCGCCGGCATCGACCAGGCCGCATGGCGCGAAGCGCTGTTGCGCGACCTGGCGCATGAAGCGGCGCTGCTGCCAGGGCGGCGGCTGACGAGCATCTTCTTCGGCGGGGGCACGCCGTCGCTGATGGAGCCGGGCACCGCCGCGGCGCTGATCGAGGCCGCGGTCGGGCACTGGACCCCAGCCGACGACTTGGAGATCACGCTGGAGGCCAATCCCTCATCCGTGGAGGCGGAGCGGTTCGCGGACCTCGCCGCCGCCGGGGTCAACCGGGTGAGCCTGGGCCTGCAGTCGCTAAACGCCGAGGCCTTGCAGTTCCTGGGCCGCGCGCACTCGGTGGACGAAGGCTTGGCGGCACTGGCGACCGCGCAACGCCACTTCGGGCGGGTCAGCTTCGACCTCATCTACGCCCTGCCGGAGCAGACCGATGAGCAATGGGCGGCGATGCTGGCCCGGGCGTTGTCGTTCGGGACCGACCACCAGTCGCTCTACCAGCTGACCATCGAGCCCGGCACACGCTTCGCCGGGCTGCATGCCGCGGGCAAGTTCGAGCCGCTGGACGCCGACCGTTCGGCCGACCTGTTCGAGCTCACCGCCGCGATGACGGCCGCGGCCGGCATCCCCGCCTACGAGATCAGCAACCACGCGCGGCCGGGCGCGGAGAGCCGGCACAACCTGACCTACTGGCGCTACGGCGACTACGTCGGCATCGGTCCCGGCGCGCACGGCCGGCGGCTGGGCGCGCGCACGGTGCGGCATCGCAAGCCCGAGAACTTCCTGGCGGCGGTGGCGCGCAACGGACATGGGCTGGTCGAGGAAGCCCTCCTCAGCGCCGAGGAGAAGGCCGCGGAAGCGCTGGTCATGGGCCTCCGGCTGGCCGAGGGCATCGATCCCGCGGCATTGGCGGAACGCCTGGGCGTGGCGCGGCTGATCGACCCTGCCGCGGCCGAGCGGCTCGAAGGTCTCCGGCTGGTGGAACAAACTCCAGGGCGCCTGAAGGTCACTCCTGCCGGCCGGCTGCTGCTCGACCGCATTCTCGCGGAGATCGCCGCTTAGCGGGTGAAGCTCGCCGGTGCGGGGGACACGATGGTGAAGCCGGAGGCAGTGACCTGACGCACTTCGAGCCCACGCTGGGCGACCCCGTCCGGGCCGAAGCGGAACACGCCGTCCACCCCGACGAAGCCTTCCGGGCTGGTGAGCAGATCGACCGGGAAGCGGCGGCGTGGATCCCATTGCCGGGTCGCGCTGACCGTCAGCAGCATCGAGTCGTAGCCGAGGCTCGCGATCCGCGGCGGCGCGCTGCCGTAGCGGGCGCGGTAGCGGGTGGTGAGCTGGCCGAAGCGCTCCTCGGAGGGTGCCGCGTACCAAGCGCCGCGCAGGCGGGTTGTGGCGCCAAGGTTTCGCTCGCCCGCCCACAAGTCGGTGCCAAGGAGCCGCACCCCCGAGCGGAACTGCGGCGCGGCGGTCGCGGCGACCCGGCCCGTGTCGGCGAGGAGCACCGCGTCGAAGCCGCCGCGGCGTCCCAGCCGGCGAGCCGCAGCGCGCCCTTCAGCCGGTGCGGCGTAGCTTTCCGTCGCGACGACCTGCCCGCCTTGGCGCTGGACCGAACCGAGGTAGGCCTCGGCGGAGCGCTGGCCATAGATGTTGGCTGGAACGAGTGCGGTGAAGCGGCTGGCACCTCGCTGCCTGGCGTAGCCGACCGCCCGGTCGATCGACTGGCCGGGCACCACGCCCAGGATGAACACGCCCGGGCCAGCCGCGCTCTGGTCGTTCGAATAGGCGATCACCGGAACCCGCGCCCGTTCGGCCAGCGGAGCGACGGCGCGCACCTGGTCGCTGAGCAGGGGCCCGAGGATCAAGCGGGTGCCGCCGGCGAGCGCGCGCTCGGCAGCCGCCGCCGCACCCCCTTCGGCGGTATTGAAGACGGTCAGCGCGACCGACTGATTGCCCGTGTCCGCCAGCGCCAGCCGGGCGGCGTTGGCGAGGGCCTCGCCCACCGGCGCATCTTCTCCCGTCAGCGGCACCAGCAGCGCGACCTGGTGCCGGGCCGGGGTGCCGCGATCCACCGGCGCCCGGCCGGGGCGGCCGATGCAGCCGGCGAGCAGCAAGGCCGACAGGCCGGCGAGAACGAAGGTGCGGCGCACTTGCGGGAATGGTCGGGAGAATGCCATGCGTGGCCCACCTCATGAACGACGAGCCCCTCCCCGCCGGCCTGTATATCGTGGCGACGCCGATCGGCAATCTCGGCGACCTGTCTCCGCGGGCCGCCGAAACGCTGCGCCGGGCCGACCTTATATTGGCAGAGGACAAGCGGGTCACCGCCAAGCTGCTGGCCCACGCCGAAGTGCGGACCCCGATGCGGACCTACCACGACCATTCGGGCGAGACGGAACGGGAGCGGATCGTGGCGGAGCTAGCCGACAAGGCTGTGGCACTGGTCAGCGATGCCGGCACGCCGCTGATCTCCGATCCCGGCTACAAGCTGGTGCGGGCGGCACGCGAGGCGGGAGTCGCCGTGCACACGGTTCCCGGTCCATGCGCTGCGATCGCTGCCCTGACGCTGGCGGGACTGCCGACCGATCGCTTCCTCTTCCTGGGCTTCCTCCCGGCCAAGGCCAAGGCGCGCGCGGAAGCGATCGCGGAAGTCGCGGCGGTGGGCGCCAGCCTAGTGCTATACGAGAGCGGGCCGCGGCTGGCCGAGTCCCTGCAGGCGCTGGTGGACGGGCTCGGCCCTCGGGAAGCGGCGGTCGCGCGGGAGATCAGCAAGCTCTACGAAGAAAGCGTGACCGGCAGCCTGGCGGAGCTTGCGGCCCGCTACGCCGACGCCCCGCCCAAGGGCGAGATCGTGATCGTGGTGGGTCCGGCACCCGCCCGGGCCCAGGCCAGCGACGAGCAGCTCGACCGAGCGTTGGACGAGGCGCTTGCCACCATGACGCCGTCGCGCGCCGCCGCTGCCGTGGCCGAGCAACTCGGTCTACCCCGCAAGCGGGTCTATGCGCGGGCACTGGAACGCGGCCGGTGAGGCGGCAGGAAGCGGAACGGCGCGGGCGCTGGGCCGAGCGGCTGGCGGGATGGTGGCTGCAGCTGCATGGGTGGCGCATCCTGGCGCGGCGGGCCCGGGTGCCCGGCGGCGAAGTCGACCTGGTGGTCCGGCGCGGACGCACGCTGGCCTTTGTCGAGGTCAAGGCGCGCCGGGACGAGCGGGCCGCATCCATGGCGCCCGACCGCTCAAGGCTGAAACGGGTGGCGGTCGCGGCCGAGCGGCTTGCCCCGCGCTACGGCCGGGGTTGCGACACGGTGCGAGTGGACGCGCTCTACATCCTGCCCGGCCGGCTGCCGCGGCACGTGCCGGACGTTTGGGCTGGGTGACAATGGCCGTTCCCTCGCCTAGGCGGCGCTTATGCCGCTGACAATTGCCGTGCAGATGGACCCGCTCGAGGACATCAACATCGCGGGCGATTCCACCTTCGCCCTGATGCTCGAAGCCCAAGCGCGCGGCCACCGGCTGCTCCATTATCCGGCCGACCAGCTGACCTACGAGGATGGGCGGTTAAGGGCCGTTGCGCGACCGGTCGAAGTGCGCCGGGTCGAGGG
>NZ_CADCWA010000084.1 GCF_902806285.1 uncultured Sphingomonas sp. | reverse complement strand
TGAGCCGACCGGAGCCGAACGGCCTCGTCCCCGCGCTCCCGGCCGCTTGCCGGCGGAGACGTGGCGCACAGGACAGAGCGTCTGCACCTTCTGAATGCGTCAGTGCACTAGGCCCCCCCTCGCAGGGCGGTCACAGGGGACCAAGGCCCCCGTGATCGCACCGACCTCAGGTCACCGGCGAGCCCGTCCCGGTTCCGGGAGGCTGGCCGATCTCGGTGCCCTCCGGATCGAGGGCGGGTTGCGTGATGAGGGCCACGGGATCGACATGCGCGTCCGCGAATATGACGAGGAGACCGGTGATCATGAAGCAGAACGCCGCGGGCGTGCTCCAGCCCAGCGCCACGCATGCCGCTCCAGCGGCGGCAAAGCCACCGACCCAAGACCAGATGTTGCCTTTGATGTGCCTCGCTGCATGCTGACGCATGGACGTTGCTCCCTGGATAGGAACGGTCCCGGGATCACGATGTAACAACTGATGGTCGGACGCCACTCCCATTGATAGGAGCTAACGGACCCCGGCCGCGGGTGGTCCGATCGAGACCGCCTATCGACCGCCTATCGCCAGCCGGTAATCCGATCATGCCCGCCTATCGCAAGCCGACCGGGCTACTCGCCCTGAGCGGCGCTTTCGAGAAGAACCCGCAACGCCGCCCCGTGGGACCGAAGTCGGATCGGCCAATCGGCGGTCCGCCGGCCTGCCTCGTGCCCGATGAGGCCGCGTGCTGGCGCGAGTTCGTCGCCAACGCCCCCGCGGGCGTGCTCACGAGCGGCGACCGATGGGCGCTGGAGCGGTTGTGCTGCCTCATGGCCCGTTCCCGGCGGGAGGGCCTGACCGGGGGCGAGCTAGGCCATTTGCGGGCCCTCCTGGGCGAGATGGGCGCATCGCCCGCCTCCCGCGGCCGGTGCAGCCGGATGGGCCTGCCGAGGCGCCCGCGGCGAACCCTTGGGACGTGGCGCCGCCGGGCAGGGCCTAGGGCGGTCGCCTCGGCGGTGGGCGGCGGTGGGGCGCACACTGGGGGAGAGACAGTGCAACGCGTGCACCCCACCGCCTCGCGCCGCCAAATGCGAGGTGCGACGCGTCCCGGGACCATACCTCCAGCATCCCTTCTTTTTTTGTAACGATAAGGCGGACACCATTACGTAACATCACGTCAAGGGGTGCCCGTCCTTTTTGCTGCGCCACCGGTATGTGCCGGGCCCGAAAGCGCGTGACCGCCCTTACAGAAGGGAGCGACCAGCGGCCGCGAGATCATCGGCTTGGTTGCCGAAGGGCCGGCCTCATGGCCGCGAATGAGATTTCAAAGCCTGCCTCAGCGCGTTAATGTCTGAAGCATGGAGCAATCTGTGGATGAGGGTTTTGTCACCCGCGAGGTTCCGTCCGGATGGGGGCCTTTCCGGTTCGTGGCGACCGGGCGTCTGTGGCTGCGGAAAGCCGACGGGACCAGCCGCGAAATCATCTTCGCGGATCATTCGGGGGCGACGGCGGACGAGGCCGAAGCGAGAGCCCGGAAGACGGTCGATGCCTGGAAGGCGCGGGTCGCTGCCTGGAAGTGGCGCGGCCGGCAACGGCAGCGGCACGAGTGAGGGCCATGCCCGCGCTGCCGGGCCGCCAGCCTATCTGCCGCTAGCCTACCGCCTCGGCGTGGTCGGGTATCATGCCGTCCCTTCCGCCCGGGGCGCCGCCAGCGCCCGCAGCAGCTCGCGCGCCATCTGCGGGTGCGGTTCTCGGGTGGCGATGTCCCACCACTGACACTCGGGAGGGATCGCCCAAGCGAAGAGGGGCAGGGGGGAAGGGGCAGGCGACGGCAGTTTTTGCGTGTGCATGCGACGCCCTCGCAACTGCTGGCAGAACGACACGGGGGCGCGATTAGTTCAAATGACGGGTGCGGGTGCTCCAGAGCCACGAGGAGCAACGCAAGAACGCGGTGGTTGAAGGCGCCCCGGCATCACCCGGGGCGTCGATTGGACCATAGCGAGAGCCGCCACCTTCGGTTGGGCCGCCCCTCGCTAGCAAATGCCAAGGTTCAGCCCGCGAGGCGGGAGAGCCGCCCGTCCGCGGCCGCCGCCTCACCGGTGGCGTCGAGCACGACGAGGGCATGGCCCCGGGCGATGATCTCGATCATCGCCATCCTGTTGCGCGCCAGCAGCGCTTCGAGCGCCGCGCGACGCTGCCCCGGGGTGCCGGGCCCGGCTTCGATGAGGGCCACCTCCGCCGCCCAGGCCGCAAGCCACCCCGCACGCGTCCGGCGCACGTTGCGGGCGCCGTCCAAGGCGACGACCACCCAAGGGCCGTCGTCCGCTTCGGGAGCCCCACCGGCTGCCGCCGGGAGGCTCTTGCCCGCGCTGGCCGCGTTCATGCCGCGGCCCTCCGGCGGATGCGGCGCTGGGGCGCGAGCGTGGTGCACAACGAAAGCGGCGCGAGGTCCGATTCGTCGCCATCGTCCTCCGCGTCCACGTCCGGCTCGCGGTCGGTGCCGGCCTCGTCCATCGCGTCGAGCAGGTCGAGCAGCTCCGCGACGAGATGCTCGATGCGTGCCCGCCGCACCTGGTCGGGCAGGCTCGGGAACGACATGGCGGCGCTCACAGCGGCGCCCTCACGATGCGGTAGCCGCGGCCCTCCAGCTCCTCCACCACATCGAGCGCGGCCTCGCGCGCTTCGGTTGGAAGGAGATCAACGTCGCCGTCGTCGCTGGTGACGGTCACGAAAGGCGGGATGATGCGAGACAGCATCTCCGCGAGTTCCAGGCGGACGGTGAGCCGCAGCGACGCGGCGGCCCGCATGACGGTCGCCTCGGGCGCGTCGCTGGTGGTGATGGTGGTTGCCATGTCTGCGCGCCCCCTCAAGCGGCGAGCGGCAGGGCGGGGACGGCGGCCAGCACCTCCACGGCGGCGCCGACCTCCGTGTCGTCGGCCTCGCGCGACCAGCCGACCGGAAGGTGCTCGACCAGGTCGAGGAACCGGCCGATGGCGGCGGCGGCTTCGTTGAAAGAGCCGTCGAGCGCGAGCGGGAACCAAACGCCGTCACGCTGGTGCCAACGGGCGGAAAACCCGGCCGGTGACGTGCGGATTTCAAAGCAGCGGATGCCGGCGATGACGAAGGCGCGGCAATCGGGATCGGGCTCTTCCGGGCCGTCGAAGATCGTCACGCCGCGCCGGGCGGCGAGCGCGACGGCGCCGGGGGATGTGAGGCGCGCGGAGGCGCCCGTGGTAAGGGTGGCCGAGGCCATCTGTGTCGCTCCTGTAAAGCGATGCGGGTGGTTCAGGCCGGGGAAGAGGGGTTCGAGCCCTCCGCCCCGGCCGCCTTCGGGGCTGGCCCCTCTGGTGAAAACTAGACTATCATATGCGAACTCTTTTGCAATAGTAGTTTGCATCTGCTAGTATGATTCTCATGGGAAGTCAGATCAGAGCCGCGCGGGCCTTGCTGCGCATGACGCTGAAAGACCTCGCGGAAGCCTCGGGCATCAGCGTGGCAACCATCATCCGGGCTGAAGCCGTGGACGGCTCCCCGCGCATGACGAAGGCGAACATCGCCGCGCTACG
>NZ_CADCWA010000083.1 GCF_902806285.1 uncultured Sphingomonas sp. | reverse complement strand
GGCAACCCGTACGGCGGCTACGCCCAGGCCCAGGCGCCGCAGGTTCGGTTCAGCTGCAAGTTCGATCTGCGCAGCGGTCGCATCTCCGACCTCGACTTCAAGCGCCAGCGCTACGCCCGGTACGGCTACGGCTACTAAGCCGCCGCTTCGGTAGACAGGGAAGTGCGCGGGCCTTAGTGGCTCGCGCACTTTCTTTTTGCGTAGGCGATTTCGATGACCGTCCAGCCGGCGGAAACCCTGCTCATCGTCGACTTCGGCAGCCAGGTGACGCAGCTCATCGCCCGCCGCATCCGCGAGACCGGGGTCTATTGCGAGATCGCGCCGTTCAACGCGGCGGAGGAAGCATTCACGCGGCTGCAGCCCCGCGGCATCATCTTTTCGGGCGGCCCCTCGTCCGTGACTTGGGAGGACAGTCCGCGGGCGCCGCAGCTGCTGTTCGACAGCGGGCTGCCGCTGCTGGGCATCTGCTACGGGCAGCAGACCTTGCACCAGCAGCTCGGCGGCAAGGTGGTCACGTCGGACAGCAAGGAATTCGGCCGCGCCTTCATCGAGGTGGTAGCGCCCTCCGCCCTGTTCGACGGACTGTGGCAGGTCGGCGAGCGGCACCAGGTGTGGATGAGCCATGGCGACCGCGTGGAGAGTCTGGCCCCCGACTTCGAGGTCGTCGCCCGGTCGGAAGGGGCGCCCTTCGCCATCGCCACCAACGAAGCGCTGAAGCGCTACAGCCTGATGTTCCACCCGGAGGTGGTGCACACGCCCGACGGCGGCAAGCTGCTCGCCAACTTCGCACGGCACATCTGCGGCTGCTCGGGCAGCTGGAGCATGGAAGCGTTCCGCGCCGCCAAGATCGCCGAGATCCGCGCGCAGGTGGGGGCAGGGCGCGTCATCTGCGGGCTGTCAGGCGGCGTGGACAGCGCGGTGGCGGCGGTGCTGATCCACGAGGCGATCGGCGAGCAGCTGACCTGCGTGTTCGTCGACCACGGCCTGATGCGCGCCGGTGAGGCCGAACAGGTCGTTGGCCTGTTCCGCGGCAGCTACAACATCCCGCTCGTCCATGTGGACGCCAGCGCCGACTTCCTGGGCGGGTTGGCCGGCGTCACGGACCCGGAGGCCAAGCGCAAGTTCATCGGCGCCGAGTTCATCAACGTGTTCGAGGCGGAGGCGAAGAAGATCGGCGGCGCCGACTTCCTGGCGCAGGGTACGCTCTACCCGGACGTGATCGAGAGCGTCAGTTTCACCGGCGGGCCGTCGGTCACCATCAAGAGCCACCACAACGTCGGCGGACTGCCCGAGCGCATGAACATGCAGCTGGTCGAACCCTTACGCGAGCTGTTCAAGGACGAAGTCCGCGAACTCGGCAGCGAGCTCGGCCTGCCCGAGGCATTCGTCGGGCGGCACCCGTTCCCCGGCCCGGGCCTCGCCATCCGCATCCCCGGCGAGGTGACGGAGGAGCGCTGCGACATCCTCCGCAAGGCCGATGCCATCTACCTCGAGGAGATCCGCCTGGCCGGGCTGTACGACGCCATCTGGCAGGCCTTCGCGGTGCTGCTGCCGGTGCGCACGGTCGGCGTGATGGGCGACGCGCGCACCTACGACAGCGTCTGTGCCTTACGCGCCGTCACCAGCGTCGACGGCATGACCGCGGACGTTTACCCCTTCTCCGCCGAGTTCCTGAGCCGCGTCGCGACCCGCATCGTCAACGAGGTCGCGGGCATCAACCGGGTGGTTTACGATTATACGTCCAAGCCGCCCGGCACGATCGAATGGGAGTGAGGCGGGGGGAGGGCCTTGCTCACGCACAGCATTGACTCGCCGCCGGTTTGCGGCTGTCTTGATGCCGCTGGGGAGCAATAAGAATGCGTATATTGAAGGGCTTGGCCCTATCTGCCGCGACCGCGATGGTGCTTACGGGCTGTGCAACCGCCCCGCCGAAGGTCGCCGCGCCGATCGCGGCTCCGGTCGCGCGGGAGCTGCCGTACCGCTGGACGCAGGGCAACGCGCCCAGGGCGCACAAGGACTCGCTGGCGCTGTGGGGTCCGGTCGCGATGCGGCCGGGTGACTTCCATTGGGCGGCGGTAGTGCCGCAGGGCGAGGCCAAGGTCGTGATCGACCTCATGACCCAGCGCTTCTACGTTTACCGCGGTGAGCAGCTGGTCGGCATGTCGACCATCTCCAGCGGCAAGAAGGGCAAGGAAACCCCGCTCGGCTTCTGGAAGGTGTTCCGCAAACAGGTGAAGGGCTTCAGCCGCAAGTACGACAATGCGCCGATGCCCTACATGCAGATGTACGACGAGAAGGGCATCGCCTTTCACGCCGGCGCGCTGCCCGGCTACCCCGCCAGCCACGGCTGCGTGCGGCTACCACTGGGCTTTGCGAAGAAGCTCTACGGGCTGACCAGGCTCGGGACCGAGGTCATCATCGAGGGGTGACCATGTCCGCCGCGTCAGGCGACGGTGAACGGCGGTCGCTCGGAATTGTTGCCTGCAAGGAGGCGGAGCCGCTCCATGTGCAAGGAACTGAGCTTCAGGTGCGAGCGCGCGGCGGCCATTGAATTGCTGGTGAGGCCCAGGTTCAGCTCGTAACTGGCGCGAGCTCGGTGATATTCGATGTCGTCGTTGTTCATGTGCGAAAGTCTGACCTTGAATTGTGACCGACGTATTCGAATCGCATGACAATGGCAGGTCGCGCGCTAAACTGGGTTAAGCTCTTGAGACAAAAGCGATAACCCTCCCGGCAGGAAGGCTTGGGCACTTGCTTCACCAGCCCTCCGACGCGATTGCCCGCCCGCTTGCTTGTGAATGCGTTCCCACTTGGCGGCGCACGCGCTATGAGGGTGCGAACCATCACGGGAGCGGCGAATGGAGAACAGCGATCGCTTCGCGCCGCGGCAGCTGGCGGGGTGGTTCAAGCCGGCCGCGATCGCCTCGGTCGTGTTCATGGCGCTGGGCACCGTTACCTACATCAGCCATGTGACGACCAATCCGGCGAGCCTTCCCCTGGACCAGCGCCAGCTGTTCGCCGCGGAACCCTGGTGGATGACCGGCGCTTACGGCCTCGGCGTGTGGCCGGGCCTGGCGGGCGCCGTGCTGCTGCTGCTCAGGCGCAAGCTGGCGGAGCCGGTGCTGCTCCTGTCGCTGCTCGGCACTACCATCTGGTTCGCCGGCTTTCTGCTCGTCCCTACCCTGCGCGGGGGCATGTCGTCCGACGCGTTGCTGATACCCCTCATCATCCTTGCGTTGACCTGGACGATCTTCTGGTTCGCCCGGCACAGCCGCATGCGCGGCTGGTTGCGTTAAGCGCATGTCGACCTTCACCCTGGATACGGCGACCAGCCGGGCGACGCCCTCGCCGGTGCCGGGCAAGCGGATGACGGTGCCGGCGCTCAAGGGCCGCAAGCGGGAGGGGCGGACCGAGCAGCCGATCGTGATGCTGACCGCCTACACCATGCGGATGGCGCAACTGCTCGACCCGCGTTGCGACCTCCTGCTGGTCGGCGACAGCCTGGGGCAGGTGATCTACGGCCTGCCATCGACGGTGCCGGTAACGCTGGAAATGA
>NZ_CADCWA010000082.1 GCF_902806285.1 uncultured Sphingomonas sp. | reverse complement strand
GGCCTCGCGACTCAGGTCGTAGGCGGCGGCACCATCACCGGCATCGAGAACATCAGCTGGGTCCAAGGCAGCAACTACGACGACTACATCGACGTTCGAACGGGTTCTTCCTACGGCTATTCCGATCGTACTGCGGTGTTTGGGATGCTCGGCAACGATACGCTCGTTGCGGGCTACTACACGGGCGTGCTCGATGGGGGTGACGGGGACGATGTCGTCGACGGACGGGGCAGCCAATACCTCCAGCTCGTCGAAGGCGGCGCTGGCGACGACACCCTCTACACTGACACGAATACCTTCGCCACCGCCAGCGGCGGCGAAGGCGATGACACCATCTATGCTCATGGGCGCATTTCCGGCGGCGGAGGCAACGATCAGATCTTCGTCAGCTTCAGTTATTATGGGGGCGAGGTAAACGGGGAGGCCGGGGACGATGGCATCATCGGCAGCTCCAACGGCGACATGCTTGCGGGCGGCGCGGGCGCTGACACGATCGACGGCGGGGAGGGCGACGACTTTCTGTTCAGTGACGCCATCTCGAATCCTTATGTGCTCATGCCCTTCGTGGGTGATGCTGCAACCGAGGTCGACACGCTGAGAGGTGGTGACGGGAATGACGTCCTGAGCATTGGCTATGGCGACCATGCAGATGGCGGAGCGGGAGCGGATACCCTGCGCCTCAGCTTCGGCGCTGCGACAACCGGAGTTTCATTCAGCACGAACGTTTTCGGCACCGGGCAGCCAGTCGATCTCGGCGGCGGCACAATCCAGAATATCGAAGCGATCGATTACCTGGCGGGGAGCGACTTCGCAGACCGTCTGACAATTGCGGCACAGCAAGCTCCCATCACTGTAGATGGGGCGGGCGGCGATGACTTCATCATATCAGCAGGCGATGCTGTCACGATCTATGGCGGCGACGGCTTCGACCGGAACGACGTCTACGGCGCCGGTGTTGTCGTTTACGGAGGCGAAGGCAATGACAGCGTGAATGTCTTCGGTGGACCCGTCGTCGCGTTCGGCGGAAATGGTGACGACTGGTTCGTGAGTGGTGCCGGCGGCGACCAATTCTTTGGTGAAGATGGCTCAGACACGGTGTCCTACCGGCTTGCCACGGCCGGCCTTACGGTGTCCCTGCAGTCGAGCACCTTCCCCGGCGGTGATCAGCTTTATAGCATCGAGAACGTCGACGGCTCCGCCTACGCCGACCTGCTGACCGGCGACTACCAGTCCAACGTCCTGCGGGGCGGCGCGGGCAACGATACGCTCGAAGGTCTCGACGGTGACGACATGCTCGACGGCGAAGCGGGCAATGACACCATGCGAGGTGGCGCGGGCAACGATATTTACCGCGTCAATACCGGTCGTGACATGGTGGCCGAAGCGGCGGGGAACGGCGTCGACACGGTACTGACGTGGGTTAGCTACACGCTTGGTCAATATGTTGAAAACGGGCAGCTTGAAGGAATGGCCGCGATCAGCCTGACCGGGAACAGCCTGAACAACTCGCTTATGGGCAACTCGGCAGTGAACGTTCTTAGCGGGGGTGCCGGCAATGACGTCCTTGACGGCCAAGGCGGCGCGGACACGCTGAACGGCGGCGGCGGGGATGACATCTTCGTGATCAACAACGCCGGGGTCACGATTGTCGAACGGGCAAAAGGCGGAACCGACGAGGTTCTGGCGTTGATAAATTTCACCCTGGCTGCGCGTGTGCAGGTGGAGACTCTAACTGTGCTCGGCGATGGCGCCGTAAATCTTACCGGCAACGAGCTCGCCCAGACGCTCAACGGCAATGGGGCGAGCAATATCCTGTCGGGAGGCGGAGGTGTCGACACACTGTTCGGCAACGGCGGCGACGACACGCTCCGCGGCGGCGCTGGCAGCGATATGCTCTGGGGCGGCGATGGAGATGATGTCTTCGTCTTCGCGGGCACCGTGCGGGACCACGTCGGCGAGCGAGTCATGGATTTCCGGAGCGGCACAGACAAGATCGACCTCTCTGCCTATGCCATCACAATCAACGACGTGAAGACGGCGGTGAGCGGCACGGACACCCTGGTGTCGGTCGACACGAACCATGATGGGCGGGCAGATTTCAGCATCACCTTGGCTGGCGTCGATGCGCTCGCGGCCAGCGACTACATCTTCTAGGCAGCTGAGATCTTCATGGGAGCCGGGCACCCAGCCGGCTTGGGTTATAGATGCAGGCTGATGTCCGCTTTCCACCCAAAGCGGACATTCAGCCAGTGGCAGCTACGCGATCATCGCAGCCATTCCGGTCAGCCCTGCCGGCACCCGTAATCGGACAATCGTTCAGCTAAGTAGCCTGAATGCTCGAGCTCTCAGCCTAGCTGGACTTGGGCCGCCGTCCCCGCCGCGGCTTTGGGCTGGGCGCCTGCTCGGCCCCGCCCTGCTCCTGGGAGGGCTGCTCGCCTTCGCCTTCCTGCTTGCGCTTCCGGCCGAGGCCGATCTTGGTCGCCAACTCGCGGCGGGTTTCCGCGTAGGCGGGCGCGACCATCGGGTAGTCCGGCTTCAGCCCGTAGCGCTTGCGGTAGTCACCGGGGGTGAGGCCATGACGAGACAGGTGTCGGCGGAGCGTCTTGTACGGCTTGCCGTCGATCAGTGAGATGATGTGGTCCTTGGACGCGAGCGACTTCCTGACGCTCACCGCCGGAACGTGCTCCTCCTCTGGCGCGCGCTCTTCGGCGACACTGGTACCAACGCCGGTTAGCGCTGCCACTGCAGCGTGCATCGTCCGCAGAAAATCTGGCACCTCGTTGGCGTTTGCCCGAGTGTTCGGATTTGAGAGCCAGGCGACTGTCAATTCCGTTGCGAGTTCGACTGCATAATCGGTCGATTGTTCTTCATTCATTGCTTAGCTCCCAAGCTGAGATCATCAGCCCTATGTCCGCAACTCTTGTGGTGAACAAGCCAAGCTCGCTTCGGACGACCAGATCGCTTGCGGCGGCCAGGATAGCACTGAGATTCAAGCCAAGTAAGAGGTCAGGCGAGCGTCCGCTTTCGACCCGTTGCGGACGTTGGCATCCTACGGCAACATGCCGGAATGAAACTCCTGGCAACAATATCGCTGTACTCGGCTATATTCGCAGGCGCTGCAACATGGCCAGCCATGCCGAATAGATTTATCTCTGGACGGCTTGCGACCCAACACGACCTTGCAAATGGGAATGCAGTCTTCGTCATGGAGGTGGGAGGCAGGCAGGTAACGACGCCTACCGAGCGCTTCCATGTTCCTCGATTTGCGTATTTGCTCGAAGCGGAGGGCAGCCGGCGCCCTGTCGTGCTCGTGCAGGCGGAACTCCTCGATGGTGAACCTGTGTTTGGTTTGAGGGATGCCGAGGGCGAGATGTATATCGCGTCAGCTAAAGAGGTCGAATTGCTTGGGTCAACCCACCCGTAAGGTCCGCTTTCCACCCATAACGGACGTTCAGGTTTGCAGACACGCGGCGACCGTGGCACCGCCATCTCGATGAACGTCAGGATCAGGAACGCCACGACCGCCGACATCCGCGCCATGCACCGGCTGCGGAACAGGGTGCGCGAGAACCGGTTGTCCGATACCACCCGGATCAATGAAGCCTCCTACCTCCCCTACATCGCGGCCGGCAGCGCCTGGGTGGCGGAGGCGGAGGATGGCCTGATCGGCTTCGCTGCGGTCGATGCGCCGGCCGCGAGCGTCTGGGCCTTGTTTGTGGACCCCATCGCGGAGGGTGCCGGGATCGGCCGGGCGCTGCATCTCGAGATGCTGGAATGGGCCCGGCAGCAGGGCATCGGCCGCCTGTCGCTCAGCACCGAGGAGGGCAGTCGCGCCGTTCGGTTCTACCGACGGGCAGGATGGACGCAGATCGCCGTCATCCCGGACGGCGAAGTGCTCTTCGAGCGATCGTTGATGGGCTGGGAGCTCCCCGTCCCCATTGCGGACGTCGGGGTCGGCCCCCTAAGTGGCAGCCTCGCAACCGGAGATCACAACTTGTCTTTCAAGGACCCAAGCTTCCAGGACCGGATCGGCAGTGCCGCCCAGGCCAGGGGCAAAGCGCTCGAGCAACTGCGGTC
This sequence comes from uncultured Sphingomonas sp., assembly GCF_902806285.1. Lineage (GTDB taxonomy): Bacteria > Pseudomonadota > Alphaproteobacteria > Sphingomonadales > Sphingomonadaceae > Sphingomicrobium. Next base: position 16,084 of record NZ_CADCWA010000082.1, on the reverse strand, counting down.
CAAGCCACCGCTCGACGACCAAGTTGTGGCCGAGCGACAGGCCGCCCGGGCCGAGCGGGAGAGGAAAGAGGCCGAGAAGTCCGCCGCCAAGAAAGCGGCGCAGCAGGCCGCGAAGGACGCCAAGCTCGCGGAGGCTGCGGCCAAGGCCGCGGTCCCGCCGCCGCCCACGGAAGCCGAGCGCAAGGCGGCGCGCGATGCGCGTTATGCTGCTCGAAAGGCGCGCAAGTAACCAGCGTTCCCGGTGGCCGGACATCGGACTTGGAAAGGGGCCCGCTACGCCCGTCGCGACCCGGTCCGGACAGAATGTTCTGTCCTACAGCCCGCCCGCTCGCCTAAGCTGCCGGCGGCTCTTTCTTCCTGTTGGATTCTCCTCTTGCCGGTGCGTCCGCGGCCGGCCTCGGGCCGGCCGGTCGCAAGCCCCGGCGCGCCGATCGAACCGCGCCGCCAGCGCCACCATTGGGACCATCCGCGAAGGTGACAAAGGTAACAGGTCTGCCGGCCGGCTCCAGCGCAGAAGGTCCGATTTCAGCCGTTCCCGGCCTCACGCAAACCGCGCTCCTAGGTCAACCTGAGTCAAGCTGGCCCCGCCCGGTTGCCCGCCGCGCGACCCACCGCTAAGCGCCGGCAAGTGCCCACCTCCCCCCTCGCGATCCGGGACTTCCGGCTGTTCTGGATCGCCCGCTTCTGCGCGGTGCTGGCGACCATGGGGATGGTGGTGATCATCGGCTACCAGGTCTATGACGTCGCCCGCGCCGACTACGGCATGTCGATCCGCGAAGCCTCCTTCATGCTGGGGCTGCTTGGGGCAGTGCAGTTCGTGCCGCTCGCCATCCTCACCCCCGTCGCCGGCTGGACCGCCGACCGGTTCGAGCGGCGCACGGTGGCCCGCTTCGCCAACGCCATCGACATGACCGTCGCCTTGGCGCTCGGCTATGTCACGCTGACCGAGCAGCTCAGCCTGCCGCTGCTCTTCACCCTGGCCGCGCTGCACGGGGTGGCGCGGGTGTTCGTCGGCCCCTCCATGTCGGCGATCACCCCCAACATCGTGCCCCCCGAACTGCTGCCCAAGGCGATCGCCCTGTCCTCCATCGCCTGGCAGTCGGCATCGGTCGCCGGCCCGGCGCTCGGCGGCTTCCTCTACGCCGCGGAGCCCTCCGCACCCTACTGGACCGCCGCCGCGCTGATGGGAGTAGCCATCGTCGCCCTTACCCCGATCCGCCGGGTCGTGCCCCCGCCGATGGCGCCCGACGTGCACCCGCTGAGACAGATGGCGGACGGCCTCAGCTACGTCCGCGGCCACCGTTTCCTGTTCGGCGCGATCACCCTTGACCTGTTCGCGGTGCTGCTCGGCGGCGCGACCGCCATGCTGCCGGTCTTCGCCCGCGATATCCTCCACGTCGGCACCGAAGGGCTCGGCCTGCTCCGCGCTGCTCCGGCCGTCGGCGCGGCGCTGGTGGCGAGCGTCTTCGCCGTCCGCCCGCTGAGGCACAACGTCGGCGTCAAGATGCTGCTGGCGGTGGCGGCGTTCGGCGTGCTGACGGTGCTGTTCGGCCTGTCGCGCAGCCTGCCCCTGTCCCTGTTCTTCCTGGCCCTGCTCGGCGCCGCCGACATGCTGTCGGTCTACGTTCGCTCCAGCCTGGTGCAGCTCCATACCCCCGACCTGATGCGCGGGCGGGTCTCGGCGGTGTCGGGCCTCGCCATCTCCGCCTCCAACGAGCTTGGCGAATTGCAGTCCGGGCTGTTCGCATCCGTGCTCGGCCCGGTGGGCGCGGTAGTGTTCGGCGGCGGGGCGGCGGTCGCAATCGCGGCGGCCTGGTCCTATCTCTTTCCCGAACTCCGGCGGACACGAACCTTCGACCCGCCGCCCGACGCGCTCCCCAGGGCCGTGCAAGAGGAGAAGCCCGCATGAAGGCCAATTCGGTTCTCGACACCATCGGCGACACGCCGCACATCCGCGTCAACCGCCTGTTCGGCGACCGAGCGGAGGTGTGGATCAAGTCCGAACGGTCCAACCCCGCCGGCTCGATCAAGGACCGCATCGCCGTCGCCATGATCGAGGAAGCGGAGCGCTCGGGGACGCTGAAGCCGGGCGGAGTGATCGTCGAGCCGACCAGCGGCAACACCGGCATCGGCCTTGCCATGGTCGCGGCGGTCAAGGGCTACCGCCTGATCCTGGTCATGCCGGAAAGCATGAGCCTGGAGCGCCGCCGCCTGATGCTGGCGTTCGGCGCCGAGTTCGACCTCACGCCCCGCGAGAAGGGGATGAAGGGCGCCATCGCCCGCGCCGAGGAGATCATCGCCGCCACACCCGGCGCCTGGATGCCGCAGCAGTTCAACAATCCGGCCAACATCCAGGTGCACCTGGACACCACTGTCGAGGAGATCCTCCGCGACTTCGGCGATGACGAGCGGGGGTTCGACGCGCTGATCACCGGGGTCGGCACCGGCGGGCACATCACCGCCTGCGGCCGGGTGCTCAAGCAGAAGTGGCCTCAGCTCAAGGTGTTCGCGGTCGAGCCGACCTTGTCGCCGGTGATCTCCGGCGGCCAGCCCGGTCCGCACCCGATCCAGGGCATCGGCGCCGGCTTCGTTCCGCAGAACCTCCACACGGACGTGCTCGACGGGGTCATCCAGGTCACTCCGGACGCAGCCAAGGAGATGGCCCGCCGCTCCGCCCGGGAGGAAGGAGTGCTGGTCGGCATCTCCTCGGGCGCGACCCTGGCGGCGATCGACCAGAAGCTGCCCGAACTTGGTGAGCGGCCGCGGGTGCTGGGCTTCCACTACGACACCGGCGAGCGCTACCTGTCCGTACCCGACTTCCTTCCCGAAGAGGGTTAAGCGGCCGCCAACGATAGCGGTTGAGGGTTGCGTTAACGGCTCGGCGTTTAAGCCCGTCCCACTCGGTTTCGGATGGGAATGCTATGCGTCGAGCTCGGCTCGATATCGCAATGGAAGAGCGAACTGCGGCCAACCGCGCTTCCATCCGCGAGGCGCTGCTGTTCGATGTCGTGGCGGCCGAGTCGGAGAGCGATCGCACGCTCGCGCGCCGGCGTGTGGGCATGTTCACTTACGCCCCCTGGCTGCTCGCCGCGACCAACGCGGTAGTCGGGCTGTCGCTGCTGGTGCAGGGCTTCCGGCATGACAGCGGGTGGACGGGCGTTTTCTCAACCGCCCTGCCGCTGCTGCTCGCCATTCTGCTCGACGCGCTGGCCGCAGGGCTGCACCACTTCCGCGATCGGCTGCAGCTCTCGGCGCATACGGTGGCGCGGCTGCTGGTCTGCTATCTCCTCGCTTCCAGCACGCTGTGGATGCTGTTCGCCGTTGCGGCGCGAAGCTTTGCCGACCTCGACCAGACCTTCCTTCCACTCGTGCTTGGCGCCGGGGTGACGATCAGAAGCCTGATGGCGATCGGCTCGCCTCCGCTCGCGGTCGCCAACGCCCTTGCTTCGTCCGTCGGCGCGGCGCTGTTCTCCGCCGAAGCGCACGTCACCTGCACCATTTCCGCGCTGAGCCTCCTATCCGTCGCCTACAGCATCGCGGTCACCCGGACGATGCTGGCCCGATCGCGGCGCCGGCTGCAGCTCGACTATCTGGCAAGAAAGGCCCAAAACTTCGTCGCCGAGTTCGAGGCCTCGGGCCGTGGCTGGTTCTGGGAGACCAACTCGGCGGGAACCCTGTCCTACGTGTCGCAGCAGCTCGCCGACGACTTCAAGACCACTCCCGAAGAACTGCTCGGCCGCCAGTTCACCGACCTGCTGTCGGTCGACAAGGCCGGCGGCGACACGCTGCGGGAAGAGCGCACCCTCGGCTTCCACCTGTCCGCCCGCTTCCCCTTCTCCGACGTGGTGGTGCGCCCGGCCAGCGAGGAGGATGTGCATTGGTCGTTGTCGGGCAACCCGATCTTCGACGAGCACGGCCGCTATCTCGGGTTCCGCGGGATCGGGACCGACCTGACCGAGCAGCGCCGCTCCGAGCAGGAGATCAGCCGCCTCGCGCGCTTCGACTCGCTGACAGGACTGCCCAATCGGGCCATGATGCGCCAGACGCTGGATGAGGGTCTGCACAATGCGGCCCGGCGTCAGCGGGCCTGCTCCCTGTTCCTGATCGATCTCGACCGATTCAAGAACGTCAACGATACGCTCGGCCATCCCGTTGGCGACGCGCTGCTGAAACAGGTGGCCCAGCGCCTGAATTCCGTCATGGGCCAGCATGGCAAGGTCGGCCGCCTGGGCGGCGATGAGTTCAAGGCGGTGCTGCCCGGCACCGCCGACATCGGCCTGCTGGAAGCGCTCGCCAAGACCCTCATCGGCGAGGTCAGCAAGCCCTACGAGATCGAAGGGCACAAGGTCAGCATCGGCGCGTCCGTGGGGATCACGATCGGCGATCCCGGGCGCGCCTGCGCAGACAGCATGATCCGCAACGCCGACTTGGCTCTCTATGCGGCAAAGGCTGCAGGACGCGGCAAGCACGCCTTCTACGAAGCCGCCATGCACTCGGAGGCGAGCGACCGGCAGCTGCTGGAGAACGACCTTCGCCAGGCGCTGGAACGGGGAGAACTGAGCGTCCACTACCAGCCGATCGTCCGGGCCGCGGGGGAGGAAGTGGCCGGGTTCGAAGCGCTCGTCCGCTGGCACCACCCGACCCGCGGACCGATCTCCCCGGCCAAGTTCATCCCGCTCGCCGAAGAATGCGGCATGATCGGACGCATCGGTGAGTGGGTGCTCGGCACCGCGGTGCAGGAGGCGGCCCTGTGGCCGGAAGCCGTGCGGGTGGCGGTGAACCTGTCGCCGATCCAGTTCAACGACCCGGGGATCGTCGGAGTTGTCGAACGGGCTCTGCACGGCTCCGGGGTTGCGGCGAACCGGCTCGAACTCGAGATCACCGAGGGCGTGTTCCTGGCGGATAACGACGCCACCGAAGGGACGTTCACCAGCTTGAAGCAGCTGGGCGTCCGCCTCGCGCTCGACGATTTCGGCACCGGCTATTCTTCACTCGGCTATCTGAAGAAGGCGCCGTTCGACAAGATCAAGATCGATCAAAGCTTTGTGCGCGGCGCGGCTTCCATCTCGACCCGCAACGCGGCCATCATCCGCGCCATCGTCACCCTGGCCGACAGCCTGCAGATGGACACGGTCGCCGAAGGGGTCGAGACGCACGACGACCTGGCGCTGATCCGCGAACTCGGCGTCAGCCAGGTCCAGGGCTACATCTTCGGTCGCCCCGCCCCAGCCGAAACCGCCCGCGCGTTGGCCGCAAGCCGCTCCGTCCAGGCCGAGGGCCTCCAATGCATCCGCCAGCCGCGCCACCGGCTGATGCGCCGCGCGCTGACCGCGATCGGCGGCTCGGTCACCGAAGTGCGGCTCCGCAACATTTCCGCCATGGGCACGCTGGTGGAGTGCGATCGTCCGGTGGAGCCCGGCAGACATCTCACGCTCGACATCGTCGGGGCGGGCCCGGTCACCGGAACGGTCCGCTGGTCTCAGCCGGGGCGGTTCGGGTTGCAGTTCGACGGCGGCTTCGATCTCGGCCGGCTCGCCGCCAAGCCGGTCAAGCCCAACGATGTGAAGCTGCTCAAGCCCTGGTATCTCGAGCGCGCGCTGGCCTGAGAAAGGCCGGTGAGGCTTTAGAAAGCCTCGGCCGGAAGCGCCATCACGGTTTCGGCGCCGGCCTCCACTTCATTGCGCAACGCACCCGTCTTGCCCAGCTCGCGAGCCGCGTAGAAGCGGGCGGTGGCGATCTTGGCCTCGTGGAACGCGCGGTCCTCGCCGGCTTCCTCGAGCAGACGGCTGCTCGTTCCCGCCATCTTGAGCCACATCCAGCCGAGCGCCACCACGCCCATCAGCTCCATGTAGGCGTAGGCGCCCGCGCCCGCGTTGTTGGGGTCGGCCATGCCGTGCTGCGCGAGCCACATGGTCGCTGCCTGGAGGTCGCCCAGCGCCCGCTCGAGCGGCGCGGCCACGCCGGCCGGATCGCCCGCCGCGCGGGCGTCGGCGATATCGCGCGCGACCACTTCGAAGAAGGTCCGGACAGCGCGGCCGCCGTTCTGCGCCAGCTTGCGCCCGACCAGGTCCATCGCCTGGACGCCGTTGGTGCCCTCGTAGATCTGCGCAATGCGGGCGTCGCGGACGAACTGCTCCATCCCCCATTCGCGTACATAGCCGTGCCCGCCATAGACCTGCTGCGCGTTCACCGCCGCTTCGAAGCCTTTGTCGGTGAGATAGCCTTTGATCACGGGAGTCAGCAGGCCGATGATGTCCTCCGCCTGCTGCCGCTCCTCTTCGGTCTCTGCCTTGCGGCTGAGGTCGACCTGCAGCGAGCCCCACAAGACAAGCGCCCGGGCCGCTTCGTTGAACGCCTTGGCCTCCAGCAGCATGCGGCGCACGTCCGGGTGGACGAACAGCGTGTCCGCCGGGGCATCGGGGTCGCGCAGCTCCGGCTTCAGCGCACGCCCCTGCCGGCGGTCCTTCGCGTAACTGACGGCGTTCTGGTAGGCGACCTCGCCCTGCGCCAGGCCCTGCAGCCCCACCCCGAGCCGAGCCGCGTTCATCATGATGAACATGGCGGCGAGGCCCTTCTCGGGCTCGCCGACCAGATAGCCCGTCGCTCCGTCATAGTTCATGACGCAGGTCGAATTGCCGTGGATGCCCATCTTGTGCTCAATCGACCCGCAGGACAGGCTGTTGCGTGTCCCGACGCTGCCGTCCTCGTTCACCATGAACTTGGGCACGATGAACAGCGAGATGCCTTTCACATTGTCCGGCGCTCCCGCGATCTTTGCCAGCACCAGGTGGATGATGTTCTCGGCCAGGTCGTGCTCGCCCGACGAGATGAAGATCTTGGTGCCGGTGATCCTGTAGCTGCCATTCGCCTGCGGCTCCGCCCGCGTCTTGAGCAGCCCCAGGTCGGTGCCGCAATGCGGCTCCGTCAGGTTCATGGTGCCGGTCCAGCTGCCCGCGACCATGTTGGGGAGGTAGGTGCGCTTCTGCTCCTCCGAACCCTTGACCAGGATGGAGGCGATCGCGCCCTGGGTCAGCCCGTTGTACATCTCGAACGACTGGTTCGCCGACAGCACATATTCGCTCATCGCGGTCGCCAGCACGTGCGGCAGCCCCTGCCCGCCATATTCGGCCGGCGCCGACAGGCTGGTGAAGCCCAGCTCGCAGAACTGCTTGTAGGCGTCCTTGAAGCCCGTCGGCGTGGTCACCGAGCCGTCCTCGTGCCGGGTGCAGCCTTCCTCGTCGCCCACCCGGTTCAAGGGCGTCAGCACTTCCTCGCAGAAGCGCGCGCCTTCGCTGAGGATGGCATCGACCAGGTCGGGCGTGGCGTCCGCGAAGCCCGGCAAATTGCCGTGGTTTCCCATGCCGACGATGTGATCGAGGACATAGCGCGTATCGCGCACGGGGGCGGTGTAGACGGGCATCCGAGGCGTCCTTTGCGTTGCGAAGCTGAACTCGTCTCTAGCCTTGCTGACATTTAGGTCAATAAAGCGGCAGTCCGATCAGCATAGCGGGTCGCCCCCAAGGTCGGTAATCGGCCCGCCGCCGCCTCCCATCTGGAAGCTGCGCCCGGAGTAGTCGGCGGTGGGACCGCAATAGTAGGCGCACTCGGGCATCCGCGGGCCGAGCGTCACCTGACCCCCGGCGAGCGTCGCCGCGACTCGGCAGCTCTCGTCGCCGTCCGGGGCGATCGTGAGCCGTTCGCCGGCTAGCTGAAGCGTCCCCGTCAGGCTGCAGTTCGCATCACCCTGGCCGTAGGTGATCAGTCCCGCCCGGTTCGCGCGCTCGTCAAGGCACAAGCGGTCGCGCCCCTGGCCGGCGTAGGTCCGCAATCCACTCGCCGCCGCCGCCGGAACGGACGACTGATTGGCGGCGGGAGCTTCCTGTTCGCGACAGGCTGTCAGAAGCAGTGCTGAGACGAGGAAGAGAAAGGGCAAGCGCATCCCGCCTCAACTCGGGCCGGACGGCATCGGCTTCAAGCTTTATTCAGCCGCCAGGCGACAAAGGTGGAGGACTGCCCTATATGGCGGTCCTCACAACAGCGCGAGCAACCATGCTGACGACCAACCCGTTCGACGACGACAAGTTGCGCGAGGAGTGCGGTGTTTTCGGCATCTGGAATGCCGATGTCGCATCCAGCTTCGTCGCGCTCGGCCTCCATGCGCTGCAGCACCGCGGGCAGGAAGCGGCGGGGATCACCAGCTTCGACGGCCACAGCTTCCACTCGCACCGCGCACAGGGGCATGTCGCGGGCAACTTCGACAAGGACCCGGTGATCCGCGGGCTGCCTGGCCGGACCGCGATCGGCCATGTCCGCTACTCCACCACCGGCTCCTCGGCCCTCCGCAACGTCCAGCCCTTGTTCGCGGAACTGGCCGAGGGCGGGTTCGCGATCGCGCACAACGGCAACCTGTCGAACGCAACCAAGCTGCGGCGGACGCTCAATCGCCGCGGATCCATCTTCCAGTCGACCAGCGACACGGAAGTGATCATCCACCTCGTCGCCACTTCGCATCATACGAACTGGCTCGACCGGATCGTGGATGCGCTGGCACAGGTGGAGGGCGCCTATTCGCTTCTCATGCTGACCGAACAAGGCCTGGTCGCGTGCCGCGATCCGCTCGGCATCCGTCCGCTGGTCATGGGTCGCCTGGATCACTCGATCATCTTCGCCTCCGAGAGCGTCGCCCTGGACGTGATCGGCGCGCGCTTCGAGCGCGAGGTCGGGCCGGGCGAGATGATCGTGGTCAACGACGATGGGCTGCGCAGCTTCCGGCCGTTCGCTTCCGCCCAGCCGCGGCCGTGCATCTTCGAGCATGTCTACTTCAGCCGGCCGGACAGCGTGGTCGACGCCACCTCCGTGTACGAAAGCCGCAAGAACATCGGCGCGGAGCTTGCGCGCGAAGCTCCCGTCGAGGCCGACATCGTGGTGCCCGTGCCCGACAGCGGCGTGCCCGCGGCGATCGGCTACGGCCAAGCGTCGGGCCTGCCGTTCGAACTCGGCATCATCCGCTCGCACTATGTCGGACGCACCTTCATCCAGCCGAACCAGGAGGTGCGGCACCTGGGCGTGAAGCTCAAGCACAACGCCAACAGCGCGCTGATCAAGGGGAAGCGCATCGTGCTGATCGACGACTCGATCGTCCGCGGCACCACCAGCGTAAAGATCGTACAGATGATGCGCGACGCGGGCGCCAAGGAAGTCCACATGCGCATCGCCTCGCCGCCGACCCGGCACAGCTGCTTTTACGGCGTCGATACGCCGGAGCGCGCCAAGCTGCTCGCCGCGCAGATGGATGTGGAGGGCATGGCCAAGTACATCAACGCGGACAGCCTGGCGTTCATTTCGATCGATGGCCTCTACAGGGCGCTCGGCGACAGCCGCAACGCCCAGTCGCCCCAGCGCTGCGATGCCTGCTTCACCGGCGATTACCCCACCCGGCTCACGGACCTGACCGAGAAGAAGGCGGAAGAGAGCGGCCTGGCGCTGGTGGCGAGCCGCTGATCTTGTGCTCCTGCGAAGGCAGGAGCCTAGTGACCTTCACCCGTAGACAGAAAGAGAACTGGACCCCTGCCTGCGCAGGGGTACTGCGTGCTTTCGCGGGTACGATCCATCCGCTAACCGCGCCGAATGAAGCCATTCGAAGGAAAGCTCGCGCTGGTGACCGGCGCCTCGCGGGGCATCGGTGCGGCGGTCGCGGAGACGCTGGCGGGCGCGGGCGCACACGTGATCCTGGTCGCCCGCTCCACGGCCAAGCTGGAGGAGGTCGAGGAGCGCATCCACTTGGGCGGCGGCAGCGCCACCATCGCGCCGCTGGACCTCACGGAGGGAGAGTCGGTCGGCAAGCTGGCCGCGGCCGTGAGCGAGCGCTGGGGCAAGCTCGACCTGCTGATACTCAACGCGGCGATGCTCGGCAGCCTCACCCCGGTCGAGCACATCGATCCCAAGGAATATGGGCGCATCCTGTCGATCAACCTGCTGGCTAACCAGGCGCTGATCGCCGCCTTCGATCCCTTGCTGCGCGGGTCCGACAAGGCGGAGGTGGTCGCGGTCACCAGTTCGGTCGGCCGCGAGGCCCGAGCCTTCTGGGGCGCCTACGGCTCGAGCAAGGCGGCGTTGGAAGCGCTGCTCGGCGCCTATGCGGATGAGACCGCTTACACCGGCAAGCTGCGCGTCACGATCCTGGACCCCGGCGCGACGCGGACGCGGATGCGGGCGCTGGCCTTTCCCGGTGAGGAGCCGGAGCAGGTGAAGCCGCCGGAGGTGGTTGCGGCGCGGCTGCTCGAGCTGCTGCAGGACGGCGGCGAGACCGGCCGCCGGGTACGGGTCGACTAGCGCTTCACCAGTGTGACCTGGGCGACGTCGATCCCCTGCCCGCGGAAGCCGCCCTCGCAGTACATCAGATAGTAGCGCCAGAGGCGATGAAAGCGCCCGTCGAACCCGGCCAGCGCGCCGCGCCCGACCGCCGCATCGTAGCGCTCGCGCCAGAGCCGCAGCGTCTCGGCATAGTCGAGCCCGAAGCCGTCGCGGTCCTCCCACGACAAGCCTCGCTGCCGCGCCATGGCGGCGAAGCGCGGCTCGTGCAGCAGCATGCCGCCCGGGAAGATGTAAGTCTGGATGAAGTCGGCGCTAGCGGCGTAGCGGTCGAACAGCTCGGGGCGGATGGAGATGAACTGCAGCGCCGCCCGCCCGCCCGGGCTCAATGCGCCGGCGATGCGGTCGAGGTAGGCGCCCCACCAGCGCTCGCCCACCGCCTCCACCATCTCGACAGAGGCGACCGCGTCGAACCGCTCGCGGATGTCGCGGTAATCAGCCAAGCGGATGTCGATGCGGTCGGACAGGCCCTGCTCGGCGATGCGGCGCTCCGCCCAGGCCTTCTGCTCGCCAGAAAGAGTCAGGCCCACGACTTGTGCTCCGCGCTCGGCCGCCGCGATCGCCAGGCTGCCCCAGCCGCAGCCGATCTCCAGCAGCCGGTCGCCGGGCTTCAACTGCAGACGGTCAAGCAGCAAAGCTATCTTGCGGCTCTGTGCGGCTTGGAGGTCCTCGCCCGGGGCGAACACCGCTGACGAATAGGTCATGCTCGGGTCGAGCCAGGCGGCGTAGAAGTCGTTGCCGAGGTCGTAGTGCGCCGCGATGTTCTCGCGGGCGCGGCGGGGTGCATTGTCGCGGGCGAGGTGGGCAAGCCTGTTGACCCACCGCGGGGGTCCCTTGGCGCGGGCGGCGTCGCCTAGGCTGGCGGCGTTGCGCATGAACAGGTCGAACAGCGGCACCGGATCGGGGGAGGCCCACTCGCCCCGCTCCCAGGCCTTGTACCAGCCGACGCTGCCGGAGGTCGCCAGCCGGACCAGCGCCAGCCAGCTTCTGAGTTCCACGACCGGCTCGGGTCCGGGCGCGTGGAAACCGATGCGGCGGCGCTCGCCGGAGGGCAGCGTGGCGTGGATGCCGCCCTCGCGCAGGCGGACGTCAAGCTGCTCGAGTACTCGGGCGAAGGCGGGCGCGGCGAGGCGCCCGAGCAGGCCGCCGCCGGTCGCGAAGACGCGGTCGGCCTTGAGCAGATGTTCGCCGCGGGTCGCCATGCACGGGCCTTAACCCGCGGAACGCGCCTGGCGAAAGGCCCGGAGCGCCCGCTCCCGTGCCTTGCGATGCTCGATCAGCGGCTCCGGATAGCCTTCCGGCGCCACCCCACGGCCCCAGGGATCGTGGATGTCCTCGTCGGGCAGGTGCGCCAGCTCCGGCACCCAGCGGCGGATATACTCGGCGGCGCCGAACTTCTCCGACTGCAGCAGCGGCGCCATGACGCGGTAGAAGGGCTGGCTGTCGAAGCCGGTGCCGGCGATCCACTGCCAGTTCTGCCCGTTGTTGCCGTAGTCCGCGTCGACCAGCGTGTCCCAGAACCAATCAGTCCCGCGGCGCCAGTCGATGAGCAGGTGCTTGACGAGAAAGCTGGAGGTGACGAGGCGCCCGCGGTTGTGCATCCAGCCGGTGGCCCACAGCTGGCGCATGCCGGCGTCCACCAGCGGATAGCCGGTGCGGCCCTTGCTCCAGGCGGCGAAGTCGGCGTCGGCCTCCCTGCCGGTGCGGTGCGGGAGCTTGAGCGGGCGCTGCTCGCGCGCCCCGAGATCGGGATCGGCGAGGATGACGGAGCGGGAGAAGTCGCGCCAGGCGAGCTCGCGGCGGAACTTGTCCCCGGCGACGTCGTCCAGCGCGTGCCACACCTGCCGCGGGCTGATCTCGCCATGGTGGAGATAGGGCGACAGATTGGAGGTGCCGACCTCCGCGGGCAGGTCGCGGCGCTCGGCATAGCTGCCTGCCTCTGCGGCGAAGCGCTTGAGGTGCACGGCGGCACCAGCTTCGCCGGGCTGCCAGACGTCGAAGCCGGTCGCCCAGTTGGGCCGGGTCGGCAGCAACTGCCAATCCTCAAGCCGGTCGCTGCGGGGCAGCTCGTCCGGAGCCTTCAGCTTGCGCGGCGCGGGCTCGGGCTCGGGCGGCGGCAGGTGCTTGGACAGGGTGCGGAAGTACGGGCCGTAGATCTTGAACGGCTCGCCCGACGCGGCGTGGATGTCCGCGGGCTCGTGCAGCACGTCGCCTTCGTGCAGGATGAGCCGGTCGCCGAGTTCCTGCTCCGCCTGACGCCACCAGGGCTCATAATGGCGGGTGGCGTGAACCGCGTCGGCGCCACATTCTGCCGCGACCTCCGCGACGACCTCGGGGGAGCGGCCGCGCCGGAGGATCAGCGCCCCTCCCCTCGCCTCCAGGTCGCCGGCCAAGCTGGCGAGGCTGTGGTGTAGCCACCAGCGCTGGGCGCCGCCGATCTTCCACTGGCCCGGCGTCTCGTCGTCGAGCACGTAAAGGGCGAGCACCGGGCCGGACTTCGCCGCGGCGGCGAAAGCGGGCTGGTCGGCCAGCCTCAGGTCCTGACGAAGCCAGACGAGTTGCGTCATGCAACCGGCAAGCGCTCGATCAACGCTGCGGTTCCAGCGGGACCAGGAACTGATCGCGGGTCAGGCTGGAGTTGAAGCGCTGGTCGGCGAGGTACGGGCGGCCGTTCCGCTCGACCACGATCGGCATGCGCGACCAGAATAGGTAGGCCTCGACATCTGGGCGGCCGCGGGCTGCGGCGAGTGCAGGATGGTTCAGGCCGATGGGCTCTACCGTGCTTGGCAGGCGCGTGCCGGCGAGCAGTTGGTAGTTGCCGCTGCCGTGCGCTTGCCGGTCGCGCCATAGCATGTTGCGGCGCCAGAAGGCGGCCGGAACCGGGTTGGCGACCACCAGTTCCGGCTGGCGGCCGCGTTGCTGCAGCAGGGCGTGGGTCGCCGCCTCGGCCCGGCCAGTGATCAGGCCGTTGCCGAGGATGTAGGCGCAAATGGCAGTGAAGCCGAGCCAGGCCGGAAGCCGCCAATCTCCGCCCCGCTTCTCACGCCGGCGGCTCCAGACGAAGCAGGCGATCAGCGTCGCCCAGATCCAGACGTCGATGATGAACAGCGTGTCGCCGGCGTACCAGCGGCTGCTGAACGGCTCGAGCAGACGGATGCCGTAGCTGTTGAGCCAGTCGAGCGCGGGGTGGCTCAAGGTGCCGATGTAGGCGAGCAGGAGCAGCGGACCGGCGCGCACCGGCTGCGCGGCGGGGCGCCACCGGTTGTAGAGCAACATCAGGCCGGTGAGCAGCAGCGGGAGGAGCAGCAGGGCGATCGGCCCGTGGGTGATGCCGCGGCGGATCGCCAGGCTCTCCGTCCCGAGCACGGTGGCGACCGCGTCGATGTCGGGCAGGTTGGCGGCGATGATCAGCGTCGGCATCGCCCGTCCGGTCAGGCGCTTGAGCCCCATCTGGCCGAGCAAGGCGCCGGCGAGGCTGTGGGTCAGATTGTCCATCAGCGCGCCGTTGCGAACCAGATATGATGCCGCGGGCCCTTGCCGTTGCTGCGGGCACGAACGACTTCCTCGTCGACCGCGAAGCCGGCGGAACGAAGCGCCCTGCCGAAGCGGGCATCAGGCCAGGCCGACCAGATGGCGAGCGTGCCGTCCGGCCTCAGTGCCGACTTAGTGATCGCCAGCCCACCGGGTTCGTACAGCCACTGGTTCTGCGGCCGAACGAGCGCGTCGGGGCCGTTGTCCACGTCGAGCAGGATCGCGTCAAAGGCACCCGGCCGTTCGCCGATCACGGCGGCGACATCGGCGATGCGTAGCGCTACGCGACGATCGTCGAGGCAGTCGCTGGTCAGGCGGGCCATCGGGCCACGCGCCCAAGCGACGATCTCCGGCACCAGTTCGGCGACCGTGACCTGCGCATCTCCAGGCAGGATGCGCAGCGCGGCACGCAAGGTGAAGCCCATGCCGTAGCCGCCGATCAGCCAGTGCTGGCGCGGGCGCGACCCTAGGCGCTCCGCCGTCATCGTCGCCAAGGCCTCCTCCGACCCGCTCATGCGGGTGGACATAAGCTCGTCGCGGTCGACCAGGATCATGTGGTCGGCACCGCGGCGATACAGCCGCATCTCGGAACCGCCCGGAATGCGCGCGGTCGCGAGCAGCTCGCGAGGGATCATCCGCGCAGAGCGCCGGGTCTATTCGGCACGCGGTTCCTTTTCGACCTGCCAGCTCTGGCCCTTCGAAACGAGTGCCTGCAGGTCGGGCTTCTTGCCAGTGGCGACGGTGACGTTCTGCTCCAGCACCGCCTCCTCGAAGGTCGAGGCGGGGTCGTCGTAGATGACGCCGAGCGCGACGGGGAAGCCTTGGCCCGGCATCTCGACCAGCAGGTGGGCGAGCATGCGGTTCTTCGGGTTGTGGGTGAGGACGGAGGGATCGTCGCCCGCGACCACCTTCAGCGCCAGGGTGTCCACGTCCAGTGCGAGGCCCTTGGTGCCGTTCGCCCACAGCATCTTCTCGCCGGGCTTCAGCCACAACTGCATTTCCGTGGCGACCTCGCGCGCGGTGAAGGGGGCGAAGACGTCGTCGTTGTAGACCACGCAGTTCTGGAAGATCTCGACGAAGGCCGCGCCGCGGTGGGCGTGGGCGGCCTTGAGCACGTCGGGCAGGCTCTTGTGCACGTCGATTCCGCGCGCGACAAAGCGGGCGCCAGAGCCGAGCGCAAAGGCGCAGGGCCGCGCGGGCCGGTCGACCGAGCCGAACGGGGTGGACGGGCTGCGGGTGCCGATCCGGCTGGTGGGCGAGTATTGCCCCTTGGTCAGGCCGTAGATCTCGTTGTTGAACAAGAGGATCTGACAGTCGAGATTGCGGCGCAGCACGTGCATGGTGTGATTGCCGCCGATGCTCAGCGCGTCGCCGTCGCCCGTGATGATCCACACGTCGAGCTCGGGATTGGCGAGCTTGATGCCGGTCGCCACCGCGGGCGCGCGGCCGTGGATGGTGTGAAAGCCGTACGTCTCCATGTAATAGGGGAAGCGGCTGGAGCAGCCGATCCCGGAGACGAACACCGTCTTTTCGCGCGCCACGCCCAAGTCCGGCATGGTCCGCTGCACGGCCTTCAGCACCGCATAGTCGCCGCAGCCGGGGCACCAACGGACCTCCTGGTCGGTCGCCCAGTCCTTGGCGGTGGTTTTCTCAATGGGGGTGAGTTCGTTCATCGGAACAGCAGCCAGTAGATGAGGAAGAGGACGACCACGAGCATCATGACCAGCGGAAAGGAGTTGATCGGTTTCATCCCGCCAGGCCCTCGCGGAGGATGCGCCCGTCGTCATGACCGGAGTCGCCTTCGGGCAGCTGCGTCGCGTCCGGTCGGAGGTTGCCAGGCGGCGTTCCGTCCAACGCCTCGGCGATCGCTTCCTCGATCTCGGCGATGCGGAAGGGCTGGCCGCTGACCTTGGTCAGGGAGCGGGCGTCCACCAGATATTGGTCGCGTAGCAGGGTCTTCAATTGCCCCGCATTCATCTCCGGCACAATGATGCGGCCAAAGCTGCGCAGCAGCTCGCCGAGGTTCTCCGGCAGCGGCCAGATGTGCCGCACATGGACGTGCGCCACGTCATGGCCGCGCCCTTGCATCCGCCGCACCGCCTGATGGATCGGCCCAAAAGTCGAGCCCCAGCCCACCACCGCCAGCGCGGCACCGGGCGCGCCCAGGCAGACGTCCTGCTCG
>NZ_CADCWA010000081.1 GCF_902806285.1 uncultured Sphingomonas sp. | reverse complement strand
TGCCGCACCGTGCCGCCATGCCGCGGCATCTCGGCACCCAGGGCGGCGATCGCGCAACCACGGCCCGGCGCGTCACGGTGCCGTTCGGAGAGGTAGCCGGCGGCGAGTTCGGTCAGCGTGGCAGCCTGCCCCGCCCTCGCCGCGCTGTTCTCCAGGGCATGGTTCAGCGCCTCCGCCGCCAGCCGTTCCTTGGACCCGAACTGGCTGTAGAGGGCGCCATGAGTCATCCCGGCGGCCTCGGCCAGCGCGTCCACCCCTACGCCGGCAAGGCCGCGCTCGCGGAACAGCCGCGCTGCTTCGGCCAGGATCCGCTCGCGGTTCGCGGTCGCCTGCTGCTTCGAAATCCTCATCGCCTCGCCTTCGTGCTCTGCGCACTGACCGCTTGACATTATTAGTGGCGTCCGCAATCTAAGTCAATAATGGCGGTCGCAATCAAACGGCGGCCAGACCCGCCGAGGCCCGCATGCCCGAAGCCGCCACCGATATCCTGGCCCCCGTCCAGCCGGCGATGAGCCCGCGCACCCGCCTGCTGCTGCACGGCCCCATCCTGCCCACCCTGCTGCGCCTGGCTTGGCCGAATACGCTGGTCATGCTGGCCCAGGCCTCGGTCGGGCTGATCGAGACCTGGTGGGTGTCCCACCTCGGCAACGACGCCCTGGCGGGCATCGCGCTGGTGTTCCCGGGCTTCATGATGATGACCATGCTCTCGGGCGGGGCGATGGGCGGCGGCATCGCCTCGGCGATCGCCCGCGCGCTGGGCGGCGGGCGCCAGGCGGACGCCGATGCGCTGGTGCTGCACGCGCTGGTCATCAACGGGCTGCTGGGCCTTGGCTTCGCCGCGCTGTTCATCGGCTTCGGTCCCGCGATCTATGCGGCGATGGGGGGCGAGGCCGGCTCGCTGGCGGCGGCGCTGCAGTATTCCGACGTGGTCTATGCCGGCGGCCTGCTGGTTTGGCTGGGCAATGCGCTGGCCAGCGTGCTGCGCGGCTGCGCGGCTGCGGCAACATGGTGCTGCCCTCGGTGGCCGTGATCGCCGGCGTCGTGCTGCTGGTGCCACTCTCGCCGCTGCTGATCTACGGCTGGGGGCCTTTGCCGGGCTTCGGCATCGCCGGTGCGGGCTATGCGGTGGTGCTGGGCTCGGCGCTGACCCTGGCGGTGCTGGCCTGGGCGATGTGGACCGGGCGGAGCCTGGCGCGGTTCCGCCCGGCGCCCCTGCAATGGCGGATGTTCGCCGACATCCTCCGCGTGGGCGCCGTCGCCTCGGTGAACACGCTGCAGACCACGCTGACGGTCGCGATGACCACCGCGCTGGTGGCCCGCGCCGGTGGTCCCGAGGCGGTGGCCGGCTACGGGACCGGCAGCCGGCTGGAATACCTGCTGGTGCCGCTGGTCTTCGGCCTCGGTTCCCCGCTGGTCGCGCTGGTGGGCACCAATGTCGGCGCCGGCCAGCACGACCGCGCGCTGCGCATCGCCATGCTCGGCGGCGCCGTGGCCTTCGGGCTCACCCAGGCGGTGGGGCTGGCCGCCGCGGCTTGGCCGCCCGCCTGGCTTGGGCTGTTCGGCGACGACCCCGCCATGCTCGCCACGGGTGCCGCCTACCTGCGCGCGGTGGGGCCGACCTACGGCTTCTTCGGGCTGGGGCTGGCGCTCTACTTCGCCTCCCAGGGCGCCGGGCGGCGGCTGTGGCCGCTGGTGAGCAGCGTGGTGCGGACGCTGATCGCGGTGGTGGGCGGGTGGCTGGCGCTGGCGATGACGGGTTCGCTGACCTGGGTCTTCGTGGTGGCCGTGGGCATGGTGGTGTACGGGGGAAGCCTCGCAGTGCTGATCGGCAGCGGTGCCTGGTTCCGCGGGCGGTAGGCCTCGGCTCCCTTGTGTTCAACGTTGCTGCGCATCCCGCGCAGGCCATCCCCTGCCTCCTCGCGCAGGAAGCGACCACAATCATCCGTGCCGGGTTACGCCAACCAACACCGCCTACAAGGTCCTCAGGCAGCAGCCGGCCGGGCAGGCCGCGACCAATCCCTCGAAGGGAGTCGACCGCGATGGACAATCCACACAATGCCTCCGTGGCCGTGGTCGGCGCCGGAGACTTCATCGGCGCCGCCATCGCCCGGCGCTTCGCGGCGGGCGGCTACGCCGTGTTTGCCGGGCGGCGCAACGGCGAAAAGCTCGCCCCGCTGGTGGCCGGAATCGAAGCCGCAGGCGGCCGCTGCGTCGGCCGTACCCTCGACGCCCGCAAGGAAGACGCGGTCGCCGGGTTCCTGGCCGAGGCCGACGGCGCCGCGCCGCTCGAGGTCTGCGTCTTCAACATCGGCGCCAACGTGAACTTCCCGATCATCGACACAACGGAGCGGGTGTTCCGCAAGGTCTGGGAAATGGCCTGCTACTCGGGCTTCCTCGCGGGGCGGGAAGCGGCGCGGCTGATGCTGCCGCGCGGCCGCGGCACCATCATCTTCACCGGGGCGACCGCCAGCATGCGTGGCGGCCCGGGCTACGCCGCCTTCGCCAGTGCCAAATTCGGGCTGCGCGCCGTGGCGCAGAGCATGGCGCGGGAGCTGGGACCGAAGAACATCCATGTCGCCCATCTGGTGATCGACGCCGGCGTGGACACCGCCTGGGTGCGGGAGAGGCGGCGCGATCGTCTAGGCAAGGACAGCTTCGAGCCCGACGAGCTGGTGAACCCGGTCTCCATCGCCGAGACCTACTGGCAGCTGCACCTGCAGCCGCGCGATGCCTGGACCCATGAGCTGGACCTGCGGCCCCATGGGGAAACGTGGTGAGATGGACGGGATCGAATTCCACTTCGACTTCGGCAGCCCGAACGCCTACCTGGCGCACCGGGTCATCCCGGGAATCGAGGCGCGGACCGGCGCGCGCCTTCGCTACGTACCCGTCCTGCTCGGCGGCGTCTTCAAAGCGACGAACAACCGCTCACCGGTCGAGGCTTTCGGCGACATCGCCAACAAGCGCGCCTACATGGAACTGGAGACGCGGCGCTTTCTCGTACGGCATGGCATCAGCGACTACCGCAGGAACCCGCATTTTCCTGTGAATACGCTGGCCCTGATGCGAGGCGCCGTCGCCGCGCAGCACGAAGGCTGCTTCGAGCGCTATGTCGACGTGATGTACCGGAACATGTGGTCCGAGCCGAAGAAGCTGGACGACCCGGAGGTGATTCGTTCGGTCCTCGACGGGAACGGCTTTGACGCCGGGCGCCTGCTCGAGCGCGCCCAATCGCCAGAAGTGAAGCAGGAGCTGGCACGGAACACGGAGGCTTCGGTCGCCCGCGGCACCTTCGGCTCGCCGACCTTCTTCGTCGGCGACGAGATCTTTTTCGGCAAGGACCAGCTACGGGACGTCGAGCAGGAGTTCATCCGGCAGCGTGGCTGACAGCACAGGTCTGGTCTGGGTCGAGAGGCGCCAAGCCTGGCCCGCCGCGCGATGGCCGCTTTCCCGGATGCCTCGTTGGGAAGCGTACGGGCTGCTTCCGGCCGACCGAAGCCGCAAGCGCCGCCACTCAGCTGTCGCTGCTCGGAAGAGCACCAATCACCGCGCTTTGGAGCGACGCGTCGTC
>NZ_CADCWA010000080.1 GCF_902806285.1 uncultured Sphingomonas sp. | reverse complement strand
ATGTGGGTGAGCAGCCACCCCCGCCCGTAAAGCTGGTCCAGCTGCGCGTGGCTCATCTTCTGACGCGTTGCTCCAACCATGTCCTCGACCGAAAGCTGGTTGCTCCCGAACAGGCCGTAGGCGCGATGCTGCGCGGCGCGGCCGACGGTCACCGAGCCGTCCTTGTTGATCGATGCGGTGGCATAGAGCTCGGCCGTGCCCTCCACGATCCATGCCGGGACGGCCAGCTCGAGTTCCTGCAGCATAAGATGGTGCAGATATTCGTGAAAGAAGACGGTCTGCGCCTGCAGGTCGTTGTAGTTGTCACTGTCGCGTTGCCGGTGGACAAAGGCCCGTGCGCCCGAAGCGCGTCCCACATACATGCCCGCGATCCCGCTGCCCGGAGACCCGGCCAGCGATGCCACCGCAGTCTGGGATGGCAGGACGTATATCGTCAGGCGGCCGGAATCGGTGAGCTCCGGATCCCCCATGCTGCGCAGGAAGCGAACCGCTTGATCGAAGCGCTCAAGGTCTTCGGCGAATTGCCGGAGCTGCTTGGGGTTTTGTTCCGAATAGATCACGAAATGCTTGGAGCGGGCTTCGGTCCACCCCGCCCAAGCCGACTGGCTCGCGGCGGCCAGCGCCACCATCAATCCGAAGTGTCTCCACGCCATGGGCAGCTCCCCTCCCGTTCACTCCGATCACGAGCAGGTTAGGAAATCGTTTATTTACAGTCGAGCCGGGAATTTCGTCAGAGGAAGCTGTAGGGGTCCACGTCCACGCCGACCCGCGTCTTGGCGCTCCACTCGACCCCCGCCAGCCAGTCGCGGATCACATCCTGCACGTCCAGGCTCCGCGCCGCATGGACCAGCAGCCGCTGCCGGTGCCGGCCGCGCAGCATGGCGAGCGGGGCGGGGGCGGGGCCGAACACCGCCATCCCCTCGACCCGCGGCGCGCTCGAGCCGATGCGCCGCGCCACGGCCTCGGCCTCGCCCGCGTCCTCCGAGCTGATCACGATCGCCGCCAGCCGCCCGAACGGCGGCATCGCCGCCTCGCGCCGCGCCTCGGTCTCCGCCTCGTAGAAGGACGCCGCGTCGCCCTCGATCAGCGCGGCGATCACCCGCGCCTCCGGGTCATGCGTCTGCACCAGCACCCGCCCGGGCTTCTCGCCGCGCCCGGCCCGCCCGGCCACCTGCGCGATCTGCTGGAAGCTCCGCTCCGCTGCCCGCAAGTCGCCGCCCTGCAGGCCGAGGTCCGCATCCACCACCCCGACCAGGGTCAGATTGGGAAAGTGGTAGCCCTTGGTCACCAGCTGCGTGCCCACCACGATGTCGATCGCGCCGCCTTCCATCTGCGCGACGAACTCCGCGGCCTTGGCCGGCGACCAGATGGTGTCGCTGGTGACGATCGCCGTGCGCGTCTCCGGGAACAGCGCCGCCACCTCGTCCGCGATCCGCTCCACGCCCGGTCCGCACGCGACCAGGCTGTCCTCCTCGCCGCACTCGGGGCACAGCCGCGGCGGGGGCATGACGTGCCCGCAATGGTGGCAGGCCAGCCGGTGCATCAGCCGGTGCTCGACCATCCACGCCGTGCAGTTCGGACACTGGAAGCGGTGCCCGCAGTTGCGGCACAGGGTCAGCGGCGCGAACCCGCGGCGATTGAGGAACAGCAGGCTCTGCTCGCCCGCTTGAAGGTTCGCCTCCAGCTCCGCCACCAGGCTCGGCGCCAGCCAGCGTCCCCGCGGCGGCGGATCGCGCGTCAGGTTCACGGGCCGCATCTCCGGCAGCTGCGCGTCGGCGAAGCGGCTCGGCAGCTTGAGCTCGCGGTAGCGGCCGATCTCCACCATGTGCCGGGTCTCGATCGCCGGCGTCGCGGACGACAGCACCACCGGCACTTCCTCGAACTTGCCCCGCATCACCGCCACGTCGCGGGCGTGGTACTGGACCCCGTCCTCCTGCTTGAAGCTGGGCTCGTGCGCCTCGTCGACCACGATCAGGCCGAGATTCGCGTAAGGCAGGAACAGCGCCGAGCGCGCACCCACCGTCACCTTGGCCTCGCCCGAGACGATCCCGCGGAACGCCCGCCGCCGCTCCGACGAGCGTAAGCCAGAATGCCAGGCCGTCGGAGCGCACCCGAACCGCGCCTCGAACCGCTTCAGGAACGGCTCGGTAAGCGCGATCTCCGGCAGCAGCACCAGCGCCTGCCGGCCCCGCCGCACGCACTCGGCGATCGCCTCGAAATAGACTTCGGTCTTGCCCGACCCCGTCACCCCGTCGAGCAGCACCGGATCGAACCCCCCGCCGATCGCCCCCGCCAGGCTCTCCGCTGCCGCTTGCTGCTCCGGGTTCAACCGCGGCGGCGCGAAGTCCGGGTCGGGGCAGTCGAGCGGCCGGTCCGCATCGACCTGCACCGCCTCCAGCGCGCCCGCGTTCACCAGCCCGCGCAGCACCGTGTCCGACACCCCCGCATGGTCGGCCAACTCGCGCACCGTGCCCTGCCGCCCCTCCAGCTTCTCCAGAGCCTGCCGCCGCTGCGGGGTCAGCCGGTCGGGCACCAGCCCGGTCGGCCGATATTCCGTCAGCTGCCGCGACCCCTCCAGCGCGCTGGACGACGGCAGCACCATCCGCAGCACCGCCGGCAGCGGCGCCAGGTAGTAATCCGCCACCCACTCCGCGAGCCGCCGCAGCGGCGCCGGCACCGGCGGGCTCGGCAGCACTCCGGCAAGCGGCCGCAGCCGGTTGTCCCCGACCTCCTCCGTCGGCAACCGCTCCGCCTCCCACGCCACCCCGACCAGCTGCCGCGGCCCAAGCGGCGCGACCACGATCGAGCCGGGCTCCACCGTCGCGCCTTCCGGCACGCGGTAGTCCAACGGCCCAAGCGCGGCATTCAAGGTGACAACGCGAACGCGGGGGAGGGGCATCGCCTGGCCCTTAGCCGCGCACCTGCGGGAAGCGAAGGATCAAGGATGTTTCACACGAAGGGGCGAAGAAGGGGGAAGGCGTATGTTCGCGCAGAGACGCAGAGGCGCAGAGAGTTTTGGTCCTGTCGAGAACCGCGGCGCGTAGCGTCGCCTCCAGCATCCGATGCGGCTGGGAGCCAAAGCGCCTTCGGCGCGGTCTGACGCAAGAAGCGCACTCTCTCCGCGCCTTCGCGCCTCCGCGTGAACCCTCTACTTCCCCCGCTTCTTCCGATGGCTGTCGAGGTCCAGCACCGCGAACTCCTCCCCCTGCAGCAGCCCCAGCCGGCGCGCGACCTCCTGGTACGCCTCCGCTTCCCCGCCCAGGCTCTGCCGGAACCGGTCCTTGTCCAGCTTCTCGTTGGTCTTCATGTCCCACAGCCGGCAGCCGTCCGGGCTGATCTCGTCCGCCAGGATCACGCGCGGGAAGTCGTTCTCCCACACCCGCCCGAACTCCAGCTTGAAGTCGATCAGGCGGATGCCGATCGCCGCGAACATCCCGCACATGAAGTCGTTCACGCGGATCGCCATGTCGGCGATGTCGTTCATCTCTTCCTGGCTGGCCCAGCCGAAGCAGGCGATATGCTCGTCCGCGACCATCGGGTCGCCCAGCGCATCGTCCTTGTAGCAATATTCGATGATC
>NZ_CADCWA010000079.1:339-3591 GCF_902806285.1 uncultured Sphingomonas sp. | reverse complement strand
CGCCGCGCATCGGCGAACCGGCGCGGGGCTGGACGAGGCTCATCCGAAGCGCGGGGAAACCGCCGCCGACCAGCGCAAGCTCGCCATTGATGCGCGCCTTGCCTGCGGGCCAATAATAAGTGACCCCTTCCCTGCCCTCGAGCGCGAGGCGGGCGCCGCTTCGGCTCGTCGCCACCAGCTCCTCGAAGCGCACGGCCCCGCTCCCTGGAGCGTTCACCAGCGCGATGTTGCCCCGCGCATCGAAGCCGTTGCCGAAGCGATTGACCGCTGCCGCAAGGGCATCGCCGATGGGCTCGACCGGGGTTCCGCCCGTCGACGTGAGAGCGTCGGCGATGGGCGCCACCGACGCCGAAGCATTGACGTTTCGTGCAGCGCCCCCGCCGAGCACGGTCAATTGCCCGCTCCGGGGCGACCAGGCGTAGCGGCCGTCGAGCGAGGCGCGCCCGGTGCGGAACTCTTCGATCGCCGTTGCCCCAGCGGCAACGTCCATCGCGCCGCGGGTCATTGCGGCGTCGCCATTGAAGGAGACGCGGCCGGCCAGCCCGCTCGCCCGCTGCGTGCCCACCCGCATCTGGGGGACCTGCAGGCCGGCATCGCCGCGCCAGCCGTCGAGCGCCGGGGCGAGAGTGGTGCGGAGCGCGAAGCTCGGCTGGGTGAGCGACAATGTGCCGCAGGCAATGCTGCTGGCGCGAAGCGGCCCGCGGAAGCTCGGCTGATCGTCCTTCGTCGATACCGCGACAAAGGCGTTCGGCCGATCGAGAACGCAATTGCCCGGCGTCAGCCGCCGCGAGGACGCCGCGATCCGGCCGTTGAAGCTGTAGGCGAGATTACCCTTGCCCTCGATCGCGAGCCCCACGCGGCCGGCAGGGGTGTCGAGCCGCATGCTTGCGTCCGCTACGTCGATGCGCTGGTTCGGCAGCCGGAAGGGCCGGCCGGTGGGCGGCGGAAGCAGCTTGTCGACGTCGCCCATTCGGAGCTTGCCGTTCTCGATCCGCCCGTAGAGCCGAACGCCGCGGGCAGTGATCAACGTCACCCGGGTCCGCGGCCAGCCGAGGGCCAGATCGACCTCCACCCAGCGCGCAGTCAAGTCGGGCTTGCGGGGATCGCCGATGACGAGGTTCTCGAGCCGCTGGGTGCGAAGCCCGATCCGCTTCACCTCATAGGTCGCGCGCACCCCCCGCCGCCCCAGCTCGCGCTCGATATATTCGGAAG
This sequence comes from uncultured Sphingomonas sp., assembly GCF_902806285.1. GTDB lineage: Bacteria > Pseudomonadota > Alphaproteobacteria > Sphingomonadales > Sphingomonadaceae > Sphingomicrobium. The sequence goes on along the minus strand of NZ_CADCWA010000079.1, from coordinate 2,379 downwards.
CGATGCGGGTGCGCTGGGTCCAGATGAGGAAAATCGCCAGTGCGATCAGCAGGAGAATGCCGAGCGCAGTCCACCGCGCGACCCGCCAGCGGCGGCCCCGGATCTGGATTGGCCTCTCCTCCACCGCTACGCCGGGAGGGGGTAAGCAGGATCAGCTGCAGACACAGAGCTGAACAACATCAAACAAGAACCTCTATCAATCGAAAAGCGTTCCGTAGCCGTCACTTTCCGGAGCAGCGTACGCCACCGACGTTTGCCTAAGTGCAGGGCGCAGCTTAATCCAGCCTGATGGCGGACCAGTCACACGACGCGAACGGCCACCGCGCGAGGCTGCGCAAGCGCCTGTTCGAAGGCGGGCCGGGCGCATTGCTCGATCATGAGCTGGTCGAATATCTGCTCGCGCTCGCCCTCCCACGGCGGGACACCAAGCCGCTGGCCAAGAAGCTGATCAAGGATTTCGGTGGGTTCGGTGCTCTCTTAGCGGCTGATGCCGAGACGATCGCGCGCGTCGGGGACATTTCAGAAGGCGCGGCCGCGGCGCTCAAGATCGCCGAAGCCTCCGCACTCCGGCTGCTTGAGACGAGGATCGAGGATCGCCCGGTGCTCGGAAGCTGGCAGGCTTTGCTCGACTATCTCCACGCCAGCATGGCGCACGGCCCTGTCGAGCAGGTGCGGGTGCTGTTCCTGAACTCCAAGAACGTGCTCATCCACAATGAGCTGATGTGGGAAGGTTCGGTCGACGAGGCGGCAGTCTATGTCCGCGACATCATGCGCCGAGCGCTCGATCTTCACGCGACCGCGCTGATCCTGGTCCACAACCACCCGAGCGGCGACCCGAGCCCGAGCGCTCAGGACATAAAGCTCACCCGCGAGGTCGTCGAGGCCGGGCGGCACCTGAAGATCGCCGTCCACGACCATGTGATCGTCGGCACCCGCGGCCACAGCAGCCTCCGAGCGATGGGCCTGATATAGAAAAGGGGCAGCCGCCTGGCCGCCCCTCTCGTCTCTTTCGCGTTAGCCGTTAGCCGCGGGGGCGCGGGCTCCTGGCCGTCTGCATGCAGCTGTCGGTGACGGTGCGCGAGCAGACCGGGTAGTTTCCCGCCGGCTGGAACGGACCGCCCTGGCCGGTGTTGCCGGCGCCTGCGGTGCCGCCCATCGTGCCTGAGCCTGTGCCGCCGGAACTGCCGCTCCACGAGCCGCCCGCAGTGCCGCCCGTGCCGGTGCCGCTCTGGCTCATGCTGGTGCCGCCCATGCTTCCACTGGTTCCGGTGCCGCTCATGCTTCCGCCGGTTCCGGTCCCGGTCATGCCGCCGGTGCCAGTCTGGCCCTGGGACATGCTGCCCTGGTTCATTCCGCTTTGGGTGCCGGACTGGCCGCCCTGCCCCGTTGCGCCGGTGCTGCCGGTGCCTTGGCCCGTGTTACCGGCGCCCATCGTGCCGGTGCTGGTTCCGGTGGTGGTTCCGCCGTTGGCCTGGGTCCCGGTCTGGCCATGGTTCATGCCGCTATGGTCGTTCATTGAACCGCTCTGGCTGGTGCCGGTTTGGCCACCTGTTCCGGTCGTCGTCGTGCTCTGCGCGAGCACGGGAACTGCAAGCACGAAGGCGCTCGCCACAAGGATTGGACGGATCATATTTGCTTCTCCTAAGTCGCTGTTTGATCTGGATTAGTTCTGCCGCAACGCTCTACTGTCGGTGCCCCGCGCGCTCGGTCTGGTTAACTCCCTCGCGAAATAGCCGTTCCGGCGTTTGGGCCTTGGAACCGCCCCCAATCTGTGGCTAACGGCCCGTTCCAAACCGAGGTTAGGAAGATTCCATGATCCCCCGCTATTCGCGGCCGCAGATGGCGAGCATCTGGGAGCCGGAAGCCAAGTTCCGCATCTGGTTCGAGATCGAGGCGCATGCGCTCGACAAGATGGCGGAGCTGGGGGTCGTGCCCGCCGAGGCCGCCCAAAAGGTCTGGGCCTGGTGGGAGACCGGCCCAACGATCGACGTCGCCGCGATCGACGGGATTGAAGCGGTCGTGAAGCACGACGTGATCGCC
>NZ_CADCWA010000079.1:0-329 GCF_902806285.1 uncultured Sphingomonas sp. | reverse complement strand
TTCGGACGTGCTCGACACCTGCCTTGCGGTGCAGCTCGCCCGCGCCGCCGACCTCCTCCTCGCCGATCTCGACGCGCTGCTCGAGGTGCTGAGGCGCCGCGCCCTTGAGCATAAGCTGACGCCGACGATCGGCCGAAGCCACGGCATCCACGCCGAGCCGGTCACATTCGGGATGAAACTGGCGCAGGCCTATGCCGAGTTCGAGCGCAACCGCGAGCGGCTGGTGGCGGCGCGCGCGGATATCGCCACCTGCGCGATCTCAGGCGCAGTGGGCACCTTCGCCAACATCGATCCCGCCGTCGAAGCGCATGTCGCCGAGAAGATGGGGC
>NZ_CADCWA010000078.1:1429-3606 GCF_902806285.1 uncultured Sphingomonas sp. | reverse complement strand
GGGGGTTGCCGAGCACGGGCGTGTCGTCGATCTTCCAGTCGCCGGTATGGAACACGCGGCCGTGCGGCGTCTCGATCAGCAGGGCGTTCGCCTCCGCGATCGAGTGGGCCACGGGCACATAGGTGATCCGAAATGGCGCGAGGTCCAGCTCCGCGGTCTGCTCGACGATCCGCAGCTGCACCTGCCCGGTCAGCCCCTCCTCCTCCAGCTTGCCGGCGACCAGCCCGGCGGTGAAGGCGGTGGCGTAGATCGGCACCTTGAGGTCCGCCGCCAGGTAGGGGATGGCGCCGATATGGTCCTCGTGCCCGTGGGTCAGCACCAGGCCGACCAGGTCGCGCCGCCGCCGCTCGATGAAATCGAGGTCGGGCAGCACCAGGTCGATCCCCGGATAGTCGTGGTCGCCGAAGGTCAGCCCGCAATCGACCATCAGCCACTTGCCGCGGCAGCCATAGAGGTTGACGTTCATCCCGATCTCGCCCGATCCGCCGAGCGCCAGGAAAAGCAGTTCGTCGCCTGGTGTCACTTAGGTTCCTGTTCTTGCCGTCACCCCCGCGAAGCCGGAGTCTCAGGTCATCTAATATCCATTGAGATCCCAGCCTCCGCCGGGATGACGTTTAACTTGCGCTTTGGGTCCGCCGGTACAGCAGCGCCAGCCCCTGAATGGTGAGGTCCGGCTCCAGCACGTCGAACACGGCCGTATGCCGCTGGAACAGCTCCGCCAGCCCGCCGGTCGCGATCACCTTGACCGGCCGGCCGATCTCCACCTTGACCCGCGCCAACAGCCCTTCCAGCATCGCCACATAGCCCCAGTAGATGCCCGACAGCATCTGGCCCTGCGTAGTGCGGCCGATCACCGCATTGCTCTCGGGCGCTTCAATGGCGATCCGCGGCAGCTTGGCGGCTGCCGCGACCAGCGCATCCAGGCTGAGGTTGATGCCCGGCGCGATGATCCCGCCTTTGTACGCCCCGTCCGCATCCACCACGTCGAAGGTGGTGGCGGTGCCGAAATCCACCACGATCAGGTCGCCCGGATATTTGCCGTGCGCCGCTATGGCATTGAGCGCGCGGTCGGCGCCCACGTTGTGCGGCTCGTCGACGTCAAGCCGGATCGGCCAGGCGGCGGCGCCCTGCCCCGCGACCAACGCTTCCCGCCCGAAATATTTGGTCGACAGGACCTGCAGATTGTGCAGCGCGCGCGGCACCACCGTGCCGATTATCACTCCGGTTACGTCCGCCCGGGTGAAGCCTTCCAGCTCCAGCAGCTGGTGCAGCCATACGGCATATTGGTCCGCGGTCCGGCGCGGGTCGGTCGCGATCCGCCAGCGGGCGCGCACTGCATTGTGCTCGTCCACCAACGCAAGCACCAAATTGGTGTTGCCGGCATCGATCGCGAGCAGCATGGGCCGCTCCTAGCGAGACGTCATTGCCTTGGCGAGAGCGACGAGCCCCAATTCAGTCTGCCAGCGCCGCTGCGAGGCTTTGGGCCTCTTCGCGCTGCTTTGTCACTAGCTCTGCCGCTCGGCTGTCGCAGGTCATGAAGTTGGCGGTTGCGAACATCTGAGCCTTCTGCTGTATGGCGATCGTCCGCTGCAGGCCCATCATCCTATCGCCATAGGCACTGCCGAACACTCTTGCCACGCCCCTAGTCGCCTTGGCCACGTCTTGCTCGAATTCGGACCGTGCGGCGGCCTCCAAGCTGTTGCAGCGCTGCATGACGTGCCAGCCTACTGCCACTTCAGCATATTTCCGGATGTTACCGGCGTTCGCCTTGAGAACTTCAACGCCGTAGCTTTGAGCCGGCGACTGCACGGGGCCTTCCGGCACTTGGTCCGTTACCAACACCAACGCTGCGACAAGAAACATGGTCATCGAAGCCCTCCAAGATCTTCTCAGAAGAGCTACCGCCCAAAGGTTAGACGCGAGTTAAGTCAGCTGCACGTCCGCTGCCCGGATGATTCGGCCCCCGCCGGAGTCCAGCTGCAGCCGCAGCGCTCCATCGGCTTCCAGACCCCCGAACCGACCCTCCAGCATTTCGCCAGCGCCACAATGCACCGTCAAATGGGTGCCTACCTTGTGCGCGCTCTCCAGCCAGAGCGCCACCAGCGCCGGGAAATCGCCCCGCCAGCGCTCGAGCTCTCGGGCGAAGGCAGCTGCGAGCAAGGGCGCGAACGCCTCCG
>NZ_CADCWA010000078.1:0-1419 GCF_902806285.1 uncultured Sphingomonas sp. | reverse complement strand
GGTCCGGCGCGGGTCGGTCGCGATCCGCCACCGGGCGCGGACCGCATTGCGCTCATCAACCAGGGCAAGCACCAGATTGGTGTTGCCGGCATCGATCGCCAGCAGCATCAGGCCGCTCCCAGGGTGACGTCGGCCGCCCGGACGACCCGCAGTTCCCCGGATGGCAGCCGCAACCGCAATGCCCCGTCCACTTCGAGGCCGGCGAAGCTCCCCTCGATCAGCTCGTCCGGTCCCGCCTGGGCACTGAGCGGCGTGCCTACCTTGTGCGCGCTCTCCAGCCAGAGCGCCACCAGCGCCGGGAAATCGCCCCGCCAGCGCTCGAGCTCTCGGGCGAAGGCAGCTGCGAGCAAGGGCGCGAACGCCTCCGGGCTGACGAGGGCGACGGAGGAGAGCGCGGCGGTCGGCCGGTCCGGCACTTCAGGCGCACTCGCGAGATTGACGCCGAAGCCTGCGACCACCCGCTCTCCCGCCCGTTCCAGCAACACGCCGCCGAGCTTGCCGGGGCCGAGCAGCAGGTCATTGGGCCATTTGAGCATCAGCCCGGTGGCGGGCGCGGCAGCCTCGACCGCGCGGATCATCGCCACGCCGCAGACCAGCGCGAGCGAAGGCGCAGGCGGATCGCCGGCACGCAGCTGCACGACGGTGCTGCCGTGGTAGTTGCCGGACGGGCTCACCCAGGCGCGGTTGTGGCGTCCCCGCCCCTGCTCCTGGACGGCAGCGGTCAGCCACTCGCCTTCGCTCGCGTCGGCCTGTCCCAGCAGATCGCTGTTGGTCGAGCCGGTCCGCTCGACGAAGCGCAGCCTGCTCATCTCCCCTCCGTTCGTCCCGAGCGTAGTCGAGGGACGCAACGTGCCTCGACTACGCTCGGCATGAGCGGACTGAAGTCATGGCTCAGAAGACGCTCGCGGCGTTGGCGCTGAGCCTCCCCAGCGGGCCGATCAGGAGATAGCCGAGCGGCGACACGATCAGCGCCGCCAGCGCGATCAGCACCGTCTCGATCGGCGAGCGCGGCCGGACGAAGGGCGCGGCGGGCTCGTCGAAGTACATGATCTTGACGACCTTGAGGTAGTAGTAGGCGCCGATCACCGTCGCCGCGGCGGCGGCCAGCGCGAGCAGCTGCAGGCCCGCGTCGACCGCCGCGTTGAACACCATCAGCTTGGGCCAGAAGCCGAACAGCGGCGGGATGCCGGCCAGGCTGAACATGAAGATGGCGATCGCCGCGGCCAGCGCCGGGCGGGTCTGCGACAGGCCGGAAAGGCTGGCCAGGCTCTCGACCGGGCGGCCGTCGGCGTCGCGCATCCTGAGCACGCACAGGAAGGCGCCCAACGTCATCACCGTGTAGATCGCGCTGTAGAACAGCACCGCCTGCGCCACCGCCTCGCCGCCCGCCGCCAGGCCGACCAGGGCGAAGCCGACGTT
>NZ_CADCWA010000077.1 GCF_902806285.1 uncultured Sphingomonas sp. | reverse complement strand
GTGGACGACGCGCCGCCAGCCGTCCCCGAGCATCTCCGAGGCGGGTCGGCCGAAAAGATGGTCGTGGTGCATGTTCGCGAAGGCGACCCGGCCCTCGGTGTCGGTCATCCAGATCAGCGCCGGCGCGCTGTCGGCCATGTTGCGGAACCGCGCTTCGCTCTCCCGCAACGCCGCCTCGGCGCGCTTCCGCTCGGTGGTGTCGGTCGCCTGGATGACGAAGAACCGCACGCTGCCATCCGGCCCACGCACCGCCGTGACGGCCGCGTCGGCGGTGCGGACCTCCCCTCCAGCGGCTTGGTACTGGTCCTCGGACAGCACCGGCCCGTCGGTGCGCGCCGCCTCCGCCAAGCGGCCCGGCCACGCCTCGCGCATGGCGGGCAGCCCGGCCCAGAAGGGCGTGTCCCAGAACGGGTGTCCGACCACTTGGTCCCGGGCGAGGCCCGCGGCGCGGAGCGGCAGCCCGTTGATCTCGAGCGTGACGCCCTCGGGTGAGAGGACGGCCATGAACTGGAACTGCTGGTCGAAGACGACGCGCAAGCGCGCCTCGCTCGCGCGCAGCGCCCGTTCGGCGGCGTCGCGGGCGGTTTCGTCGCGCAGCGTCAGCACGGCGCCGGCCCGGGCGCCGTCCGGGCCGCGCACCGGGCGGGCGCTGCCGGCCGCGAGCACCTCCGAGCCGTCGGGGCGGCGGATGCGCCAGCGCGCCTCGGTCACGGTTTCGCCGCGGAGCACGGCCCGGGCGAGCGGCAGCTCCGCCGGGGGGTATGGGACGCCGTCCTCGGTGTGGAGGCCGTAGGTCCGGCTGTAGGCGGCGGGCGCCACGTCGAGGGCCGCCGCGCCGTGGATCCGCGCCGCCGCGTCGTTCACGAACACGATCCGCCCCGCCGCGTCTGCCACGATCACGCCCTCGGCGAGCTGGTCCAGCACGGCGGCGCGTTCGGCGGCGAACGCGGCGGCGTGCGCCTCGCTCTCGCGCAGCGCCGCCCGGGTGGCCTCGAGCTCGACCGCGGCGCGCCGCGCCCGCCGTAGTTCCGCGTTTTCGGCCTCGAGTTCCACCACGTGCCGACGGAGTTCGTCGGCGCCCGGCGCCGCGGCGAGGCTTTCCTCAGCGGCCACGGCGGTCCTGTCCCCCATCGTGCCCGACCCGGGGCGCCTCGGAGCTTTGCTGGAGCTCGCGGGCGACGAGGCCGCTGAGCGCGGCACGAAGGCGCTCGGGCGACATCGCGCGCGGGCGGTGCCGCGGGCCCTCGTCACTCAATGGTGGTTGCTCGTTCGCGCGGGCATGATTCGAAAGGGCCATCGATGGGGCGAGAAATGTAAGCCAGCCCGGATGGCCAGGAAACCAGCTCGGCAACCAAGGAACGAAAATCCCAGGCCGGAATTACCCATTTGGTTCACGCAACGGGAAAAGGTCCGATCGCCCGATGGCTCTCCAGCGGCCGCTCGTCCCGCTTCCTCGACTTCCAGAACAGGCGCGTAGGTGCGCTCCGGGTCGAACCACATCGAGTTTCTCGGTTCGGCTGGGGGGCCGTTTCCCCGTTCCGACCATGCGGACCGCGCAGCCGCCGCGCGCAACAAGTCAAACCTTCGCCGAAGGCGACCGCGGAGCGGCGCGGAACCGCGCGCAGCCCGCAGGGCGAGCACGGGGAGCGAGGTTGACGGAGCGAGCACGGGGGCATCGTCGCTGCATGGTGAGCACGGGTTCACCGCTTCCATCCCTCGGCCCCCGTGCGCCATCCCCCGGGCCGGGGCCCGCATGGCGGCCTTCGGCCACATCGAGGGCCGACACGACCCGAGCCGCAGGCACTCCGCCCTCGGCTACCTGCCGCCGGTCAGCCACGAGGAGCGGACGAGGACGGAACCGTAGTCGTCGAAGCATCCGCCGCTCCACGGAACCGGGGCAAGTCCAGGCAGCGGAAGACAGTAGTTGTGTTTCCGCCGAGGACACCACGCGTCCGGCGCAGCGACCGCGGCTTGGCGCTACTCAGCGCGGATGCCGAGTTGGCGGATCAGCGCGCCGAAGGTGCCCCACAGCTCGCGCAGCAGCGCCATGAACTCGTCCGGCCCGCGCCCCTCCACCTCGACGCCGATGGCCTCGAACTGCTTCCGCAGCGCCGGGGTCGCCAAGCCTCCCTTCACCTCGGCCACCAGCCGGTCGATGATCGGCTTGGGCGTGCCCGCCGGCGCCATCAGCCCGTTCCAGCCGCCGATGTCGTAGTCCGGCGGCCCGCCCACCGCGGCGAGCGGCGGGATGCCGGGCAGCAGCGCCGAAGGCCGCCCCGTGGTGATGCCGAGCGCCCGGAGCTGGCCTTCCTGCACCAGCCGCAGGGCCGCCGCCGGCGTGTCGATGCCGTAGTTCACCTGCCCGCCGAGCAGCGCGGCCAGCGCCGGGCCGCTCCCCTGGAACGGCACGTGCAGCGCCTCGATGCCGGCCTTGGCGTTGAACAGCGCGGTCAGCATGTGCTGCGACCCGCCGACGCCCGAGGAGTTGTGGCTGTACTTGCCGGGGTTGGCGCGCAGCAGGGCGAGGAACGAGCGCAGGTCGGTGGCCGGGAAGTCCGGCCGCACCAACAGCATGAAGGGGGCGATGCCGTAGGTCGCCACCGGCGCCAGCTCGCGCTCGACGTCGTAGGCGGTGCGGCTGACCAGGGGCTGGAAGCTGATCGGCCCGATGGAGGCGGCGAGCAGCGTGTAGCCGTCCGGCGGTGCCTTGGCGACGGCGTTGGTGCCGATCTGCCCGCCGGCGCCGGGCCGGTTCTCCGGCACCACGGTTTGGCCGAGGCGCTCGGTCAGCAATTGCGAGATCAAGCGGCCCTGCACGTCGGTCGATTGGCCCGGCGGCCAAGGAATGACCATGCGCAGCGACCGCGCCGGCCAAGGACCTTGGGATTGCGCGAAGGCCGGGCGCGGCGCGAAGGGCAGCGCCGCGGCGGCGCCGAAGACCGTTCGGCGGTTCATGGCCCGTTTCCTCCGGGGTGTTGCCGGGCAGCTTACAACGGAGGCGCCTCGCCGGTAGACCCTTCCGCCCTCCCCTTTGGGTGGCGGCGCCCGCTCACCGGAGCGCGCGATGGCCGATGTCGCGCCGGTAGAAGCCTTCCGGCCAGTCAACGGCCGCGGCGGCTTCGTACGCGGCGTCGCGCGCTTCCCGCAACGTGTTCCCTCTCGCGCCGATGCCGAGCACGCGCCCGCCCGTCGCCAAGACCGCGCCGTCGGGGCCGGCGCCCGTGCCGGCGTGGAAGACCTGCGCGCACGGTACGGCGGCGGCCCGGTCGAGGCAGCGTATCGCCGTGCCCTTGCCGTAGGCGCCGGGGTACCCGCGGGCCGCCATCACCACCACCAAGCTGTGCGCGTCGCTCCAGCGCAGGTCCGTGTCCGCCAGCCGGCCGTCGCAGGCCGCGAGCAGGGCTTCGAGCAGGTCGGACCGCAGCCGCAGCATCAGCGCCTGGCATTCCGGGTCGCCGAAGCGGGCGTTGAACTCGATCAAGCGCGGGCCCGTCGCGGTCAGCATCAGGCCGACGAACAGGACGCCGCGGAACGGCGCGGCGCGGCGCGCCATCTCGGCCAGGGTGGGCCGCACCACGCGCACCATGGCCTAGTCGCGCAACGCGTCGGTGAAGGCGGGCG
>NZ_CADCWA010000076.1 GCF_902806285.1 uncultured Sphingomonas sp. | reverse complement strand
GCATCCATGTCCCCGCGCAGCAGCACCGTCCGCCCCGGCTGTCCCCCGCGCAGGATCGCGACGAACCCGCTGGTCGAGCGGCTGTCGCGGATTTCAAGCGGCAAGCCGTCGAGCGCCGCCTTGAGCTTGGCCGTGGTCCGGGTGCAGTGCAGGCCGAGCTCGGGATCGGCATGGATCGCCCGGCGCAGCGCCACGGTGGCCTTGAACTCGGCGGCGGCGGCGGCGGCGAAGTCGGTGTTGAGCAGCGTCATAAACGCCACCCTAGCGCCGCCGCACCAAGCCTCCAAGCAGGCCGCGCAGCAGGCTGTTGCCGATCTGCCGGCCGACCGAGCTGGCGATGGAGCGGCCGGCGCTTTGCAGCATCTTGTCGGCCATGGTCGGCTTGGCGGCTTCGCGGGCCCGCCGCGCCTCGTCGAGATTGGCCTCGCGTCGCGCCCGTTCCTCTTCTCGCCTCGCCGCGGCCTGCGCCTGGGTCCGCTCCCGGGCGAGCCGCGCGTCCTCCTTCGCGCGGAGTGCGCCCTGCTTCTCGACCTCGGTCCGCGCCTTGGCGGCGGCAATTGAGGCGGCCGCTTCCTGCGCCCTCGCCGCCAGCATCTCCTCCGCGCTGTGCCGGTCCGCCGCGGCGTCGTACTTGGTCCCGATCGCGTCCGTCTCGACTAGCAGCTTGCGCTCGTGCGGCTCCAGCGGGCCGACTCGGCTGGACGGCGGCTTGATCAGGGTCCGCTGGACGGGTGACGGACTGCCGTCGGCCTGCAGCAGCGAGACCAGCGCCTCGCCGACCTTCAGTTCGGTGATGGCACCGGCGACATCCACTTGCGGGCTGGGACGGAAGGTCTCGGCTGCGACACGTACCGCCGCCTGGTCGCGCGGGGTAAAGGCGCGCAGCGCATGCTGGATGCGATTGCCAAGCTGCCCTGCGACCTTGTCGGGAATGTCCGTCGGGTTCTGGGTGATGAAGTAGACGCCCACGCCCTTGGACCGGATCAGCCGGACGACCTGCTCGACCTTTTCGAGCAGCGCGGGCGGCGCATCGTCGAATAGCAGGTGCGCCTCGTCGAAGAAGAAGCACAGCTTGGGCACGGGAAGGTCGCCGGCCTCCGGCAGCAGTTCCCACAGTTCGGACAACAGCCAGAGCAGGAAGGTCGAATACAGCCGCGGTGAGGTCATCAGCCGATCCGCCGCCAGGATGTTCACCACCCCGCGGCCGCTCTCGTCCTGCGCCAGGAAGTCCGGCAGCTCGAGCGCGGGCTCGCCGAAGAAATGGTCCCCGCCCTGCCCGCGCAGCTGCAGCAGGGCGCGCTGGATAGCGCCGACCGACTGCTTGGACACGTTGCCGTAGGCCAGGGTGAGTTCCTCGGCCCGCTCGCCCACGCTGACCAGCATTGCCTGAAGGTCGTCGAGGTCGATCAGCAGCAGCCCGTCCTGGTCCGCGACATGGAAGGCGATGTTGAGCACGCCTTCCTGCACCCCGTTGAGGTTGAGGAGCCGCGCGAGCAGCAGCGGCCCCATTTCGCTCACGGTGGTGCGGATGGGGTGCCCCTGCTCGCCGAACAGGTCCCACAGCTGGACCGGGCAGGCCTCGTAGCGCCACTCGCGATAGCCGATCTCCGCAGCGCGGGCGGCGAACACCGCGTGGATGCTGGCGGTCGGCGAGCCGGGCATTCCGAGCCCGGCCAGGTCGCCCTTCACGTCGGCGACGAAGGTCGGCACGCCGGCGGCGCTGAGCGCTTCCACCAGGCCTTGCAGGCTGACGGTCTTGCCGGTGCCGGTCGCACCCGCGATCAGGCCGTGGCGGTTGGCGCGGCTGAGCTCCAGCCACTGCGGTTCGGCCCCGCTTGGCGCAGCGCCGATGAAGACGCGCGTTCCGTCCGCTTCGATGGTCAAGGCCCGCTCCCTGCTGTGAGGGAGCGAGCCTTAGTCGTCAGCGCGGGGCGATGTCGACTGCGGTGAAGCCCTCGGGTGCGTTGCCGCGCTTGACCAGCAGCAGCACGGAGTTGCGCCGAGCCGCGCGGGCCGCCGCCACTGCCGCAGCGACGTCCCCGGGCGCGGCTACCACGCGCCGGTCCACCGAAATGATGAGGTCGCCGCGGCGCAGGCCCTTCTCGGCCGCATCGCTGTTCGGATCGACGCGGGCGATGATCACGCCGCGCGCGGTCGCCGGCAGATTGGTCGCCCGGGCGATGTCCGGGGTCAGCGCCTGCAGCGTCAGCCCGAGCGACTGGTTGCCGGGAACCGCCGGCGCCGGATTGTTGTCGTTATCGGGAAAGGCGTCCTGGCCGGCCCCCGCCTGGCGCGCCAGCTCCTCTTCGGATGGCCGCTGCGCAACGGCGACCTGCACCGTGCGGCGGCGGCCGTCGGCGCCGACCACCTCGACCGGGACCCTTGCTCCGACCGGCGTGTTGGCGATGAGGTAGGAAACGGTGTTCTCCTCCGTCACGGCGCGGCCGGCGACCGAAAGGATCACGTCGCCCTGCTGGATGCCGGCGCGCGACGCCGCGGCGCCGGGAACCACCGAGCGGACGAGCTCGCCGCGGCCCTTGGGGATGCCGAGCGAGGCCGACAGGTCGTCGTCGTCGATCGGCTGCAAGCCGACGCCCAGATAGCCGCGCTGCGGCGCCTGGCCGCGGCGGAGACTGTCGACCACCGGACGGGCCAGCTCAGCCGGTATGGCGAGGCCGATGCCGACGTTAGCGCCGGTGGGCGAGATCAGCGCCGAGTTGACGCCGATCACATTGCCGTTGAGGTCGAACATCGGGCCGCCCGAGTTGCCCATGTTGATGCTGGCATCGGTCTGGATGTAACGGTCGTAGGCGCCGACGCCGGTGATCCCGCGATGCAGCGCCGAGATGATGCCGGAGGTCACGGACCCGCCCAGGCCATAAGGGTTGCCGATCGCCAGCACCCATTCGCCGACGCGGGCACGGGTCGAATCGCCCCAGTTGACGAAGGGCAGGTTACGGCCTTCGATCTTGAGCAGCGCCAGGTCGGACGGCTGGTCGCGGCCGATGATCCGGGCCTCGAACTCGCGCCGGTCGGGCAGGGTCACGGTGACCTGGTCCACCGTGCCGGTGCCGCCGGCGCCCTGGATCAGGTGGTTGTTGGTGACGATGTAGCCGTCGGGCGAGATGATGAAGCCCGAGCCCAGCGACCCCGTTTCGCGGGTGCGGGGCGCTTGGCCGCCGCCGCCGCCCTGGTCCTGCGGCGCCGGCGCGCCGAAGCGGCGGAAGAACTCCTCCATCGGATCGGCCTGGGCGCGGACCGGCACCCGTTGCTTGGTCGAGATGTTCACCACCGCCGGCTGCAGCCGGGAGGCGAGGTCGGCGAACGACATGGGCGCTCCCGCCCGCGGCGGCAGGGCGGCCGGCGCGTTCTGCGCGACTTGCGCCCCGGCCGTACCCGTCGAGATCGAAAAGGCGCTCCCCCCAATCAACAGGGCTGCCGCAACACCATAGGCATAGCGCACTTTGGAAAACTCCTTCGGGGACTTCATTGCGTATCCTCTTTGGACTTGGCCTTGCCTTCACCTGCTAGGTCAAGCGCCTGAATAGCCATTGAACAAGATTACCGGGCACCACCGCCCGAAAACTGCTTCAGAAAGTCGTTCTGCGGACCCAGGATGACGTTGCTCGGATTGGGCGCCTTCTGTCCCGGCTGCGGGACAAAGGTCGATTCGTAACTCTGCATGGCCCGGTAGAACTCGTAGAAGTCAGCGTCCTTGCCGAAGCTCGCCGCATAGGTCCGCGCCGCTTCCGCGTCCGCCTGGGCGCGAATGATCTGCGCATTCTTGGCACCTTCGGCCCGGATCGAGCGGGCCTCCTGCAGCCGCGCCGTCCGCATCCGCTCATAAGCGGAGTCGAGCGGCGTTCCGCTGGGCAGGTCGGCCTTCTTGATCCGAACGTCCACGATCTGTGCGCCATACTGGCGGGCGATCTGGTCGAGCTCGCGCCGGATGTTCTCCATGACGCCCCGCCGCTCGGGGCTGAGCAGCGCGGCAAACGGGCGCTGGCCGAGCTCGTTGCGCAGCTCGGACCCCAGGATCGGACGCAGCGCGTCGCTGACCCGGTCCTCGCTTCGGGCCCGGATGTACATGCGGAGCGGGTCCACGATGCGGTAGCGGGCGAACGCATCCACCTCCAGCCGCAGCTGATCGGTCGAGAGCACCTGCTGCCGGTCCATGTCCACGTCGCGGACGCGCTTGTCGATCCAGACCACGCTTTCCGCGAACGGGAGGCGCCAGTTGACGCCCGCCTGCTCGCTGCCCAGGATCCGGGCCGGCTTGCCGAAGCGGACCACGATCGCCTGCCGGGTTTCGGGAACGATGACGATGCTGGACAGCAGGGTCACCACCACGAACAGGGCGAGCACGGCCAGAAGGATCGGGCGGCGGCGAATGAAGTCGGTCACTGGCCGCCTCCCTGCTGAGCCTGCTGACCGCCCTGCTGCGCCGCCGGAGGAGTTCTGCCCTGCTGCTGCAGCGGCAGGTACGGGGTCAGTCCGGGCGTTTCCACGATCGTCTTGTCGACGTTCTGCAACACACGCTCCATGGTCTCGTAATACATGCGCCGCCGGGTCACTTCGGGCGCGAGCCGATATTGTTCGTAGATGCGGTCAAAGGCCGTCGCCTCGCCCTGCGCGCGCTGGCGAAGCTGCAGCGCATAGGCATTGGCGTCGTTGACGTAGGATTGCGCCTGCTGCTGCGCCGCCGTGACCTCCTTGAAGGCGTCGTTCACCGCCGCCGGCGGGTCGGCCTGGCGGATGGCCACGCCCTGCAGCACGATCCCCGAGCGGTAGGCGTCGAGCACCCGCTGCATGTTTTCCTGCACCTCGGCCTCGATCTCGCCGCGGCCCTCGCCGATGGCTTCGTTGAGGGTCACTCCGCTGACCGCCGCGCGCATGGCGCTTTCGGCCACCTGGCGGACGGTTTCTTCGGGCTCGGCCAGGTTGAAGAGGTATTGCTCGGGATCGCGGATGTTCCACCGCACCGAATAGGCGAGATCGATGATGTTCTGGTCGCCGGTCAGCATCAGCGTTTCTTCGGCCGCGCTGCCCAGTTCCACGGCGCGGATGTTCTCGACGTCGACCTTCTGGACCCGCTCGAGCGGCGACGGCAGGGTGATGCCGATACCGGGCCCAAGCGTCCGGCTGTAGCGGCCAAGCGTGGTCACCACCCCGCGCTCTTCGGGCGCAATCCGGTGCACGGTGGTGAACAGCAGCCACAGCAAGGCAAGCGCAATGACGCCCCAGATGATCAGCGAGCGGTCCGGCCGACGGCCGGTCCCGCCACCGCCCGGTCCGAGCCGAGCGCGGCTGCGGCGCAGCAGGTCGTCGAGGTTCCCGATGTTGCCGAGCTTGCCCGGAGCCGGCCGGGCACGCGGCGCCTCGCGCCACGGTCCGCCGCCGCCGTCGGAAGTTGGCGGCAACGGGTCGTCGACACCGCCACTCACGCCGCCGGTGCCCGGACCCCAAGGTCCCTTGCTGTCCACCAAGAGGGCCCGCGCCCGCGAAACCCACCCCGTCATGCTTGTCATGCCGCAGATATAAGTCCCGGTGTGGATAAAAACAGGGCGCTACGGAACAATCCGCATTGCGCATGAACGATGCGCATAGTAGATGCGTAATCATGGGAGCGCACGACCGTAAGCCGACCCGCAAGCGCAGCACCAACGTATCCTTGAGCGAGGACCTAGTCCGCGACGCCAAGCAGCTCGGCATCAGCATTTCCGCTGCATGTGAGCAGGGGCTGGCCTCTGCTCTCAAGAAGAAGCGTGAACGGCTGTGGCTTGAAGAGAATGCCGATGCCATCCGCAAATTCAACGACTTTGTCGATCAGCATGGCAATCCGCTCGCGCACCTTCGCATGTTCTGATGGCCCAGTTCGACGTATACCGAGTGCCATCCACGGGCGGGCTGGCCGTGGACGTGCAGTCCGACTTGCTGAACCATCTTCGTACGCGGCTGGTGATCCCCTTGCTCGAGGGTACAGACAGCGATTGGCCGATGCCGCGGCTTGCGCCTAAGGTGGAGGTGGACGGCAAGCTGTTCACGCTTGCTACGCCATTCATGATCGGTGTGCCGCTGGCCGAGCTGGGCGGTGTTGCAGGCTCGCTGTCTGGTCAGGGTTACGAGATCATGGCCGCGGTCGACGTTCTCCTGACCGGCATCTGATGGACATCAAAGACCAGCTCGCGTCGGCTCCGGACGCTGAACGCATCCGCTCTAGCCGCCTGGTGGACGGTGTCGCGACGATCGTCGCCGATGCCAGCGGGTTCGGTGAAGGAGAGCGCAACGCGCTCGAGCGGCGGCTGAAGGCTGCCGCCCGGGAGCTGCCGGAGGTCCGGGAGGTGCGCGTTGCCTTAACTGCAACCAAGACCGGCCCGCGGTTGATCGCCGTCGGCAGCGGCAAGGGCGGGGTCGGCAAGTCGACGCTCGCCACCAACCTGGCGGTCGCGCTGGCGCGGATGGGCAAGCGGGTCGGGATCATCGATGCGGACATCTATGGGCCGTCCCAACCCCGGCTGCTCGGCACGTCCGAGAAGCCGGAAGCGCGCAACAAGCAGCTGATCCCCGTCGAGGCGCACGGCATCCGCCTCCTCTCGGTCGGCCAGCTGGTCAGCGAAGGCCATGCGCTCGCCTGGCGCGGGCCGATGGCGTCGGGCGCGCTGACCCAGCTGGTGGAAGGCGACTGGGCGGACCGGGAGCTGGTGATCGTCGACCTGCCTCCCGGAACCGGCGACGTGCAGCTGTCGCTGATCCAGAAGGCCCGGCCGGCGGGCGCGGTGGTGGTCTCGACGCCGCAGGACCTCAGCCTGATCGACGCCACCCGCGCCATCGACCTGTTCCGCAAGACCAGCGTCCCCATCGTCGGGCTGATCGAGAACATGGCCGGCTACCAATGCCCGCACTGCGGCCGCGAGTCGGACCCGTTCGGCTCGGGCGGCGCAGAGGCGGCGGCGGCCGAGCTCGGCATCGCTTTCCTCGGACGGCTGCCGCTCTCCGTCAGCCTGCGGGAGGCATCGGACGCGGGACAACCGCCCGCGGCGGGAGACGGTCCTGCCGGTCGCGCCTTCGCCGAGCTTGCGGCCAAGCTGCTCGCGGCGCTGGAAACCCAGGCCGCTTGAAGGGTTAAGTCCCCCATGCCGCTGACCAGTGACGAAGACATCGCCGACCTGCTCTCCTCCGCCCGCACGATCGCGGTGGTGGGCGCGTCCGACCGCCCGAACCGCCCGTCCTACGGCGTGATGCAGTTCCTGTCCGACCGCGGCTGGCGCGTGCTGCCGGTCAACCCGCGGATCACGGGCGAGCGGATCGTGGGCGAATATGTCTGGCACGACCTCGGGCAGATTGGCGAGCCGATCGACATCGTCGACATCTTCCGCCGTCCGGAAGAGGCCGGCGAAGCGGTCGATCAGGCGATTGCCGCCGGGGCCAAGGCGGTGTGGATGCAGCTCGGCGTGATCAACGAAGAGGCCGCCGCGCGCGCCGAAGCCGCCGGGCTGCAGGTGGTGGTGGACCGCTGCATCAAGATCGACGCGGCGCGGCTCGGCGTCGGCCCCCGTCAGGACTAGCCCGCGGCCACCGTCATCTCCGGTACCAGCACCGTTGGCGCATCCACCCCGCGGCGGTAGTGGAGGTCGCTCCCCGGCTCCAGCGTCGCGAACATCTCGATGAGGTTGGATGCGACCGTGATCTCCGCCACCGGCCGCCCGATCTCGCCGCCTTCCACCAGGAAGCCCGCAGCGCCGCGCGAGTAATCGCCGGTCACGCCGTTCACCCCCTGGCCGATCAGCTCGGTCACCAGGATGGCGCGGGGAAAGGCCGCCAGCAACTCCTCGCGGCTGCGTGGGCCCGGCTGGAGCGACAGATTGCTCGGCCCCGCGCCCGGAGCGCCCCCGATGCCGCGCACCGCATGCCCAGTCGGCGCGATTCCCAGCTGCCGCGCCGCCGCGCTCTCCGCGAGCCAGGTCATGAGCACGCCGTTCGCAACCAGGTCCGTCGCGCGGGCAGGCAGGCCCTCCCCATCGAACGGTCGCGAGCGAAGTCCGCGCGGCCGGTGGGGATCGTCGCGCACGGTGACTCCCGACGCGAACACTCGCTCGCCGAGCCTGCCCAGGAGGAAGCTGGTACCCCGGGCGATGCCGCTCCCGGTAATCGCTCCGACCAAGTGGCCCAGCAGCGAGGTCGCGACTCGCGGGTCGAAGATGATCGGGTAGCGCCCAGGCTCAGGCTTCACCGGCCCGACCCGCGCTGCCGCCCGCTCGCCGGCTCTGCGGCCGATCGCTTCCGGCAGCTCCAGGTCGGCCAAGTGCCGGGTGCTATGGTAGGCATAGTCGCGCTGCATCGCCGCGCCCTCACCGGCGACCACGCTGGCCGAGTTGCTGAAGCCGGATGCCCGATAGGCACCGGCGAACCCGCCCGAGGTGGCCAGCGCGACGGTGGACGCCGAGGCCGAAGCCGAAGCGCCGTTCGAGTTGGTGACGCCGCTCACCGCCCGGGCGGCCTCCTCGGCCACCGCCGCTCTTGCGCGGAGTGCCGCCGGCTGTGGCTCTTCCCCGTCGAACGCCTCCAGCTCCGGGGGCGGATCCCGCAACAGCAGCTCGGACGGTGCAAGGCCGGCGAACGGATCCTCCGGTGCCTCACGCGCCATCGCCAGCGCCCGCTCCACCAGCGTGGCGAGCGCCTCCTTCGCCAGATCGGACGAGGAGATGGTCGCCGAACGCTGCCCGTCGAACACCCGAAGCCCGACCTCCTGCCCTTCCGAACGGCTGACGTCCTCCAGCTCGCCGAGCCGCACCGACACGCTGCTCGAACGGTCGGCCATCAGCATCGCATCGGCGGCAGTCGCTCCGGCCGCCTGCGCCTGCTCGACGAGACGGACGGCGATGTCGCGGGCTTGGTCGGGGGTGAGCATGGCCGCGCTGTAGCGGCTAGGGCGCGGCGCTCAACCCCACCACCAGCATCGCCAGAAACACCAGCAAGCCCGCAACGCGATTGGAGCGGAACAACCGCAGCGCCAGTTCGCCATTGTCCTGATCCGCACGGAACGCCTGGCCCAACAGGTGCAGCGCCGCCGGCAGGAGCGGGACCAAGGCCAGCCACTCGGGCCGTACGCGCCAGATGGCCGCGCTCCAGCCGATGAGCGCAAGCAGGTAGAACAGCCCGACCCCGAGAGGAGCCCAGCGCCCAAGCCGCCGTGCCGACGACTTCACCCCGACCAGGGCATCATCCTCCTTGTCCTGGATGGCGTAGAGCGTGTCGTAGCCGACCACCCAGGCCACGCTGCCCAGCCAAAGCAGCACCGCCGGCAGGTCGAGCATGCCGGTCACCGCGGGCCAGCCGACCAGCGCGCCCCAGCTGAACACCAGCCCGAGCCAGGCCTGAGGCCACCAGGTGAGCCGCTTCATGAACGGGTAGGCGGCGACCAGCAGCAGGCTGCCGAGCGCGATCAGCTGCGCCGGCACCGGCAGTTGCAGCAGCACCAGCAGCCCGACCAGGCACAGCCCCGTGACCAGCACCCATGCCCCGCGCAGCGACACCCGCCCGCTCGCCAGCGGCCGCAGCCGGGTGCGCTCCACCCTCCCATCGAGGTCGCGGTCGACGATGTCGTTGTACACGCAGCCCGCGCTGCGCATCGCGAACGCGCCGAGCAGGAACCAGGCGAACAGCTCCCACCGCCCCCACACGCCCGCCAGAGCGACGCTCCACGCGCACGGCCAGTAAAGCAACCACGTCCCGATCGGCCGGTCCAGCCGCATCAGCGAGGCGTAGGGCCGTAGCCGCTCGGGCAGCGCGCCGATCAGCCCGCGCCGCTCGCTGTCCGGAACCGTTTCGGCCGCCTCATCCATGCCGTGCGATTAGCGGCTGCCTCCGGCCTTGTCTGCGCCGGTGGCGGCTGCGGCAACCGTCGGGCATAGGCGCGGCATGTTCGCTGCCGCCGATTCTCCGGCCCTCGTCGCCCAGGTCATCCAGCTGGCGGTCGCGCCCGTGTTCCTGCTGGCCGGCGTGGGGGCGTTCCTCAACGTCTGCGCCTCACGGTTGGCGCGGATCGTGGACCGGGCGCGCGGCATCGAGGCGCGGGTGCTGGAAACCCGCGGCGAGGAACATGACCGGGCGCTTGGAGAGCTCCGCATCCTGGACCGCCGCATGGCCCTGGTCAGCCGCGCGATCTTTCTGTCGGTCCTGTCGGCGGTGCTGACCTGCGCGGTGGTGGTGTTGCTGTTCGCGGGCGGGTTGACCGGGGCGCATGTCGGCACCGCCATCGCCCTGCTGTTCATCGCCTCCATGGTCAGCCTGGCGTTCGGCTTTGCGTTGTTCCTGGTGGAAACGCGCCTCGGCAGCCGCGCCGTCCGCATTCGCCCCGCCATCCTCCAGCACGAAGCGGATGATGCGACCGGCGACTAGCGCGACAGCAGCGTACGGACCTGCGGCGGCAGGTTGGAATCGGCGCCCGGCGTGCGGTAGGTCCGCCAACCCGACTGATCGCGAAGGCCGACATGTAGCGCATGATCGGCGGGCACGATCGCAAGATAGGCCTGCCGCGATGGGCTGATCGTCACCAGCGCCGTCCCGTCCGACAGGAGCGGGCTTGCACCCGCCATGGCCGTGCGGAACCGTCCGGCATCCGGCCCGAGCAGCGCATTGAGGTCCACGCTGATCGGGCTCCGCTCGCGCAGGAGGCCGCTCTCGTCGGGGGTTTGGCCGATCATCGGCCGGAGTTGGGACCAGTCGCCGGGCACTTCGCTGATGGTCTGGAGGTCGGGAGTAGCGGCGTTCTCGGCATATTTATCCGGCCCGCCGCAACCGGCGAGGAGGAAGGCCAGCACTGGCCATTTTGGTACGGTCTTCATGCGCCGCCCAACGCGCCATCTCTCGACAGGAGCCAAAGCGCCGCCTAATCGCGCCGCAACGACATTCCGGAGCCCCCATGACCAACGCCAGCCCCATCGCCAGCACCCTGCTCGACCGCGTCCTCGTGCTGGAGATGGTCCGGGTCACCGAAGCCGCGGCGGTGGCCGCGTCCCGGCTGATCGGCCGCGGCGATGAGAAGGCCGCCGACCACGCCGCGGTGGAGGCCATGCGCGCGGCGCTCAACGAGCTGCCGATGGACGGCACGGTGGTGATCGGCGAAGGCGAGCGCGACGAAGCGCCCATGCTGTTCATCGGCGAAAAGGTCGGCACCGGCCAAGGCCCCGGCATCGACATCGCGCTCGACCCGCTGGAGGGCACCACCATCACCGCCAAGGCCGGTCCCAACGCGCTGGCGGTGCTGGCGATCGCGGAGCAGGGCTGCCTCCTCAACGCCCCGGACGTGTACATGGACAAGCTGGCGATCGGGCCCGGCTATCCCGAAGGCACCATCGATCTTGCCCGCTCGCCCGGCGAGAACGTCCGCTCGATCGCCGCCGCCAAGGGCGTGGAGCCGGGCGACATCATCGCCTGCGTGCTCGACCGCCCGCGCCATGCCGAGATGATCGCCGAACTGCGGAGCCTCGGCTGCGGCATCCAGCTAATCCCGGACGGTGACGTGGCGGGCGTGATCGCGGTCACCGATCCCGACACCACCGTCGACGTCTACATGGGCTCGGGCGGCGCTCCGGAAGGCGTGCTCGCGGCCGCGGCCTTGCGCTGCGTCGGCGGGCAGATCCAGGGCCGCCTCCTGTTCCGCAACGACGACGAGCGCGGCCGTGCCCGCCGTTGGGGCATCGAAGACCTCGACCGCATCTACACGCTCCAAGACATGGCGAAGGGCGACTGCATCTTCGCCGCCACGGGCGTGACCGACGGTTCGCTGCTGGACGGCGTCAAGCGGCGCAAGGGACTGGTCACTACCGAAAGCATCGTCATGCGGGCAAGCTCCGGCACGGTGCGCCGAGTGCGCGGCGAGCATCGCAACCTCAAGGTTTGAAGCGCAACGGCCCAGCTGTATTGTTCACCTATGACAGCTGAGCCGCAGAGCGAGGACTTCCAGCAGGTCGAGCGCGGCTATGTGCAGGTGATCCGCGTCCGCACCCTGCTCAGCTGGCTCCCGCTGGTGATCGGCGCGCTGATCCTCGACCGGGCCGCGCTGGACGGGTGGACGGTCCAGGGCGCGCTGCCGATCGCGATCGCGCTGTTCGCGCTGATCTCCACTGCCGCCGCGCCCCCGCGCATCTGGCAGCGGCTGCGCTACCGCCTGCACCCCGCCCTGCTGCAGGTGCTGCGCGGCTGGCTGTTCCACACCGACACGATCGTACCGTTCGTCCGGGTCCAGCATATCGACGTGACCCGCGGCCCCTGGGACAAGCTGTTCGGCACCGCCACGCTGGTGGTGCACACCGCCGGCACCCACAACAGCATCGTCACCCTGCCCGGCCTCTCGCCGGAGCGCGCGGGCGAGATCCGCGAGCTCATCCGCGGCCACATCCGCTCGGACCTCGAATGAGCGAGGTGGCGCTGAGCGCCGACGAAGCGCCGCCCGAGCGCCTCCACCCGCTCATGCTCGTGTCCGGGCTCGGCGGCAGTCTCCGCGGCGTAGCCGGCGGCTACGCGGGCATCGGCTATCTCGCCGCGACGGGGCGCCTCGACACCGCGCTGATTCTGGGGGCGCTGCTGCTGGTCGGAGCGGTCGTCAGCCTGCTCGTCTACTGGCGCCGCTTCACCTTTCGGGTGGGCACCGACGAGCTCCGCATCGACAGCGGCCTCATCAGCCGGACGCACCGCTCCATCCCGTTCGATCGGGTCCAGGACGTCGACATCACCCAAGGGCCGCTGCAGCGCCTGCTCGGCCTCGCCAGCGTGACCTTCGACACCGGCGCGTCGGGCGGGAGCAAGGAGGAGGGCGCGCTGAACGGCATCGCGCTGGCCCGCGCCCATGCCCTGCGCGACCATGTCCGCGCTCGCCGCGGGGCCGAGCCGGCCACTACCGCTGCGCTGGAGGAGCAAGCGCGGCCGCTGTTCGCAATGGGCCTCAAACGCGTTCTCACCGCAGGCGTGTTCAACTTCTCGCTGGCGATCTTCGCGGGCCTGTTCGGCCTCACCCAGACCATGGGCGACGTGATCGGCTTCGACCCGTTCGAGCGGCGGTTCTGGATCGACCTGCTGGCCAACGCCGGACCGCTCACCGGCTTCGTGCAGGACCACCGCTTCGGCGCAGCCTTCGCCGGGCTCGCGCTGCTGATCCTGCTCGGCCTGGCGACCGGCATCGCCCGCACCCTCGCCCGCGATTTCAGGTTCCGGCTCGACCGCACCGGCACCGGGCTGCGCCGCCGCCGCGGCCTGCTCACCCTGACCGACGTCACCCTGCCGCTGCGCCGCGTCCAGGCCGCGCTGATCCTGACCGGTCCCGTGCGGGAGCGCTTCGGCTGGCGCGAGCTCAAGCTGCAGAGCCTGGCCCAGGACCAGGGCGGCAGCGGCGATCACCAGGTCGCCCCGCTCGCCCGCGATGAGGAACTGCAGCCGATCCTGGCCGAGCTCGGCTGGCGGTTTCCCGAAGGACCGCTGCAGCCGGTCTCGAAGGCCTACGTCTGGACGTTCTGCCTCCTGCTGCTTCCCGTGCTGCCGATCGCGCTGGTGCAAGCCGCCGTTCTGCCGCCGCTCGGCGCCTTCACCCTGGCGGCGCTCGGACTGCTGGTGATCGCGCGCTGGCTCGGCTGGCGGCGCACCGCCTACGCGCTCGGCGACGAGCAGCTGCTGGTGCGCGGGGGCTGGTGGCGCCGGCGCACCCTGCTCTTGCCCTTGCGCAACGTGCAGAGCGTCGACCTTGCCGAGAACTTCATCGATCGCCGCTTCGGCATCGTCGGCATCCGCATCGGCCTCGCGGGCGGGAGCGGCTTTTCCGCCCATAGCATCCCCGCCCTCCCGCGCGAAAAAGCGAGTCAAGTGCGCGCCGCTTTGCTATCCCGCTTCCTATGAGCGTGGCGCTAGGGGTGGGAAGTTCGGTCAGCGGGCAGCCGTGGCGCTGGCGGCGGCCGCAGGACGGTGATCTGACCGGCGACGCCCTGCTCGACGAACTGCTGCTCGCCCGCGGGGTCGCGCGCGAGGACCTTGCCCGCCACCGCGCTCCCACCATTCGCGACTTCCTCCCCGACCCGTCGGCCTTTCGCGACATGGACAAGGCCGCCTGCCGGGTGGCCGATGCGGTCGAACGCGGCGAGACCATCGCCATCTTCGGCGACTATGACGTCGATGGCGCGACCAGCTCGGCGCTGCTGGTGCTGCTGCTGCGCCGGCTGGGTGTGCAGCCGCTCATCTACATCCCCGACCGGCTGATGGAGGGCTACGGCCCGTCCGGGGCCGCGCTGGTCGGCCTGAAGGAACGCGGCGCCGACCTGGTGGTCACGGTGGATTGCGGCGCGCAGGCGTTCGAGGCGCTTGAGGCCGCGCACCGGGCGGGGCTTGATGTCGTGGTGGTCGACCATCACCAATGCGCGTCCGCGCTCCCCCTGTGCCACGCGCTGGTCAACCCGAACCGGCTGGACGAGCACGAGCGCGGCGCCGCCCACGGCCATGTCGCCGCGGTCGGCATGGCCTTTCTCCTCGGAGTGGCGCTGCTCCGCGAGCTGCGCGCCCGCGGCCGCTTCGCCAACGGCACGCCCGAGCCGAAGATCATCGACCTGCTCGACCTGGTCGCGCTCGGCACGGTGGCGGACGTCGCCAAGCTCCACTCGCTCAATCGCGCCTTCGTGACGCAAGGGCTGAAGGTCATGGCCGGCCGCCAGAACCTCGGCCTCGCCGCGCTCGCCGAGGCCGCACGGCTGGTCAAGGCGCCGAGCTGCCGCGACCTCGGCTTCGCGCTCGGACCACGGATCAACGCCGGCGGACGCGTGGGCCAGGCGGACCTCGGCGTCCGCCTGCTCACCACCGACTGCCCGGAGGAGGCACGCACGCTCGCCGCCGAGCTCGACCGGCTGAACGAGGAACGGCGCGCGATCGAGACGCTGGTGCTGGAGCAGGCCGCCGAGCAGGCTGAGCAACAGGCCGACGCCCCGCTGATCCTGGTCTCCGCGCCCGGCTGGCACCCCGGCGTGATCGGCATCGTCGCCAGCCGCCTCAAGGAACGGTTCGGCCGACCGGCGATCGTCGTTGCGGAGGTCGAGGACGGTACCGGCAAAGGCTCGGGACGCTCCATCACCGGCGTGGACCTGGGCGCGGCCGTGCTCGCGGCCAAGGACAGCGGCCTGCTGCTCGCCGGTGGCGGGCACGCGATGGCCGCGGGCCTCACCGCGCCGCCCGGCGGAGTGGAGCCGCTGCGGGCCTTCCTCCACGACCGGCTCGCCACCGATGTCGAGCGCGCCCGTGCCGGCCGCGCCCTGCTGATCGACACGCTGTGCGCGCCGCGCGGCGTGGCCGCGGGCCTGTGCGACGCGCTCGACGCCGCGGGCCCATACGGCGCCGGCTGGCCGTCCCCACGCGTAGCTTCCGGCCCGGCGCGCCTTCTCAAGACCGGCGTGGTCGGCAACGGCCACGTCCGCGGGCTCGCCTGCGGCGACGACGGCGCCAGCTTCAAGTGGATCGCGTTTCGCGCCGCCGATACGCCGCTGGGGCAAGCGCTACTGGCCGCCTCCTCCGACCGCCGCTGGTGGCTCGCGGGCACGATCAAGCGCGACGAGTGGAACGGCGGGCAGGCGGCCGAGATGCACCTCGACGACGCCGCCCTCGCTTGACCCCCGCCCTGCCCTCGCTTAAGCGCACCGGCGCCCAACCATGGCCCCTTCGTCTAGCGGTTAGGACGCGGCCCTTTCACGGCTGAAACACGGGTTCGATTCCCGTAGGGGTCACCAAGCGTCCCGGCAGCCTGCCGGGGGCAGGCTGCAGCTTGGTGACACGGCAGCTATGCTGCCGGGCGGACCACCAGCGGATCAACGTTAGGCGAACTGTCGGCTTGAGGAGCCCCACATGATCGAAGCCGAATGGTGGGACTACGACAGCCCTGACGAATGGGCCGAGGCGGTTGCGGGCGACATCGGCTTTATCGTCGAGAGCGCCACGGACGCGCGCGACGCCGCGCTGCTCGCGCTGCCGTCGGGCGCGGAGTGCACTCCCGTCCTGAAGCGGCTCGCCAAGACCAAGCTGCCGTGGAAGAAGGTGGCGGTGATCCCGACCGACGACCGCCTGGTGCCGGTGAGCGACGAGCGCTCGGCAGTTCGGGCGCTCGCGGCCGCGCTGATCCCCGCGGGGGCCCGCGTGCTGCCGGTCGCCACGGACAACCCGGACGTGGCGCTGGCCGGCAACGCCGCCGACGCGCGGCTGCAGGACCTGCCGTGGCCGCCCGATCTCGTCTGGCTGACGGTGGATGGAGCAGGCAACACCGCCGGGCTCACGGCCGGCCCGGACCTTCAAGGCGCGCTGGATGCGCCCAAGGCGCGGCGCGCCGTCGGTCTGCGGGCCGACGCGGACGATGGGCGCGTATCGCTGACCCGCTCAGCCATCCTGTCCGCCCGCACCATCCTCATCACCCTGGTCGGCGAGGACGCGCGGCAGGTTCTGGAGCGGGCGATCGCCGACGGGCACTCGAGCAAGCTGCCGATCGGGCGCGTGCTGGCCGAAGCCGAGCAGCCGATCGACATCCACTGGTACGCCTGAACTAGCGCAGCCGCTCCGCGTGCCAGCGGAGATGGTCGGCCATGAAGGTGGAAATGAAATAGTAGCTGTGGTCGTAGCCGGGCTGGCGGCGCAGCGTCAGCGGAATGCTCGCGTCCGCGCAGGCTCGCTCCAGCAGCTCGGGCCTCAGCTGCTCCGCCAGGAACGGATCGGACCCGCCGACATCGACCAGCAGGTCGGGCAGCCGCGCGCCGCCCTCGATCAGCGCGACCGCGTCATGCCGGAGCCACGCCACCCGGTCCGCCCCGAGGTAGCGGCCCAGCGCCTTCTCGCCCCAGGGCACCTGGCTCGGCGCGACGATCGGCGCGAACGCCGACACGGAGCGGAACCGGCCGGGATGGCGGAGCGCAACGGTCAGCGCGCCATGCCCGCCCATCGAGTGGCCGGTGATGCCCTGCCGCCCGGTGTCCACGGGGAACTCTGCGCCGACCAGCGCCGGCAGCTCGTCGGTGACGTAGCTCCACATCCGGTAGTTGGCGGCCCATGGCGCCTCCGTCGCGTCGACGTAGAAGCCGGCGCCCTGGCCGATGTCCCAGCCCTCCGCGTCCGCCACCTCGTCCCCACGCGGGCTCGTATCGGGTGCGACGAAGACCAGCCCGTGTTCGGCGCAGGCGGCGCGATACTCGCCCTTCTCGGTTACATTGGCGTGGGTGCAGGTGAGGCCCGACAGGTACCAAAGGACCGGCAGCTTCGCCCCGCCCTCCGCCTGCGGCGGCAGGAAGATGGAGAAGACCATGTCGGTGCCCGTGGCGGTCGAGGCGTGCTTGACTACCAGCTGCCGGCCGCCATGCGACCTTACCTCGTTGACGATTTCCATCGTCATTGCGGCGGCCGATGCAGCGCGCACAGCTTGTTGCCGTCCGGATCGCGCAGGTAGGCAAGGTACAGCTTGCCGAAGGGGTTGCTGCGCTCGCCCGGCGGATCCTCGATCGCGGTACCGCCCGCCTCGACCCCACGCTTCTGCCAAGCATCCACCTCTTGCGGAGTGTCAAAAGCGAAGCCGACGGTGCCCCCGTTGGCATGGCAGGCGGACCCCCCGTCGATCGGCTTGCTGACCATGAAAATCGACCCGCGCCGGCCGTAGCTGAGGCGGCCCTTGTCGTCCTGTCGGCCGGACTTCTCGAACAGTGCGTCGTAGAAACGCTTGGAGCGCTCGAGGTCGTTCGACCCGACCATCACATGACTGAACATCGGCGTTCTCCCTAGTACACCACCACCGACCGGATGCTTTCTCCCGAATGCATCAGCTCAAAGCCGCGGTTGATCTCGTCAAGCGCCAGCACGTGGGTGATCATCGGGTCGATGGCGATCTTGCCGTCCATGTACCAGTCCACGATCTTCGGCACGTCCGTGCGGCCCCGAGCACCGCCGAACGCCGTGCCTTTCCACACCCGCCCGGTGACCAGCTGGAACGGCCGGGCGGCGATCTCCTTGCCGGCCTCGGCCACGCCGATGATGATCGACTCGCCCCAGCCGCGGTGGCAGCATTCGAGCGCGGTGCGCATCACCTCGGTGTTGCCGGTGCAGTCGAAGCTGTAGTCCGCGCCCCCGTCGGTCAGTTCCACCACCTCCGCGACGATCTCCTCGCGGCTCATGCCCTTCGTGTCGAGGAAGTCGGTCATACCGAACTTGCGGCCCCATTCCTCGCGATCGGGGTTGATGTCGATCCCGACGATCTTCGCCGCGCCGGCCAGCCGCGCGCCCTGGATGACGTTCAGCCCGATGCCGCCCAGCCCGAACACCACCACGTTCGCGCCGGGCTCGACCTTGGCCGTGTTGACCACCGCGCCAACGCCCGTGGTCACGCCGCAGCCGATGTAGCAGCTCGACTGGAACGGCGCGTCCTCGCGGATCTTGGCCACCGCAATCTCCGGCAGCACCGTGAAGTTCGAAAAGGTCGAGCAGCCCATGTAGTGGAAGATCGGCTGCCCCTTGTAGCTGAAGCGCGTGGTCCCGTCCGGCATCAAGCCCTTGCCCTGCGTCGCGCGAATGGCGGTGCACAGGTTGGTCTTGCCGCTCAGGCACGACTTACACTGGCGGCATTCGGGCGTGTAGAGCGGGATGACGTGGTCGCCCGGCTTCACGGAGGTGACGCCCGCGCCCACCTCCCGCACCACGCCGGCGCCCTCGTGGCCAAGGATCGAGGGAAAGATGCCTTCGCTGTCGAGGCCGTCGAGCGTGTAGGCGTCCGTGTGGCAGATGCCGGTCGCCATGATCTCCACCAGCACCTCGCCGGCCTGTGGGCCTTGGAGGTCCACCTCGACGATCTCCAGCGGGCGCTTGGGGGCGAACGCGACGGCGGCTCTGGTCTTCATGGCGGCACTCTCCGGGACGGTCGGGTGCCGATGGCACGGGTTGCCAGCTACGCCAAGTGCGAGGCCGTCGCCCCCGCACGGCCGGCGACAAGCCGTTGCAAAGACGCGGGAAACCCTGAGGCGTTCGGCTTGCAATCGGAAGTTTGGGATCCAAGGTGCCGCGCTCCCGGGTGAGCCCCAGCCCCGCAAGTGGGGGTTGAGCCACTGCGTTTCCCGACTGCGTTGTTTCGTCTGCTGTGCAGCCTGGCCACCGGCTGCCGGCGCGGAGTGCGCTTCGCCCTTGCGGCCGGCAACGACCGCGCCAACGCCAACAACCACTCGCCCGCCCGCGTCAACGGGCGCAACGTCTTCACCGTTTCCGCCGTCGCGGTCGGAGACAAGTGGGCGAGCTTCTCCAATTTCGGCAACCCGCCGATCGACTTCACCGAGCCGGGGGTGGCGATCAAGTCGACCTGGCTGTCGGGCGGCTACAACAGGATCAGCGGCACCAGCATGGCCACCCCGCACCTCGCCGGCCTGCTGCTGGCCGGCCCGGTCCGCGCAGGCGGCAACGTCGCGGGCGACCCCGACGGCAACGCGGACGTGATCGGCATCAAGTAAGCGCGGTGGCGTAGAGGAAGGGGCGGCTCGGGAGACCGGGTCGCCCTTTTCCTTATTCGAACTCTACGATCACCTGGTCTACGGCCAGGCTCTCCCCCGCGCCGACCGGCGTCGCCTTGACGGTGGCGCTCTTCTCGGCGCGGAGGATGTTCTCCATCTTCATCGCCTCGACCACCGCGACCGGCTGCCCGGCCTCGACCCTGTCGCCCGCCTGGACGTCTAGCCGCGTCAGCAGCCCCGGCATGGGCGCGAGCAGGAACTTGGACAGGTCCGGCGGCACCTTCTCGATCATGTGCCGGGCGAGTTCGGCCACGAGTGGGGTCATCACCGTCACCCGGTGCGTCGCCCCACGGGTGGTCATCTTCCACGAGCGGCCGTCCTTGGCCACGAGCACGGTGCGTTGGCGGTTGCCGACGCGGGCGCGGACGAGACGCTGGCCGGGCTCGTAATCCGCTTCCAGCACCTGCGGCGCGGCGCCGTCGACGACGACCTTGTCGAGCGCGAAGTGCACGCGATGCTCCGCGCCGCCGTCGAGCCGGACGATGTGGTCCTGCGCGACCGGCACCGGGCCGTTCAGCTGCCCGTCGATCAGCGAAGCGCGGCGCTCGTGCGTTGCGGCGATCAGCGCGGCGAG
Source organism: uncultured Sphingomonas sp. (assembly GCF_902806285.1). Classification (GTDB taxonomy): domain Bacteria; phylum Pseudomonadota; class Alphaproteobacteria; order Sphingomonadales; family Sphingomonadaceae; genus Sphingomicrobium. The sequence continues at coordinate 326 of NZ_CADCWA010000076.1, read as the reverse complement.
GGCGCTGAGGTCGGCGGTCAGCTGCTCATCGAGCGGCGCCCCCTGGAACCCCTCCGGATACTCCTCGGCTATGAACCCGGTCGTGATCTCGCCCGAGCGGAAGCGCGGGTGCTGCATCAGCGCCGACAGGAAGTCGACATTGTGGCCGATCCCCTGGATGTCGAACGCGTCCAGCGCCTCCACCTGCGCCTCGATCGCAGCCTCGCGGGTCGGTCCCCAGGTGATCAGCTTGGCGATCATGGGATCGTAGAACATCGACACCTCGCCGCCTTCGAACACGCCATCGTCGACGCGGGTGCGGATAAGTTCCTCCCCGGTACGGGGAG
>NZ_CADCWA010000075.1 GCF_902806285.1 uncultured Sphingomonas sp. | reverse complement strand
TGTGACCGGCGCCGAGCGCGCGACCTTTGCCGCGCGCGCGGTCGGCTACGGCATGGCGGGCTTGCGCGTCGACGGCAACGACGCGCTGGCGGTCTATGCCGCGGTGCAATGGGCGTCCGAGCGGGCCCGTTCCAACAACGGCCCAACCCTGATCGAGTTCTTCACCTACCGCGCCGAAGGCCACTCCACGTCGGACGACCCAACCGGGTATCGTCCCGCGGGCGAGGCGCAGCAATGGCCGCTCGGCGATCCGATCGCGCGCCTCCGCCAGCACCTGGTCGCACTCGGCGAGTGGGACGACGGCCGCCACGACGCCCTCGTCAAGGAAGCCGACGGGGAGGTCCGCGCCGCGCAGAAGGAGGCGGAGAAGCTCGGCATCCTGTCCGAACAGGGCCGGACCAACATCGAAAGCATGTTCGACGACGTCTACGCCGAGCTCCCCTGGCACCTGGCCGAGCAGCGCGACGCGGCGCTGGCGGAGCGGCGCTGATGGGCAACATGAACATGATCCAGGCGATCAATTCGGCCCATCGCGTCGCCATGGAACGCGACGGGGACGTGGTCGTGTTCGGCGAGGACGTCGGCTATTTCGGCGGCGTGTTCCGCGCGACCGAAGGGCTGCAGCGCGAGTTCGGGCGCAGCCGCTGCTTCGACGCGCCGATCAGCGAAGGCGGGATCGTCGGCACCGCGGTCGGCATGGCCGCCTATGGCCTGAGGCCGGTGATCGAGATCCAGTTCGCCGACTATATCTACCCCGGCTACGACCAGATCGTCAGCGAAGTCGCCAAGCTGCGCTATCGCACCGCGGCGGAATGGACCATGCCGATGGTCATCCGCACGCCCTACGGCGGCGGCATCTTCGGCGGCCAGACCCACTCGCAGTCGCCCGAAGCGCTGTTCACCCACGTCGCGGGGCTCAAGGTCGTGGTCCCCTCCAATCCGTACGACGCCAAGGGCCTGCTGATCGCCGCGATCGAAGACCCCGACCCGGTGGTCTTCTTCGAACCCAAGCGCATCTACAACGGCCCGTTCGACGGCCACCACGACCGGCCCGTCACCCCCTGGGCCAAGCGCGCGGAGGCGGAGGTGCCGGACGGCCACTACACCGTGCCGCTCGGCAAGGCGAAGGTGGTGCGCGAGGGCGCCGAGCTCACCGTGCTGACCTACGGCACGATGGTCCACGTGGCGACGGCGGCCGCGGAGGAGAATGGCATCGACGCCGAGATCATCGACCTGCGCACCCTCGTGCCGCTCGACATCGCGGCGATTGAGGCTTCAGTGAAGAAGACCGGCCGCTGCCTGGTGGTGATTGAAGCGACCCGCACCTCGAGCTTCGCCTCCGAGCTGGTGACACTCGTGCAGGAGCGCTGCTTCTACCATCTCGAAGCGCCGGTCGAGCGCGTCACCGGCTGGGACACCCCCTACCCGCACGCCTATGAATGGGCCTATTTCCCCGGCCCCCAGCGTCTCAAGTTCGCTCTAGAAAAGGTGATGGCTGACTGATGGCGACCTACCAGTTCAAGCTGCCCGACATCGGCGAAGGCATCGCCGAGGCCGAGATCGTGGCGTGGCACATCCAGGTCGGCGACCGGGTCGAGGAGGACCAGCAGCTCGCCGACATGATGACCGACAAGGCGACGGTGGAGATGGAGTCTCCGGTTGCCGGCACGGTCAAGGCGCTCGCCGGCGAGGTCGGCGACCAGGTCGCGATCGGCTCGGTGCTGGTGGAGATCGAGACGGACGGGGCGGCCGCGGCCGATACGCCGATCGCGACTCAGGAAGGCACGGAGACGGCCGGGGACGGCGAGCGGACCGACACGGTCGCGATGGGCGATGGTGCGGTTGCTCCGACCAAGGCGCAGGAAGAAGCGCTGCCGGCGCTGACGGTGGCGGAGGAGGAGGCCCCGCCACAGAAGCCGTTCGTCCCGAGCGTAGTCGAGGGACGCTCGCCCGAGCCGAACTCACAAGAACGTGTCTCGACTTCGCTCGACACGAACGGGAGTGTGGACGGTGGTTCAAAGCCCCAGGTCCTCGCCTCCCCCGCCGTGCGCCAGCGCGCGCGCGACCTCGGCATCGACCTGGCGCAGGTGAAGACCGCCGCCGACCGCATCCGCCACGCCGACCTCGACGCCTTTCTCCTCTACAACGGCGGCAGCGTCTCGGCCCGCGGCGCCGCCGCGCGCCAGGACGAGCAGATCAAGGTCGTCGGCCTCCGCCGCAAGATCGCGGAGAATATGCAGGCGGCCAAGCGCCGCGTCCCCCACTTCACCCTGGTCGAGGAGTTCGACGTCACCGCGCTGGAGGACACCCGCGCGATGATGAACCGCGACCGCGGCTCCAACCCCAAGCTGACGCTGCTCCCCTTCCTGATCACCGCCATGACGCGCGCGCTGCCTGAATGGCCGATGCTCAACGCGACCTACGACGACGAAGCCAACGTCATCACCCGCCACGGCGCGGTGCACATGGGCATCGCCGCCCAGACCCCCAACGGGCTGATGGTCCCCGTCCTGCGCAATGCGGAGGGCAAGAGCGTCTGGCAGCTGGCGGGCGAGGTCCTGCGCCTGTCCGACGCAGCCAAGACTGGCAAGGCCACCCGCGAGGAGCTGACCGGCCCGACCATCACCATCTCCTCGCTCGGGCCGATGGGCGGGATCACCTCCACCCCGGTGATCAGCCCGCCGCAGGTGGCGATCATCGCGGTCAACAAGGTCGAGGAGAAGCTCGTGCCGCTGAACGGCGAAATCGAGGTCCGCAAGCGAATGAACCTGTCGCTCAGCTGCGACCACCGCGTGGTCGACGGCTGGGACGCCGCCAGCTTCCTCCAGGCGATGAAGCCGCTGGTCGAGAACCCGCTCCGGCTGCTCGCCTAGCTGGGCCCTCTCTTCCCGTCGCGTAGGCCGTCCAGGCTGAACCGGCCGGGACCGGCGAATACCAGGAACAGGAACACGAAACAGTAGAGGATCGCCGCGTCGCCCATGTTGTTGACCGGCCAGAAGTCTTGCGGCGCGTGGGCGATGAAGTAGGCCGCGCCCATAGTTCCGGACGCCAGGAACGCGGCGGGCCGGGTAAACAGTCCCAGCGCGATCAGCAGGCCCGTCACCAATTCGATCACTCCAGCATAAGCACCGGGGTTATCGAACGCCATGCCGGTACCGGCGTACTCGCCCGGCGGGAATCCCAGGAACTTCTGGGCTCCATGGGCCATGAACAGCAGGCCGCTCATGATCCTGAGCACCCCAAGCATGATCGGCGTCGCGTCCGTCAGTCGATTGGTCATCGCTGATCTCCCAAGATCCCCGCCGTCAAGCCGCCAACCGCTCGACCTCGTCCAGCGCGTTCGCCACCGATGCTTCGCGCTGCTCCGGACCAATCGCGATCCCGTCGGCCGCGACGAACTCCGGGGTGATACCGATAAAGCCGAACACCCCGGTCAGATAGGTCTGCAGGTGCTCCAGCCCCGCCGCCGGGGAACCTTCACCATAGAAGCCGCCGCGGCTCAGCGCCACGATCACCCGCTTGGGTCCGGCGAGGCCCTCCACCGATCCATCCTCGCGGTAACGGAAGGTCTTGCCGGCGACGAGGATGCGGTCGAGCCAGGCCTTGAGTTGGCTCGGCACCGTGAA
>NZ_CADCWA010000074.1 GCF_902806285.1 uncultured Sphingomonas sp. | reverse complement strand
CAACCCCTCAAGGAGCTGTCCGGCGGCATGAAGCGCCGCGTCATGATCGCCAAGGCGCTGGCCCACGAACCCGACATCCTGTTCCTGGACGAGCCCACGGCCGGCGTGGACGTGGAGCTGCGCAAGGACATGTGGAACCTCGTCCGCCGCCTGCGCGAGCAGGGCGTCACGGTTATCCTCACCACCCACTATATCGAGGAAGCCGAGGAGATGGCCGACCGGGTCGGCGTCATCAATCGCGGCGAGCTGATCCTGGTCGAGGAGAAGCATGCCCTGATGCAGAAGCTCGGCCGCAAGATCCTCCACCTGCAGCTGGTGGAGCCGCTTCGCGAGGTGCCCGCCTCTCTGGCGCAGTGGGCGCCGCAGCTCAGCGACGGGGGCGCCACTCTCACCTACGAGTTCGACGCCAAGGCCGAACGCACCGGCATCCCCTCGCTGCTCGCCGCGATGCGTGACGCGGGGATCGCCTTCAAGGACCTGGACACCAAGCAGTCGAGCCTGGAGGACATCTTCGTGGACCTGATCCACAACGGTCGCAGGGAGGCTGCCGAATGAACTGGCGCGGAATCTGGGCGATCTACAAATTCGAACTGCACCGCTTCCGGCGCACCTTGTGGACCGGGCTGGCGGTGCCGGTGATCACCACCAGCCTCTATTTCATCGTCTTCGGCGCCGCAATCGGCAGCCAGATGACGGAGATCAACGGCATCCCCTACGGCGCGTTCATCGTGCCCGGGCTGATGATGCTTAGCCTGTTCACCGAGAGCATCTTCAACGCGAGCTTCGGCATCCACATGCCGCGCTTCACCGGCACCATCTACGAAATACTGTCGGCACCGCTGTCCGCCTTTGAAACGGTGCTCGGCTACGTCGGCGCGGCGGCGACCAAGGCGATGCTCGTCGCCTTGGTGATCTTCGGCACCGCCCACCTGTTCGTGCCGGTGCAGGTGCTCCATCCCGGGCTGATGCTGCTCTACCTCGCGCTGGTCGCGCTGAGCTTCTGCATGTTCGGCTTCATTGTCGGCATCTGGGCCAAGGGCTTCGAGCAGCTGCAGGTGATCCCGCTGCTGATCGTGACGCCGCTGACCTTCCTCGGCGGCGCCTTCTACTCGATCGACATGCTCGCCGAGCCGTGGCGGACGATCACCCTGTTCAACCCGGTGGTGTACCTGATCAACGGCTTCCGCTGGACCTTCTTCGGGACCGCGGACGTGAGCTTCGGCGCGGCGCTGGCGGCGACGCTGGCCTTCGCGGGCGTGTGCCTCGCCGGCATCTGGTGGATCTTCCGGACGGGGTACCGGCTCAAAGCCTAGTACCCCGGCGGACGCCGAGGTCCAGCGGCTTGGGTTAGGGCACCCCTACAATCGAAAGGGCTGGGCCCCGGCGTTCGCCGGGGTACAGCACTCCGACTAAGCCGCGACGCCCTGCCGCCCGACGCTCGCCAGCCGCTCGGACGCCTTGTCCCAGTTCACCACGTTCCACCACGACTTGAGGTAATCCGCGCGCCGGTTCTGGTAGCGCAGGTAATAGGCGTGCTCCCACACGTCGTTGCCGAGGATCGGCGTTCCCCGCACTTCGACCACGTCCATCAGCGGATTGTCCTGGTTGGGCGTGGCGACGATCTCCAGGCTGCCCTCACCGGTCGCGACCAGCCACACCCAGCCCGAGCCGAACTGCCCCACGCCCGCCGCGTTGAACTGCTCCTGGAAGGAGTCGAGCGAACCCCACTTGCTGCTGATCGCATCCCGCAGCTCGCCCTGCGGCTCGCCGCCGCCCGGGCCCATGATCTCCCAGAAGAAGCTGTGATTCCAATGGCCGCCGCCGTTGTTGCGGACGACCTTGGGCAGGCTCGAAGCTTGGGCCAGGATGTCCTCCAACTCGCGTCCCTGCAGCGCCCCATCCGCATCCACCGCCTTGTTGAGATTGTCGACATAGGCTTGGTGGTGCTTGTCGTGGTGCAGGCGCATCGTCTGCTCGTCGATGCTCGCCTCCAGCGCAGCATAGTCGTAGGGCAGCGGCGGCACGGAATAGGTCATGGCTGATCCTCCTGGCGGTTCATGGCGACACAACGCGGTACGTGCCGCGCCTATCCCCGCACGAAGCGAGCCGGTCAACCAGCCAGCCGCGCCGCCGAACGACTCAGCGGGTGCGGACCTGAAAACGGGCCAGTTCGGTCGTGACCTCGCGCCATCCGGGTGCGATCGCCTGTGCCTGCTTGAGGTCGCGATAGGCAGCCCGCACGTCGCCGCGATCCTCGTTGGCGATCCCGCGCGCATAATAGGCGAGCGCGGGCCGGCTCGTGCGCAGCTGCAGCGACCGGTCGATAGGCGTCACGGCGTCCGCACTCCGGCCCGACTTGATGAGCAATATGCCCTTGTTGAGCCAGGCTTCCGGCTCACGCGGGTCCAGCCTGATGGCCTCGTTGAAGTCGGCTTCAGCGGCTGCGAAGTCACGCTTGATCAGCCGCAGGATGCCGCGATTGACATGGGTTGCGACCCGATCATGGTCGGCCAACGCTTCGGTGAACGCGGCATCGCACTCCCGCAAGGTCTGCTGGTTGGCGAGGCGGGACTCGGCTGACTTGTAGCAGCTGACGGCGAGCCCGTCGCCGATCACGGTGACCGAAGCGCTTGCCGGAAGTGCGATGAAAGCTGCTGCGGCGGCCAGGACAAGGTTACGCATTCGAACCTCCTCATCGTTCTGAGCCCCAGCATCTTACGCCTTTTCCCGCGCGATTGCGCGTTCTTTCCGCGGCGAAAAGCTAGGCTGCGGCTTCGCTGTCCAGCAGCTTGTGCCGCTTCAGCGCATGCCGCAGCTGATCGTAGCTCAAGGACAGCGCCGCCGCGGTTGCCCGCTGGTTGTAGCGGTTGCGGGCCAGCGCGTCCTCCAGCAACGCACGCTCATAGGCCGTGACGGCACCGCGAAAATCCCCAACGCCTGACGGCGGAACCGGCGGAGGCGCCGGCGCCTCCTCCAAACCGGCTAGGGCAGGCTCTGCCGACGCGCTCGGAGGAGGAGGCGCCGGGCACTCGGCCTGGGTCAGCGCCCACGGCGACGCGAACGGGTCGAACTGGATGGCCGCCACCGGGCGCTCGGGATCGTCGTGCCGGTACACCGCGCGCTCCACCACGTTGCGCAGTTCGCGCACGTTGCCGGGCCAGCCGAACGCTTGCAGCTCCCGCATCGCCTCGCTCGAGAAGCCCGGCCAGCTCGGCCACTCCAGCTCCGCCGCCATCCGGCGCCCGAAATGCTCGGCCAGCAGCGGAACGTCGCCGGCGCGCATGCGCAACGGCGGCAGGGTGATCACTTCGAAGCTCAGCCGGTCGAGCAGGTCGGCGCGGAACTTGCCCCCATCGACCAACGCAGGCAGATGTTCGTTGGTGGCGGCCACGATGCGCACGTCGACCTTGACCGGCTTGGAGGCACCGATACGTGTGATCTCGCCATATTCCACCGCGCGCAGCAGCCGGTCCTGCGCCGCCGAGGAGAGGGTTGCCAGCTCGTCGAGGAACAAGGTGCCGCCGTCCGCCTCCTCGAAGCGCCCGTGCCGGGTCTTGGCCGCGCCCGTGAAACTGCCGGCTTCATGCCCGAACAGCTCGGCCTCGATCAGGTTCTCGGGCAAGGCCGCGCAGTTCATGGTGACCAGCGGCCCTGCCCAGCGCGAGGACAGATGGTGGAGGCGTTCCGCGATCAGCTCCTTGCCGGTGCCGCGCTCGCCGATCACCAGCACCGGACGATCGAGCGGCGCGGCCCGGCTCGCCCGCTCGACGGCGTCGAGAAAGACGAGGCTCTGGCCGATGAAGTTCTGGCTTCGCTCCACGCCGAAGAGTTGGTGCTTTTCACCAGCGCTTGGCAAGTTGTTTCATGCGGAGCGACAGCGGGTCATCGCAGGCGTCTTGTTCTTCCGGCATAATCGGCCAGTTGGCATGTGTCGTGCATAACAAGGGGCAGACAGGGCCCGATAACGGTTCATGAGGTACAGGAATGAGTATATTTTCCCGAACCCGGGATATCATGGCGGCGAACTTCACCGAGCTGCTGGACCGGTCGGAAGACCCCAGCCGGATGATCCGCATGATCATCCTCGAAATGGAAGAAACGTTGGTGGAAACGCGGGCGACCGCCGCCCGCTCGATCGCCGACGCCAAGGAAATGCGCCGGGCCATGGTCCGGCTGGAGGGCCTCACCGATAGCTGGACGGAGAAGGCCGAACTGGCGCTCAGCAAGGGCCGGGAAGATCTCGCCAAGGCGGCGCTGGTGGAGCGGCAGAAAGCATCGGACATGGCCAAGGGGCTGGAAGCCGAGATCGCGGTCGTCGAGACCACCCTCAAGGGCTATGAGGCGGACATCGCCAAGCTGCAGGGCAAGCTGCGCGAGGCGCGCGCCCGGCAGAACGCCATCGCCACCCGGATCGAGAGCGCCGTTACCCGCGCCAAGGCCCGCGAGCTGCTGAACGGCAGCCGCACGGACGATGCCTTCTCCAAGTTCGAGCTGCTGGAGCGCCGCGCCGACTTTGCCGAAGGCCGCGCCGATGCGCTCGGCATGACCGGGCCCAAGAGCCTGGAAGAGGAGATCGCCGAGCTGAAGTCGGAAGAAGCGGTCGATGCCGAACTGGAAGCCATGAAGGCGAAGCTCGCCGCAAGGGGGAAGTAAGTCATGGAAGAAGAATTCATGGGAATGATGATGGGCGCACTTGCGATCATCACCCTGTTCATCGGCCTGCCGTGGCTGATCATGCACTACGTCACCCGGTGGAAGACCGCGGCCACCCTGACCGGCTCGGACGAGAAGCTGCTCGACGAGTTGCACGACCTCGCTCGCCGGCTCGACGATCGGCTGTGCTCGATCGAGCGGATCATGACCGCGGAGAACCCGAACTGGCGGCAGCAATGCCTCCCCGAGAACCCGCGCCTCACCGGCTCGCCAGCCGACCTCGACGAGGACCTTGCCCGCTTCTCCTCGCGCACCCGTGATCGGGAGTATCGCTAATGGCCAGCTATCAACCGCCAAGCCGCACCCGCTTCTACAAGGATCGCCGCAACGGCAAGGCCATGGGCGTGTGCGCCGGCATCGCCGACTATACCGGCTTCGACGTCACCCTGGTCCGCATCCTGTTGATCCTGGGTATCCTGATGGGCGGAGGAGCGCTGATCCCGGTGTATTTCCTCACCGGCTGGATCGCCCAGGACAAGCCCCGCGAGCTGCGGACCGACGATCCGGAGGAGCGACGCTTCTGGCAGGGTGTTCGCCAGTCGCCGACACGCACCGCGCGCGACATCCGCGCCCGCCTGCGCGCAATCGATCGCCGGCTGGCCGATGTGGAGAGCTACGTGCTCACCAACAACCGTAGCCTCGACCGCGAGATCGAGCAGCTCCGATAAGGCAGGTAAGGGGAACGTATGATGCTGATGGAAAATCCTTGGTTCACCTTGGCATTCTTCATGATCGTGGTCGGCCTGCCGGTGATCCTGGGCATCTGGGGCGAGGCGCATAAGCGCCAACTCCGGTACAAGGAGAAAGAGCTGGAGGTGCTGGGCTCGCAGACGGCGGAAAAGGCTGCGCAATATGCCTCGCGCACCGCCGAGCTTGAACAGCGCGTCCGGGTGCTCGAGCAGATCGTTACCGACGGGGGCATGCAGACCGCAGCCCAGATTGAAGCGTTGCGGGATCGCCCGAGCCTGACCAAGAGGACCAACTGATGACCGGCACGCAGATCATGGTCGTGTTGATCGTGGCGATGGCGCTCGTCGCCTCCATCCTCAAGTCGCGGCATGGCGGAAGTCACCGCCGGCGCTCGTCCGGGCTGCCGGTGACCGCTGATGACGGAGAAGCCCGGCGGCTGCGCGAGGAGGTCAGGCTGCTGAAGGAGCGCCTCCACGTGTTGGAGCGAATCACCGTTGAAAAGGAGAACAGCCTGTCCCGCGAGATCGAGGAATTGCGCGAGCGGCCTTAGCGCGCCGTCAGGGTGACGTTTGGCGGTGTCGTTACTAACTAGCCGCCATGACGGCGCTTCCCCCACTTTCCTCCATCCTCGACGACTACGAGCTCCTCGACAGCGAAGAGCGCTACCGCCTGCTGATCGACCTCGGCCGCACGCTGGAGCCGATGCCGGAGCCGTTGAAGACGGACGCCACCAAGGTGCGCGGCTGCTCCGCTTCCGTGTGGCTTTACCCGACCCCAAGGGAAGATGGCCGGCTGCATTTCCTGGCCGACAGCAATGCGGCGATCACCAAGGGCATCGTCGCGCTGGTGCTGAGCGCGGTGCAGGACCGTGCGCCGCGGGAGATCTTGGCGACCGATATCCCGGACGCGCTGGAGCCGTTCGACCTGTCGCGCCAGCTCTCCTCCAACCGGACGCAGGGCATCCCCAATATGATCGACCTCATCCGTGAGACGGCCGAGCGGCTGGCTTGAGCGAAGGCTTCGATCCCGAGCGCTTCTTCCAGCTCGCCCGCAGCGTTGGCCACGGCCGCGCACTCGGTCTCGAGTACGGGGCCAGCGGTGCGGACTGGGTGGAGCTGGCGCTGCCCTGGCGCTCGGAACTGGTCAGCCTGCCGGACACGGGGATCATGGCGACGGGCGCCATCGTCAGCCTGATCGACACCTGCTCGGGCACCGCGGTGTGGACCCGGCTGGGCGGGTTCAAGCCGATCGTGACGCTCGACCTCCGGCTGGACTATCTGCGGCCGGCGATTGAGGGCGAGACGGTGATCGCCCGCTGCGAGTGCTACAAGCTTACCCGCAAGGTGGCCTTTGTGCGAGGCGTGGCGCACGGCGGCGACCCAGCGCGCCCGGTCGCGCACAGCGCGGCGACTTTCATGATCACCGACCCGGCTGGCTGACGGACTCGGCTTCCCGCCGCTCCTCCGCCTTGCGCAGCACTTCGTAAGCGGCCTGGACCTTCTGGAAAGTCGCGGCGGCGTCCTTGTCTCCAGGCCTCAGATCCGGGTGGTTCTCCTTGGCAAGCCGCCGGTGCGCCGCCTTCACATCCGCGAAGCTGGCGTCGCTTTCAAGGCCGAGCACGTCGAGCGCGCGCATCTCGTCGCGGCTTCGGCTGCCGTCGCCTGGCCCGCCCCAGCTCCAATGGGCGGAGCGGCGGAAGCCGTTGGCGCCGGCGTTCTCCGATTGCTCCCGCTCCGCGGCAGCTTCCGCGTCCAAGCCCTCGAAATAATTCCAGTTCTTGTTGTACTCTGCCGCATGCTCCTCGCAGAAGTACCAGCGGTCAGGGCTGTTCGGCGCTTTGGGGGCGGGCCGGTCGCCAGGCAGCTCGCAACCCTCGCGATCGCACAGCCGCACCTTGGCCGCCCCGCGTCCGGCGGCGCCGTACGCCCGCCAGCGCGGAAAGCCCCAATCGTCCGATCTCTTCTGCTTCGCCATTGAGTTCCAACTAACGGACGCAGGCGCACGTTGCGAGTGCGTCGTTGGTCACGCGAAGGCGCGAAGGAAGAAGAAAAGGCGCGAAGCGCTTCATCCCTCTTCGCGCCTTCACTTCCTTCTTCGTGCCTTCGTGTGAAACGATCAGTGTTCCGCTGCGTCCGCGTGAGAATATGCCAGAGGGCCTGTAAGCCGGGTTCTGTCCACCGCCGCGAGGCAGATGGGCGACCATTCCTCTAGGCCCGTCCTTGCGGAAGGGCTCAAGCGACCAACCCGGGCGGCGAGCCGGAACAAGGCTCATGCGCCGCCCCTATTCGGTCTTGCACCCGGTGGGGTTTACCATGCCGCTCCTGTTGCCAGCAGCGCGGTGCGCTCTTGCCGCACCCTTTCGCCCTTACCCGTCCGAAGCCGGGCGGTGTCCTTTCTGTGGCACTGTCCCTGATCCGCCGACGCCGAGGCTTCGGCAGACCGCCGGGCGTTACCCGGCACCGTTGTTCCGTGGAGCCCGGACTTTCCTCGTCGGGCGCGGAAGCCCGCCGCGGCCGCCCGGCCCTCTGACAGGAAGGCTGTTACACCCAAACAGACGTCCCGTCATCCCGGCGCAGGCCGGGATCTCATGCACCTGGCTACCCTGCACTTCCGGGATCCCGGCCTGCGCCGGGATGACGAAGGCTGCTACATCTCACCCATTGGCCGGGGCAACAGCAAGGCCAGCAGTTTCGCTCGGCACTCCCCATCGATGATCCCGTCGATCCGGTCCGGCCGGAAGCGCCGCTGGAAGGCGATCACCGCTTTGACCGTGTCGGTCACGTCGTAGCCGAAGCGCTCCAGCGCCAGCAGAAACGCGGCATCCGACCAATAAGGATCGATCAGCCCGCGCGTGGGACTCGGCAGCGCCAGCCGCCGCTTGGCCAGCGCTTCCCACGGGAACAGCTCGCCCGGGTCCTCCTTGCGCGCGGGCGCGATGTCGGAATGCGCGACCACGTTGCCGCGGCCGATGCCGTGCCGGTCCTTGATGCCGGCCACCAGCGGGATCAACGCCGCGATCTGTTCGTCGGGGAAGGCGCGATAGCCGAACTCATGGCCCGGGTTGACGATCTCGATTCCGATCGACGCCGAGTTCACGTCGCGGGTGCCGCGCCAATAACTCTTGCCGGCATGCCAGGCGCGCCGCTCCTCGTCCACCAGCCGGTACACCGTCCCGTCCTCGTCGACGCAGTAATGGCAGCTGACCTTGGCCTCCGGCGAGGTCAGCCGGCCGAGCGCGCCTTCGCAGTCGGGCATGCCGGTATAGTGGAGCACCAGCATGGTGACCGGCAGCTTGCGCTCGTCATGGTTGGGGGAGGGACGGTCGACGAACTCCACGGTTCGCTAGAAGGGGCATGGGCCGCCGCGCCGGTCAAGCCCTTACGCGACCTGGCGGTCCGCCTGCTCGGCTTGCCCCGCCAGGATGTACAGCCCGCGCGTTTCCTTGTCGGCCGTCAGCTTGCGGGTCTGGCCGATCACCGTCTCGCCCGCGCCCAGCATCAGCCACCCGTCCGGCACCATGGCCGAGGACAGCCGCTCGAACGCCCGCTCGCGCATCTCGGTGTTGAGATACAGCAGGACATTGCGGCACAGCACGATGTCGAACCCGCCCGGATGCGGCGGCGCTTCGAGGAGATTGTGGACTTGGAACCGGACCGGCCGCCGCAGTCCTTCGGCCGCCCGCCAGCCATCGGGCGTTTCCTCGAACCATTTGATCATCTGCGCGATGCCGAGCCCGCGCTGGACCTCGAACTGAGTGTAGACCCCAGCGCGCGCGCGCTGCACGGCGGCCTCCGACACGTCCGTGCCGAGAATGTCGATCGTCCAGCCCTGCCACTTCAGCGGCTCCTCGGCGAACATCATGGCCAGCGAGTAGGGCTCCTGACCAGTCGAGCAGCCCGCCGACCAGATGCGCAGGCGCTTGGTCGCGGCGCGCTTCTGCGCCAGCGCCGGAAGAGCCGAGCGGGCGAGGGTGTCGAAGGGCGCGCGGTCGCGGAAGAAATAGGTCTCGTTATTCAACAGGGCCTCCACTACGCGGCCGGCAAGGCTGGGCTCCTTGCCCATCACGAGAATGGTGATGAGTTCGTCAATGCTGGCGATGCCCCGTTCGCGCAGCAGGTGGTTGAGCGCGGTTTCCAGCCGCCAGCGCCGGTTGAGCGTCAGCTGCTGACCGGTGCGCGCCTCCAGCAGGCCCGCCAGGATCCGGCTCGAACTGTCGCTTATCTCCACTGGGTATCTCCGGCTCTGGACGCAACACGCCGAGCGATCTTGTCTGGCGGCAGGACGGCGCAGGCGAGCCCGGCCTCCGCCACGGCCTTGGGCATGCCCCATACGGCCGAGGTCGCCTCGTCCTGCGCCAGGATCGAGCCGCCCGCCCCGACCAGCCGGGCCGCACCGGCAGCGCCGTCCCGGCCCATGCCGGACAGGATCACGCCGATGCCCGTCGCGCCGTAGAACTCCGCCACCGATTGCAGCATCGGATCGACCGACGGCAGGCAGCCGCTGGCCGAGCGTGATCGCTCCAGCCGCACGGTCGCCCGTCCGTTCCGGCTTTCCACGGTGAGATGAGCATCGCCCGGCGCGATCAGGATCAGATCGGGCCGTAGCGGCGTGCCGTCCTGCGCGACGACCGCATTCCGGCGGGCCGCGGCGCCCAACTGACGGGCGAACACCTCCATGAAGGGCGCGGGCAGGTGCTGGGTGATGAGGATCGGCACGCCCAGCGTTGGCGGCAGGGCCGCAAACATCTGGCCAAGCGCATGGATGCCGCCGGTGGAAGATCCGACCGCCAGGCAGCGCATCGGCTCGGCGGCCATGGCGCGCAGCGGCGCAAAGGCTTGAACGCGCGACGGACTGCCGCTGCCGCCCGCGGCGCCAAGCGCCCGCAGCTTGCCGAGCAGCACCTCGGAGAAGCGGCCGTTGAAGCGGCCGATGCCGGGCTTGGGCAGCGTGTCGGCGGCGCCCAGGCCAAGCGCCGCCACCGTGACCTGTGCGCCGTCCTCGGCCAGGGACGAAACCACGATCACTCGAGCTCCGCGGGCCGCGGCCATGATGCGCGGCAACAGCTTGAGGCCGCCGGCGCCCGGCATCTCCAGGTCGAGCAGGATCACGTCGACTTCGACATGCTCGAGCGCGTCAAGCGCGTCTTCGGCCGTGCCCGCCACCGCCGACAGCTCGAAGCCGCCATCGGTCTCGACCATCCGCGACAGAACCGCGCGAGCGACGGTCGAGTCGTCGACGATCATCAGCCGGATCGGCCTGGAGGTGCCTGCCCCTTCCTTCCTGGCGAGCGCGGCGCTCACGGGCGGCGCCTCAGGCAACGCCGACGAGCTGAAGCTTGATGTGCAGCGTCTCGCGGTCGAAGGGCTTCATCACATATTCGTCCGCGCCGGCTTCCAACGCCGCACGGATATGCGCCATGTCGTTCTCGGTGGTGCAGAATACGACCTTGGGCTGGTCCGAATGGCCGCGCTGGCGGAGCAGCTTCAGGAACTCCATCCCGCTCATCACCGGCATGTTCCAGTCGAGCAGCACCACGTCCGGCATGCTGGCCTCGCAATGCTCCAGCGCTTCCTTGCCGTCGCCGGCTTCGTCAACGCTGAACTCCAGCGTTTCCAGGATGTGCCGGGCGACCTTGCGGATCACCTTTGAGTCATCGACGATGAGGCAGGTTTTCATGGTGTGAAGGTTCCCGAACCGCTGACAATAAAGCTGTAGAAGGCAAGTGTAACGAAGAGCTTAAGCTGCGCGGGCTTCCACGCCGCCGATCAACGCCGCGACGTCGACCAGCAGCAGCGGGCCGTCGTCGGTCTCGACGAGGCCAAGGCTGACCGCTTCCCAGCCGCGGCCCATCGCGGCGCGCAGCGGTGCCGGGTCGGAGCGGGCTTCCACCACGTCCTCGACGCTGTCGACGAGCAGCGCATAGTGGTGCCCGTCCAGCTCCACCACGGCGGCCTCGTGGATACCGTCGCTAACGTCGGTCGCGCCCAGCTCCAGCGCGCGCATGCAGTCGATCACCGTCAGCACCCGGCTGCGTAGCGCCGACAAGCCCGCGACATGCGACGCGGCGCGCGGCACGGGGATCAGCGTGTCCAGCTCCACCACGCTTTCCACGGCGGAAGCGGGCAACGCGACACGCTGTCCGGCGACGGTCACCAAGAGCAGCAGTGCGTTCATTTCGCCCCTCCCGCGGCCGCGCTCAGCGCCATCATCAGCCCGGCCCGGTCGTACCGGTAGATGCTCCTCTCGCTCCCGTTCGCTTCCGGTTCGCTGCGCAGCCATATGGTCCGGGCCTCGTCGTTCGCGGGCAGCGCCGTGCCGGCCGCGGCCACGACCAGGTCGGCGGGCTCGTCGCTGTCGGTCCCGACCACGCGATAGCCGGCGTTCTCGACGATCGGCCGAAGCATGTTCTGCATCCACGGATCGTCGCCGGGTAGCTTGCACACCGCCTGGCCGCCCGAGCTTCGGCCCGTGCCGCGGTGGCGGGCGAACAGCCAATGGACGTCGACCAGTTCGGCGGGCTCGCCATTGATCAGCGCCACCCCGCCGACCTCGCCCGGCAGTTCGGCGGGGATGATGTCGCCGGAGATCTCGGCCATGTCGATGACTTCCAGGAAGGCCAGGCCGATCTCCGCTTCGCCGTCGCTCAACCGGAACATGCGCAGCTTCACGTCGGCCGGCGGCGGCTCGTCGCACCCGGCAAGCGGCAGGATCGCTTCGCCGAGCTGGACCCTGAGCTGCCCCGCGCCCCACTGCACGGCCGATCCGGAAACGTCCTCGATCCGGTCCACGCTCGCCAGCCGCACCGCCCGGCGCGCCCCGTCCAGCGTGCGGAACAGCAGCACCGGCACCCGGGCACGCTCCGCGCTTGCCGACGCGACGTCCACCAGCCCCCTCGCCCGCTCCTGGCTTTCCAGCTTGACCCCTCCGACCCGGGCGAGCCCTGCGGGATCGAACAACAGGATCGGCGAGCCGTCATCGGCCAGCGTGGTCCCGGCATAAAGCCCGGTCGCCATTACCGCGGGAGCCGCGGGCTTGACCACCAACTCTTCATGGTCGTGGACCTTGTCGACCGCCAGCGCGAACACGTCCCCACCCGCTGGGCGAAGCACGATCAGCGTCCGCTGCTCGTCCGACAGGCTGCTGGGCAGCCCCAATATGTCGGCCAATGCGACTTCCGGCACGCGCCGGCCGCGGATGGTCGCTACCCCGGCGCCGCCGACTTGGCTCAAGGTCACGCTGTCGCCGTTGGCGCGGACGATCTCCTCGATCGCCGAGCGGGGAATAGCGAAATGCTGGCTGCCGATGCTGACGGTCAGCGCGGGGATGATGGTCAGGGTCAGCGGCACCCGCAACGTCATCCGGCTGCCCTGCCCAAGCCGGCTGTCCACTTCCACGATCCCGCCGATCCGCTCGACGTTGGAGCGGACCACGTCCATGCCGACCCCGCGCCCCGAAATGCTGGTGACCTGAGCGGCAGTGGAGAGCCCCGCCTCGAACATCAGCTCGAACTGCTCGCGCGGGCTCAGCCGCCCGGCTTCCGCGGCCTCGATCAGCCCGGCCGCGACCGCCTTCGCCGCCAGCCGCTTGCCGTCGATCCCGCGGCCGTCGTCGCAAATGTCGATCAGGATCTGGTTGCCCGACTGGCGCGCGGACACACTCAGCAAGCCGATCTCGCGCTTGCCCGCCTTGAGGCGCTCGGCCGGCCGCTCGATGCCGTGATCGACCGCGTTGCGGACGATATGGGTCAACGGATCGCGGATCATCTCGATCATCTCGCGGTCGAGCTCGACGTCGCCGCCTTCCACGTCGACCAGCACCTGCTTGCCAAGCTCGGCCGACAGGTCGCGGACCATGCGCGGCAGGCCGACGAACAGGTTCTCGATCCGCTGCATGCGGGTGCGGGTGATCGCATCGCGCATCTCGGCGATGATCCCCGACAGCCGCTCGAACGCGCCGTCCACCGCCACGTCCGTCGAGCTGTCGCGCAGCCGCCGGGCGAGCTCGTTGCGCGCCAGCACCATGTCGGACACGCCGCTCATCACCCGGTCGAGCAGTTCCACCGACAAGCGGATGGTGCGCGGGGAGGCGGTCGCGGCGGTCGCCGCCTTGGCCTCGCCGATCGCCACGGCAACGGGTGCCGCCACGCTGGCCTCGGCTCCCGGCGCCAATCCCCCGATAAGCTCTGCGTCATCGCCCTCCGGCAGCGGCTGCCCCGCGGCGATCACATCGACCATCTCCCCGATCCGGTCGATCACCGCGAGCACCGCGCTGACCAGCGCGCCATCGGCCTGCCGGCGCCCCGCCCGCACATCGGCCAGCGCGTCCTCGGCGGCATGGCTCAACGCTTCAAGGCGCGGAAACTCGAAGAAGCCGCAATTGCCCTTTACCGTATGGACGAAGCGGAAGATGCTATCCAGCCGCGCCCGGTCGTCGGGCTGGGCCTCCCAAGCGACGATCTCCCCGCCCAGGCTTTCCAGCATCTCCCGGCACTCGGCCACGAAATCCGCAATAAGATCGTCCATCAGCCCCAGCTCGAACCGTTCCGGAGCGGAATAGGCGGCAGGTGTTAAGAGGCGGTTAGCCCTGCCCGGCGCGCGCTCATCACGAGCGGTCGGGCAGTTCCACGCCGATCAGCAGCACATCGGAGTCCGCGTCCGACAGCTTGATCGACCCTCCCGTCTGGTTCGCCAGCCCATGCGCCAGCCAGGCCCCCGCCGCGCGGGGCTCCACCGCGACGCCGTTCGAGCCGCGCACCAGCACCTCGCGCAGCGCCGGGTCGAGCAGGATGCGCGGTCCTTCCGCGCGGATCACCAGTTCGATCCCGCGGCCGGACCGCTCGCCGCCGATGTCCAGCCGCCCGCCCCGGACCAGCGCGTCGCCGGCGATCAGGGCCAGGTTCAACAGCAGCTTGACCGCGTCCTTGGGCAGCTTCTCGTCGCCGATCATCCAGCCGAGCGCGATCCGCTTCTCCGGCGTGAGCAGGCCCTCGATCGCCGCTCGAGCTTCCCGCGTGTCGATGGTCGCCCCGAACCCCCCGCCAGCGCCGAACGCCAGCCGGAAGAACTTGAGTTTGGCCGCGGACGCCCGCGCGCTCTCCGCCAGCAGCTCCAGGCAACGGTCGCGCATGTCGGGGTCCTGCTCGTCGCTGAGCAGTTCGATGCCGTTGTTGAGTGCGCCGACCGGCGAGAGCAGGTCGTGACACAGGCGGGAGCAAAGCAGACTGGCGAGATCGATCGCGTTCATGGCGCCGTGTGTTGGAACAAGGCGCGGGCGCTGGCAAGCCGCCTTGAAAGTGGTTCCCCTGCTGCCCACTTCGCTCGGCTATGACCGGGGGGTCGCAAATCATCGAAGTTGCGCTTCGGCCCAATCATGCCGGCTGGCGGCTGGATCGTGCGCTCGCCGATGCGGTGCCGACCCTCTCACGGGAACGCTTGAAGTCGCTGGTCCGCGCCGGTGCGCTGCAGCGAGGGGGCTCCGCATTGCGCGATCCCGCGTTCAAGGTACAGGGTACGGAGGAGTTGCTTCTCCTGGTGCCGGAGCCCGCGCCCGCCCACAACGCCGCGCAGGACATTCCGCTCGCGATCGTTCACGAGGACGAGCATCTGCTGGTGGTGGACAAGCCGGCGGGCCTGGTCGTCCATCCGGCCGCCGGCAACTTGGACGGAACCCTGGTGAACGCGCTGCTGCACCATTGCCGGGGGCAGCTCAGCGGGATCGGCGGGGTGGCGCGGCCGGGAATCGTGCACCGGATCGACAAGGACACGTCCGGCCTGCTGGCCGTGGCCAAGACCGACCGGGCGCACGAGGGCCTGGCTAAGCAGTTCGCGGCGCACAGCATCGACCGGCGCTACCTGGCAGCGGTGTCGGGGGTTCCGGCGCTCGTTGCCGGCACTGTCGACGCACCGCTTGCCCGATCTTCAAGTGACCGCAAGAAGATGGCGATCGTGGCGGACGGCCGGGGCAAGCGCGCGGTGACCCACTGGCGCAAGCTGAAGGCGTGGCGCGACGCGGCACTGGTGGAATGCCGCTTGGAAACCGGGCGGACCCACCAGGTGCGGGTCCACCTGGCCTCGCTCGGCCACCCGCTGCTCGGCGACCCGGTTTATGGCCGCTCGCCGCCCAAGCGGGTTCAGGAATTGCTTAGGTCATTGAACTTTCATCGCCAGGCGCTCCATGCAGCGGCGTTGGGGTTCATCCATCCGGTCAGTAGCAAAGAACTATCGTTCGAGAGCCCCATTCCGGCGGACATGCAGGAACTGTTCAAGGCGCTCGGTGTATAGGACATAAGAGATTGGCCGCGGCGTCGGATTTCGCCCGGTCCAGAGAGGACGCTTCATCCCCATGGCACAGGCGAAGGCACTATCGATCCCCGCAACCGGCGGTGAGGCTGGCCTCAACCGCTACCTGTCGGAGATCAAGAAATTTCCCATCCTCGCCCCCGAGGAAGAATATATGCTCGCCAAGCGCTGGACCGAGCATGGGGACACCGATGCGGCGGCGAAGCTGGTCAACAGCCACCTGCGGCTCGTGGCCAAGATCGCCATGGGCTACCGCGGCTACGGCCTGCCGGTGTCGGAGCTCATCTCGGAGGGCAACATCGGCCTGATGCAGGGCGTCAAGAAGTTCGAGCCCGACCGCGGCTTCCGGCTGGCGACCTACGCCATGTGGTGGATTCGCGCGTCGATCCAGGAGTTCATCCTGCGCAGCTGGTCCCTCGTGAAGATGGGCACTACCGCCGCCCAGAAGAAGCTCTTCTTCAACCTGCGCCGCATGAAGAACCAGATCGACGCATTCGAGGAAGGCGACCTCAAGCCGGCGGACGTGGCCAAGATCGCGACCGACCTCGGGGTGACCGAGGACGAGGTCATCTCCATGAACCGCCGCATGTCGATGGGCGGCGACACCAGCCTCAACGCGCCGCTCAAGGACAGCGAGGGCGAGAACCAGTGGCAGGACTTCCTGGTCGACTCGGGGCCCCTGCAGGACGAGATCGTCGCCGAGGATGAGGAGCGCCGGGTGCGCCACGAGCTGCTCAACAGCGCGATGGAAAGCCTTAACGACCGCGAGAAGCACATCCTGGCCGAGCGGCGGCTGGCCGACGATCCCAAGACCCTTGAGGAACTTTCCCAGGTCTATGGCGTCAGCCGCGAGCGCATCCGCCAGATTGAGGTCCGGGCGTTCGAGAAGCTGCAGGCGTCGCTGATGAAGCTGGCGGGCGAGCAGCGGCTGCTGCCGGCGGCTTGAGCATTGCCGTGCTCCTGCGAAGGCAGGAGCCCAGTACCTTAACCAAGAACACTGGGCTCCCGCCTACGCGGGAGCACATCATTTCCTCCTGAGCAGCGCCAGGCCCGCCGCCGCCGCCAGCAGCGCCGCGCCCGCTCCTTCCTTGCCGCGACGGCGCAGGAAGCCGAGCCCCAGCGTCGCCAGCGCCGAGCCGATCATGCCCACCTTGGCCGTACCCGCGAGCCGGCCGGCCTTGTTGGTCACGCGCGAGGTGAGGAAGGGATGGCCGTCCTCCTCGCGGTCCGCCGCCGCGCTCGCCGCGGGCGCTCCCCCGGTGCGAACTCCGCGGGTGCCGCCGCTCGATCCGCTTGCCGGTGACTGCTGCTCGGACCCTGCCCCATCCTCGTTCTTGGAAGCATCCGGGTCCGTGCTGCCCGCCGCCACATGGTCCGCCGACCACGCGCCGCGCGCTCCCACCGGCTTTTCGTTGGGCTGCTCGGTGGTGTCCCTCTCCGTCTGGTGCTCGATCTCCGAATTGAGCTCGGCCGCGAACAGCAGGACATAGGCCGACAGGTAGAGCCAGGTCAGCAGCACCACGATCGCGCTCAGCGATCCGTAGGTCGCTCCGTAGTTGCCGAAGTTGGCCACATAGAAGCCGAACGCCAGAGTAAGAACGATCCAGGCGATCGCAAAGGTCAGCGACCCCGGCGTGAGCCAGGTCCACTTGGCCTTCTCCCGGGAAGGGCCGTAGCGAAACAGCGTCGCAGCGGCAGCGGCGGCGATGCTGCCCAGCAGCAGGTAGGTCAGCACCCGCCAGAAGAACGCGCCCACCGGACCAAGGTTGGGAAACAGGTGCTGGAGGTAGCCGAGCATGCCGATCGCACCCCCGGCCAGGATCGCCAGCAGCACCGCGCCCACCGTCATGGCGATCGCCAGCAGGTTGGTCTTCACGAACCCGCGCTTCTCCTCCTCCTCGTAAGCGATATTGAGCGCGGTGACGACCGACCCCGCGGCATTGCGCGCCCCCCACAGCGAGAGCCCCAGCGCGATCGCGAGGCCCAGGCCCTTCTTGCCGCCGGAGGTCTGAACCACAGTCATCAGCTGCTGGCTGATCAGCCCGGCGACGTCCTGCGGAAGCATGTTGGTCAGGGAGGAAGCGTGCTGCAGGACCGTCTGCGGCTCCGCCACCAGGCCGTAGATCAGCACCAGTGCGCCCAGCAGCGGCACCAGCGCCAGGAAGCCGTAAAAGGCGACGCCGGCGGCGACGATGCCGATGTTGTCGTTGCCCGCCTCCTTCCAGGTGCGGAGCGCGATCTCCTTCCAGCCGGGAGCCGGAATGTCCGTCGGCTTGTCCGCGCTCCGGCCCTTGTCGTCGGTTGCGGCTTGGTTCGGGTGTGCGGCGGTAGCCATGGGTCGGTCGAAACTCCTCCCTGCGCCCAACCGACTGGGACCCGAGCCGTTCCCCACTTGCCAAGGGCTGCGAACGGGCCGACGCTGCCTGTCTTTAGCGGCGCGTGAGGCGCCCCGCGGCGACTCAGCGCCCTGCACAACAGGACGGGAGGAGAGTCGCATGCACGAGGTTGTGGACGGCACCCGAGCCATCGCGCTGGTCGGACCGGCCGGCGCGGGCAAGACCTCGCTGGCCGAAGCGCTGCTGTTCGCCAGCGGGACGATCGACCGGCTGGGCTCCACGGGCAACGGCACCAGCATCGGCGACGCCGCTGCCGAAGCGCGGGCGCGGGGCGGCTCCACCGAGCTCAACCTGCTCCGCTTCGATTACCTGGGCGAGAGCTTCGCGCTGATCGACTGCCCCGGCTCCGTCGGCTTCGCGGCCGACGGCGCGCGTGCCGTCGCGGTGGCCGACCTGGCGATCGTGGTCGTCGATCCCGACCCCGCCCGCGCCCCGCTCGCGGCCCCTGCCCTGCGCATGCTCGACGAGCTGGGCATCCCGCACCTCATCTTCGCCAACCGCATCGACCAGGCGCGCGGGTCGATCCGGGACCTCCTGTCGGTATTGCAGCCGATGAGCGTCTCGCCGCTGATCGCCCGGCAGATCCCGATCCGGGCCAGGAATGGAGGGGACGAGCGGGTCACCGGGTTCATAGATGTCGCCTTGGAACGCGCCTTCCACTATCTGCCGGGCGGCAAGGGCTCCGAACCGATCGGCATCCCGCAGGAGCTCGCCGAGCGCGAGGGCCAGGCGCGCGCGCAGCTGCTGGAGCAGCTGGCCGATCACGACGACGCGCTGCTCGAACAGCTGCTGACCGACCAGGTCCCGGAGGAGAGCACGGTGTTCAACGACCTCGCCCGGGAAACAGGCGAGAGCCTGGGCGTGCCGGTGCTGTTCGGTTCCGCCGGCAACTGCTGGGGCGTTCGCCGCCTGCTCAAGGCCCTGCGCCACGAGACGCCCGCGCCCGCCGCCACCGCCCGCCGCCTGGGGGTGACCGACGCTGCCCTGTTCGCCTTCAAGGTCAGCAACGCAACCGCGCTCGGCCGGATCGCGCTGAGCCGGGTCCTGGGCGTCCCCGTCAGCGAAGGCGCCGAAGTACAGGATGCCGCCGGTCGCCGACAGCGGCTGGGCGCGCTGTTCTCGTTGCAGGGCGAGAAGACGAGCAAGCTCGCGCGGGCCAGGAACGGCGAGGTGGTTGCCCTGGCTAAGCTGGACGGCGTTCGCGCAGGCCAGTGGCTCGGAACTGGCAAGCTGCCGCCGGAGGTCGAGGTGTCCTTCCCCGCCCTCAACTGCGCGATCGCGATCGAGCCTGCGGATCGCAAGGATGATGTAAAGCTGTCCGGAGCCCTGTCCCGCCTGCTCGAGGAAGACCCGGCGCTCAGGCTCGAACAGGACGAGGCCAGCCACGAGCTGCGGCTCCGCGGCGTCAACGACGAGCAGCTGCAGACGCTGCTCGCCAAGCTAAAGCGCCGCTACGGCGTAGCGGTGCAGCAGCGGGCCCCGACCATCGGCTACCGCGAGTCGATCCGGCGCTCGGTTACCCAACGCGGTCGCCATAAGAAGCAGTCGGGCGGGCACGGCCAGTTCGGCGACGTGGTGATCGCCCTCGCGCCCCTGCCCCGCGGCGAGGGCTTCCGCTTCACGGAGAAGATCCACGGCGGCGCCATCCCGCGGCAGTACATCCCCGCGGTCGAGCAGGGCGTCCGCGACGCGCTCGCCAAGGGCCCGCTCGGCTTCGCGGTGGTGGACGTGGCCGTCACCCTGACCGACGGCAGCTACCACAGCGTCGACAGTTCGGAGCTCGCCTTCCGCACCGCGGGCCGGATCGCCATGCAGGAGGCGCTCAGCGGTGCTGCACCCTACCTGCTGGAACCGGTGCAGCGGATCAGGGTCGCAACCCCGAGCAACGCCACCAGCCGGGTCAGTTCTGCGGTCGCCAGCCGGCGCGGGCAGATGCTGGGCGTCGGTCCACATGACGGGTGGAGCGGGTGGGACCGGGTCGAGGCGCTGATCCCCGAAGCCGAGCTGGCCGGACTGGAGGCGGAGCTGCGCTCCTTGAGCCAAGGGCTGGCCGCATACGATTCCGAGTTCGACCATCTGGCCGAACTCAACGGCACGCTGGCGGAGCGCGTCATCAAGGCACGGGAGCCGGAGCACGCTTGACAATGGGGCACTCCCCCGCGACCCGAGACGCGTAGGCCAAGCGGGGGACCGGAATGATCGACGAAACGCAGGCCAAGGGTCTCGGCCTGCAATGGCAGATGCTGATCGGCTTCCTGGTCGGCCTGGGTGCGGGGCTCGTCGCCAACGCCGCGGGCGGCAGCGATGCGCGCTGGGTCGAGATCGTGACCACCTATGTCACCGGCCCGATCGGCCAGATCTTCCTGCGCCTGCTGTTCATGCTGGTGATCCCGCTGCTGTTCTCGGCGCTGGTGGTCGGCATTGCCGAGATGGGCGATGTAGCCGCTCTCAAACGCGTTGGCCTGCGGACCCTGTTCTTCACCGTGCTGGTGTCGTCCCTGGGCGTGGTCATCGCGCTGGCCTACGCCAACCTGTTCCAGCCGGGCGTCGGCTTCGACCGCGCGCTCGTCACCGA
>NZ_CADCWA010000073.1:1623-3701 GCF_902806285.1 uncultured Sphingomonas sp. | reverse complement strand
GACCAGCCGCTACCGCTCCGCGATAAGCCGGGAAGAGGCGCTGGCAGGCGCGGAGGCGGTCGGCCTGCCCTGCGTCGTCAAGCCGGTCATGTCCTCCTCCGGCAAGGGCCAGAGCACCGCGCACACTCTCGCGGAGGTCGGCGCCGCCTGGGACCATGCGGTGGCCAACATGCGTGGGCAGCGCGCCCGGGTCATCGTCGAGGAGTTCATCCGCTTCGACACGGAGATCACCCTGTTGACGGTGGCGGCGGCCGACGGCCTCCACTTCTGCGAGGTCATCGGCCACCGGCAGGAGAGCGGCGACTATCGCGAAAGCTGGCAGCCGGCGGAGATCGGCGCGGCGACCCTCCAGTCTGCCCAGGACCAGGCGCGAAAGGTGGTGGAGGCGCTCGGCGGCCGCGGCCTGTTCGGCGTCGAGTTCTTCATTGCGGGCGAGCGGGCGATCTTCTCCGAGCTCAGCCCGCGCCCGCACGACACGGGCATGGTGACGCTGGTCAGTCAGTCGCCCAACCAGTTCGAACTGCACCTGCGCGCCATTCTCGGCCTGCCGGTGGCGCCGATGCTGTCCGCGGGGCCGGCGGCTTCGGCGGTGATCCTGGCTACTCAGGACAGCGATGCCTTCAGCTTCGACGGCGTGGCCGACGCGCTGGCGACCGGCGCCGAGCTGCGGCTGTTCGGCAAGCCGCGCACGCTCCCCAACCGGCGAATGGGCGTGGCGCTGGCCCGCGGCGAGGACGTGGCGGAGGCTCGCCGCCGGGCGACCGATGCAGCCGCCTGCGTGCGGCTTCGTTATTGTGGTTGATCGAGGAGACGCGGCGATGCGGAGCTGGTTAGTGGCAGTGCTGGTGATGGGCGCGGCGGCCTGCGGCGGCGAGCGGGGCGAGACCGGCCAGGCAGCGGTCAACGACGTTCAGATCGCGGTGCGCTCGCCCGAGCAGGACCGGCTGCACCAGCTCGACGACATGAACCGCGACATCGGCCTGAAGCGCGCGATCCTGGCCAGCGGCCTGCGCTGCCGCCGCGTGCTCCGATCGGGCTACGTTCAGGAGTACAGGCGCCTGTCGCTGTGGACCGCAAGCTGCGACGACGGACGCGACTGGGCGATCTTCGTGGGTCCGGACGGCAGCGCGCAGGTCCGGGCCTGCAAGGACGTGCAGCAGCTGGGCCTGCCGGAGTGCCGGATCAGTCCAGACCCGCAGGCGGCGCGGCCGGCCGCCACTTAGATGGGATCGCTTCACGGACGATGAGGACCAGAAGACGCTGAAGGCGATCTTTTGGAAGTACCGGCGCTTCTTCTGGCTTCTCGCGCTGATTCAGCTCACCGCTTTCCTAATCGGTCTTGCTGGTCGGCTGTGAGCGGCCAGCCTGCACATAGCCGCGATCCTAGCTCAGCAGCCTCGCCCGGTCAGTCGCAGCGCCGCGTTTCCTTATACTCGCCGGCGGCGCTCTTTTCCTTGATCGTGACGCAGGAGCCCTGGCGAACTTCCTCGCGCCAGCTGCCGTCGGGCCTGACCAGCCGGTTCCCGGGCTTGGGCACCCGCTGGCCGTTCTTGATCTCGTAGCGGAAGTTGTTGGGCGTCCTTTGCGCCAGCGCCGCGGACGCACCCGCGCCGGCGAGCAGCGCCGAAGCGGCCACCAACAGCATAGTACGGCGCACGGTCTTCATCGAACCAACTCCTTGCATCCTCCATATAGAGGCAAAGAGCTTAACCGCCAATGACGGCGAGACGTTTAACGGCGGCGATAAGCCGAGTTGCAGGCGAAAGCCGCCCCCTCAGCGCCCGCCAGGCTTCCGCGGGAGCTTAGCCCTGCCGCGCTTTGAAGCGCCGGTTCGTCTTGTTGATGACGTAGGTCCGCCCGCGCCGGCGGATCACGCGGCAATCGCGGTGGCGGCCCTTCAGCGACTTCAATGAATTGCGGATCTTCATGGCCGGGACTGCCCGTTTCTTGGCTGATGATGTAGGCTGACGCTCGAGAGCTCGGATGCGCCCCTATGCAAGGGTCCGGGCGAAGTCAAGGTCCGAGCCGCGCGCGACGCGGCCGCATGCTAAAGACTCCAGTAGCCGATGTCCGCGCGG
>NZ_CADCWA010000073.1:0-1613 GCF_902806285.1 uncultured Sphingomonas sp. | reverse complement strand
TGTGAATGTAGGCTGACGCTCGAAAGCTCGGACGCGCCCCCTATGGAAGCGCCCGGGCAAAGTCAAGGTCCGAGCGCCGCATGACGCGGCCGGATGCTAAAGGCTCCAGTAGCCGATGTCCGCGCGGAGCGAGCCGGGCTCCACCACCGACTTGATGTCGACGAAAATGCCTCTGCTGGCGATCATCCGCCCAAGCTTCGCAGGATCGAACGGCCGGTAGGCGGCATGCGGAACTGCCAGGATCAGCGCGTGCAGATCGTGAAACCGCTCCAGCGACGAAACTTCCAGGCCATATCCTTCCGTCACGGCCTGCGGGTCGGCCAGGGGATCGTGCACCAGGGGCTCCAGTCCGAACGACGTCAGCTCGCGGACGATATCCACCACCTTGGAGTTGCGGGTATCCGGCACGTTCTCCTTGAAGGTGAGACCCATTATGCCGACCCGCAGCGCCTTGAGCGGCAGGTCATGGTGCGCCAGCAGTTTGATCACCCGCTGTGCGACATAAGCGCCCATGCTGTCGTTGACCCGCCGGCCCGACAGGATCACCTCGGGCCGATAGCCGAGTTCCTCTGCCTTGGCGGTCAGGTAGTAGGGGTCCACACCGATGCAGTGGCCGCCGACCAGGCCGGGCCGGAAGTCGAGGAAGTTCCATTTCGTTCCGGCAGCCGCAAGGACATCGCGGGAGCGGATGCCGACCAGCTCGCAGATCTTGGACACTTCGTTCATCAGGGCGATGTTGACGTCGCGCTGGGTGTTCTCCAGCACCTTGGCCGCCTCCGCCACCTTGATCGACGGCGCCCGGTGGACGCCTGCGTCGACAATCGCGCCATACACTGCGCATAGTCGGCCGAGCGTTGCCGGATCTTGGCCGGCGACCACCTTGACGATCTTCTCGAGCGGATGCTCCTTGTCGCCAGGATTGATCCGCTCCGGGCTGTAGCCGAGTTTGAAGTCCACGCCGCACATCAGCCCCGAAGCCCGCTCCAGGGCCGGGCCGCAGATTTCCTCGGTGGCGCCGGGGTAGACGGTGCTTTCGAATACCACGATCGCGCCGGGTGAGAGCACCGGTCCAACCACTTCGCAGGCCTTGAGCATGGCCCCGAAATCCGGGCGGCTGGCGTTGTCGATGGGCGTCGGAACGGTGACGATGTACAGGGTCTTGCCGGCAAGCAGCGCCGGGTCCGAGCTTACCCGCAGGCGGCCGCCCATGAGTTCGCCTGGCGCGACTTCATTGGTGCTGTCGATGCCGCGGTTCAGCCCTTCGACCCGCCGGAGGTTGATGTCGTAACCGGTAACGTCCGCGTGCCTCGACAAGGCAACGGCGAGCGGCAGCCCGACATAGCCCAGCCCGATTACGGCGATACTCTCTTCGATATGCGACAAGCGTCACCCCAGCCTGACGTGCCTCGATCTTGGCGGGCTCCCCTTGCCCTTCAGGCGAACTGCGGGCTTCATGGGTGGTGCGGCTCCCGCCGGCGTCACCCATAAACGAAAGAGGGCGGGAATGAACCCGCCCTCTCCCATTAACAACCAGGCTGGCGTTAGCCGCGCTCGGGCGCCGCTGGCGGCGGCGGCGGCGGCGGCGGCGGCGCCGGGCAGACGTCGGTTGCCAG
>NZ_CADCWA010000072.1 GCF_902806285.1 uncultured Sphingomonas sp. | reverse complement strand
GGCAAGAGCAACAAAGCGGATCATGCCGTTCCCACCACCACGCCGCGGCACTCGCCGAAGCCGATCGGCACCGCGCCGTCCGCTTCCGCCCGAGCCGTCAGGATCAGCTCGTCGCCATCCTCCAAAAAGCTCCGCTCCTCGCCCGTTGGCAGGGTCAGCGGTCGCTTGCCGCCGCGGCTGATCTCGAGCAGCGAGCCGAGGCCGCTGTCCTCCGCGGTGGACAGGGTGCCGGTGCCGATCAGGTCCCCCGGCTGAAGGTTGCAGCCGTTGGAGCTGTGGTGCGCCAGGATCTGCGCCGCACTCCAGTACATGGCGGCAGCCGCGTTGCCGTGGCTGAGGCGGTGCGGCGGCAAACTCTCCGCCCGCATCCGTTCCGTCGAGATCAGCGCTTCGATCGTCAGCCCCAGACCCGGCGCCGGGTTCCCGTCGCGAAGATAGGGCAAGGGCTGGGGATCGCCCTCTGGCCGAGGAGGCTGGGCCACGCGAAAGGGCAGCAGCGCGTCGGCCGTTATCACCCAAGGCGACACACTGGTCAGGAAGTTCTTGGCCAAAAACGGCCCTAGCGGCTGATACTCCCAGGCTTGCAGGTCGCGGGCCGACCAGTCGTTGAGCAGGCAGTAGCCGGCGATGTGCTCGCCCGCCTCCCCGACCTGAATCGGCTCGCCCAGCCGGTTGCCGCGGCCGATCCACATGCCCAATTCCAGCTCATAGTCGAGCCGACGCGACTGGCCGTACACGGGCTCATCGGCCTCCGGTGGCTTGCGCTGGCCCGAAGGCCGGATCACCGGTTCGCCCGATGCCCGCACCGAGCTCGCGCGGCCGTGATAGCCGATCGGCACATATTTATAGTTGGGCAGCAGCGGCTGGTCGGGCCGGAACTGCCGCCCGACGTTGGTCGCGTGGTGGATGCCGACGTAGAAGTCGGTGTAGTCCCCGACGAGGCACGGCAGGTGCATCCTGGCTTCGGACTGGCCGATCAGCGCCATCTCAAGGTCGCCGCGGTAGCGCTCGTCGCTGAGCAGTTCGGACAGGCGCCCGCGCAGCGCGGTGTGTGCCGCGGGCCCCCGCGCCAGCCAGGCATTCAGCACCGGGTGCGCCAGCTCGTCGCGCCATTCCTCGTCGAGGAACTCGGCCGCCTGCGTCAGGTCGAGGATGAAGTCGCCGATCGCCACGCCGATGCGCCGACCTTGCCCGTCGGCCGAGAACACGCCCAGCGGCAGGTTCTGGACCGGGAAGTCGGAATGCCCCTGCGCGCTTTCGACCCAGCTGGTGCGCCGCGGATCGTGAGTCTCGTCGAGCGCTCCGGTCACGGCAGGCGCGCCTTGGGGAAGTCGGCCCAGGCCAGGTCGTAGTCGCTCTGGGCGCGGCCGAGCGCCTCCGCGCTGACCTGGAACGGCCAGCAGCTTTCCACCATGAAGGCCATGGTGCCGCCGATCTTGACGGGCTTGAGCTCGGCGTCCGACGCCTTGCGCCAGGTGTCGACGTCGGGACCATGGCCGGTCATGAGATTGTGGAGGCTGAGCCCGCCGGGCGCGAAGCCTTCGGCCTTGGCGTCATACTCGCCGCTCAGCAGGCCCATGCACTCGCTCATCACGTTGCGGTGGAACCAGGGCGGGCGAAAGGTGTCCTCCCCGACCATCCACCGCGGCGGAAAGATTACGAAGTCGACGTTCGCGCGGCCGGGCATAGCCGACGGCGAGGTCAGGACGGTGAAGATGCTGGGATCTGGATGGTCGAAGCTGACGGTGCCGATCGCCTGGAAGGTGGCCAGGTCGTAGCGCCAGGGCGCGAGATTGCCGTGCCAGGCGACCACGTCCAGCGGCGAATGGTCGAGCGTCGTCGCCCACAGGTGACCGCTCCATTTCTGGACCACCTCGGTCGGCTCGTCGCGGTCCTCGAACGCTGCCACCGGTGTCTCGAAGTCGCGGGGGTTGGCGAGGCCGTTGGCGCCGATCGGCCCGAGGTCGGGCAGGCGGAAGGGCGCGCCGTAGTTCTCGGCGACATAGCCCCGCGCCGTGCCGTCGGGCAGGCCGACCCGAAAGCGCACGCCCCGCGGAACCAGGCCGATCTGCCCCGGCGCGATCTCCAGCCGACCGAGCTCGGTCAGGATGTCGAGCCGCCCGGCCTGCGGCAGGATCAACAGCTCGCCGTCCGCCGACACGAACACGCGGGCGTCCATGCCGGCGTTGGCGGCGTAGAGGTGGACGGCCACCCCCTCCAACTCCGCCGGCGAGCGGTTGAACACGGCCGTGACCAGGCCGTCGACGAAATCGGTCCCGGGCTCCGGCTCGGCGATCGGGTCCCACCTCAGCCGGTTGGGCGGTAGCGGCTCAGCACCGGCGTCGCAGCAAAAGCGCGGCGCGCCCTCGTAGCGGGTAAACGGGCGATGGTCGGCGGTCGGCCGCATCCGGTACAGCCAGCTCCGCCGGTTCTCATGCCGCGCCATGGTGAAGGCCGTGCCCGACAGCTGCTCGGCGTAGAGGCCGAAGGCGGGCCGCTGCGGGCTGTTGCGCCCCTGCGGCAGCGCGCCTGGCACCGCCTCGGTCGCGAAATGGCCGCCGAAGCCGGTCAGGTAGGTGGGCGAGGCGTTGCTGAGCATGGCGCTGCTTTAGGCGCGGCTGCGGGCAGTGTGAAGGCGGGCCTGGGGGTGCTGCACCCCGGCGCAGGCCGGGGTCCAGGCTGCCGCCTCCATCGCTGGACTGGACCCCGGCTCGGCAGCCGGGGTGACGACCTGTTGGGATCGTCAGTTTACGTTGACGTCGATCTGGTCGGGCACCTTGATCTCCGTGGTGTCGCCGCCGAAGCCGAGTTGGTCGCGGAACAGGAACAGCAGCACGAGCAGCGCCAGGACCAGCAGCACCGCGGTCAACACGCCGCCGCCGCCGCGCCCGCGATCCGTCTCGACGATGGTGGTGCGCTCAACCGTTTCCCGGTCGCGGTCGCGATGGTCGTCTACCATGTTCTTAACTCCCTGTTGTGCAGCCGTAACGAACGCCGCCGTAACGAGAGAGTTCCGGCGGGCGCTCAGTCGTTGGCTGCCCGCTGGCGCCGGGGAGTCGCTTGGCTGGCGAGTTCGTGACAGGTGAAGCGGCCTTTGATGCGCCCGTTGAAGAAGGCGCCTTTCGAGCTGGCCTGCTGGAACTCCTGGGCGACCCGGTTCGGGACACCCAGGTAAAGATACCGCCGCCCGCCGGTGAAACAGAGCTCCAGCGCCCGGTCCTCCGGCCAGTATCGCGCTTCCCGGATCAGCGTCGAGGTGGTCACTTGGCCCCAACGCCCACACTGGAACGCGGATTCGCGGCGTGCGACAAGCCGACTCACGGGAGAGTCGAACCGTTGGCCTCCCCCACTCAACGCTTTGGTAACGCAAGCTGCGCGATGATGGCTCGTCAACGGATCGAGCCGGGATCGTGCCATGGACAGCTACCGAGAATTTGAGGCCGAGCCCGGACCGGCGTTCGACGCCGACGGGAGCGAGGCTGCGGAATCCGACTCCCCCACCAGCGAGCGGCGCATGCAGGTGCGCGCCTTCAACTATTGGGCATCTCTGCTGGACGGCCGCGACTACCCGTCGATCGAAGATCTGGAGCCTGCCAGCGTCGCGGATTTCGCGGGCAACAGCGTGCTGCTGGATTTCACCGCTGGGGCCCTGAGTCCTTCCACCGCCTACCTCGGCGCAGCCTTGCGCCGCGAATGCGGGCTCGACGTCGCGGCGGACAGCCCGGCGGAAGTGCCCGCCGGATCGCTGCTCGCGCGGCTGGCCGATCATTATGACCAGATTCTGGAAAGCCGTGCACCGGTCGGGATCGAGGCGGACTTCGTCAACCAGCGCGGCGCTTCCCTGCGCTACCGAGGCATCATGATGCCCTTCTCGTCCGACGGCGACACGGTCGACTTCGTTTACGGCGTGTTCGATTGGTCGTCCGCCCGCGAACCGGCCGCGAACGAGCCGGTCGCGGAGGTGCCACCAGGTCCGCCGCCGCCGTCCGCTACGGGCGAGCACCTCGCCTGGCAGGACGGGCCGATGCGCGACCCGGACGTGCTGGGGGCGTCGGAGGAGGCGTCGCTCGACGATTGGCTGAGCGCCGCCCGAGTTACGGCCGAAGACGCCAAGGCGGCCGACGGACGAAGCCGGCAGGCGCTCTATCGCGCCCTGTCGCTGGCCTATGACTTCGCCTGCGCTGCGGCCGCGGCTCCGGCGGACTACGGCAAGCTGCTGGAGGAGGCCGGGATCGCGGCTCAGTCCCGGGCGCCGATGACCGCGGTGGCCAAGCTCGTGTTCGGCGCGGATCACGACAAGGCGCGGCTGACCGAATATGCCGCGGCCCTGTCCTATGCCGCGCGGCAGGAGGTCGCGGAAGGCGGCTTTCTGGCCCTGATCGAGGCCCAGCCGGGAGGGCTGAAGGCCCTGGTGGAAGCCGAGCGCCGGGTGCGCCGGCCCGACGTCGATCCAGCGGGCTGGCGGGAGCGTGCATGCACCGCCCTCCGCGCCGCCGCGCCGCGACCGCTTGAAGCTCTGGCCGGCAACGGGGAGTTCGCCCTGGTGCTGGTGCGCCGCAGCGCGAGCGGCGCGGTCGCGCCGGTGGCCGCGGTGCCCGACCCGGCGATGCTCGACCGGGCACTGCGGAGAGCCGCGGCCTGAGATGGCCAAGGGTTGTCCGCCTGCTTGGGCGAGGGCTATAGCGCCGCCCACCTTACGGTAGCGTTGGAGCTTCAGCATATCATGTCGGCAACCCTAGTCGCGGCGGCGGATCCCCTCCACGACGCGCTCCGCGACGCTCTGACCAGGGGCGCGCTGCCCGGCGAGACCGTCGACTTCAGCCCGCAAGAGCAGGATGAGGCCGCCGCCTTTATGCTGACCGCCGCGAGCGAGCGGGCGCCCGGCGAACCGCTGATCCGCCTGGAGTCCCGCGGCGGCGCCGAGGCCAGCACCCGGCGCATGCGCCTGGCGATCGTCAACGACGACATGCCCTTCCTGGTGGACAGCGTCGCCAACGCGATCGCCGCGCGCCACCTCACCATCCATCGCCTGCTGCACCCGGTGGTCTGCGTCACCCGCGCAGCCGGCGGGCGCCTGCAATCGCTGGACCCTTCCGGCCAGCACGGGACCCGCGAATCCCTGATGTACATCGAGCTCGACCGCGCCGATGCCCGCGGGCGCCAGGAACTGGTGGGCGAGCTCGGCCAGGTGCTCCGGGACGTGCGGCTGGCGGTGAGGGACTGGCCGGCGCTGCAGGCCAAGATGCGGGAAGATGCGAAGGCGGTGCGCGATCCCGAAGGATCGGCACTGATGCACTGGTTCGCCGATGGCGCCCTGACCCTGCTCGGCTACCAGGTCGAGCGGCCGGGCGAAGCGCCGTCCGCAACGCTGGGCGTCTTCAGCGTACCCGGCGCGCCTACCGACGAAGGCGGGTGCCTGGGCGCGATGCGCTACTTCGAAGAAGGTGGCGACGAGCCGCTGCTGGCCAAGGCCGACCGCAAGTCGACGGTGCATCGCCGGGTTCCGCTCGACCTGGTGGTGGTGCCGGTCCGGGAAGGGAACAAGATCAGCGGCATCGGGGTGCACGCCGGGCTGTGGACCAGCCAGGCCCTGATCGAGCCCGCAGAGGACGTGCCGGTGCTCCGCCGCCGGCTGGAGGAACTCGACCGGCAGTTCGGCTTCGATCCCGGCGGGCATTCGGGCAAGGCGCTGCGCCATGCGGTGGCGTCGCTGCCGCGCGACCTCCTGACCAACCTGCCGCTCGAAGCCGTGCGCGAGCTGGTGGTCACCGCCATGTCGCTCGCCGACCGGCCGCGCCCGGCGCTGGTGCTCGTCCGCAGCATCCTCAAGGGGCACCTGTTCGCCTTTGTCTGGCTGCCGCGCGATGCGCTTTCCACCGCTCGCCGGCTGCAGATCGGCACCATGCTGGAGCAGGCGGTCGGCCGCGACATCACCAGCTATTCGGTGGAGCTTGGCGAGGGCGATCTCGCGCTCGTCCGCTACACCCTGTACCTCGATTCCACCGCGCCCACACCGGACGTGCGGGCACTGAACGCGCGGCTGCACGGCATGGTCCGCGGCTGGCGACCCAGCGTCGAGGAAGCGCTCGCCGAACGGATCGGCTCCGCCCGGGCGACGCGCCTGGCGCTGGGCTTCGGCGAGGGCGCGTTCCCCGACAGCTATCAGGCGAGGACCGAACCCGCGGACGCGGCTCAGGACATCCTTCGCTTGAGTCGCCTCGAGGGTGGCGGCGAGCGCGACGTCCGGCTGTGCCCGACCGGGAATGGCTCGTGCGAGCTGCACCTCAAGATCTATCGCCGGAGCGGGCTCATCCCGCTGTCCGAGGCGGTGCCCGCGCTGGAGAACTTCGGTTTCCGGGTGATCGAGGAACAGCCCACCGCGCTTGGTGGCGGGGCGCGGGGCTACATCCACGATTTCCGGGTCGAACTGCCCGAAGGCACGGACGTCGGAGCCATCACCGCTCGCGCCGCCACGGTCGAGCGCGCGATCACCGACGTGCTGGACGGAATCGCCGAGAACGACGAGTTCAACCAGCTCGTGCTGCTCGCCGGGCTCGACCCGCAGCCGGTGGTGTGGCTCCGCGCCTGGTTCCGCTACCTGCGCCAAACGGGGGTCGCCTACAGCCTCATCACCATCGTTGATGCGCTGCGCCGCTCGCCGCTCGCCACGCAAGCTTTGATCCGCCAGTTCACGGCGGCCCACGATCCGGGCTCGACCGGTGACCGGCAGGCGGAGATGGCGCAGCAGCGGCGCGCGCTGGAGGAGGCGCTGGGCGGGGTCAACGCGATCGACGACGACCGCATCCTGCGGCTGTTCCGCGCGGTGGTGGAGGCGACGCTCCGCACCAATGCGTTCGCCCCCAAGCCCGGCGAGGCGCTCGCCTTCAAGCTCAACCCCGCCAAGGTTCCCGGCCTGCCCGCGCCCGTCCCCTACCGCGAGATCTGGGTGTACTCGCCGCGAGTCGAGGGCATCCACCTGCGCGGCGGCCCGGTCGCCCGCGGGGGCCTCCGCTGGTCCGACCGGCGCGACGACTTCCGCACCGAGATCCTGGGCCTGATGAAGGCGCAGCTGGTCAAGAACGCAGTGATCGTGCCGACCGGCGCCAAGGGCGGCTTCTACCCCAAGCAGCTCCCCGCCCCCACCAACCGCGACGCCTGGCTGGCGGAAGGCCAGGAAAGCTACCGCATCTTCATCCGCTCGCTGCTGTCGGTCACCGACAACATCGTCGACGAGGCCGTGACGCACCCGGACGGCGTGGTGGTCCACGACGGCGACGATCCTTATTTCGTGGTGGCCGCGGACAAGGGCACCGCCACCTTCTCGGACGTAGCGAATGCGATCGCGCTGGAGCGCGGCTTCTGGCTGGGCGACGCCTTCGCTTCGGGCGGCTCCAACGGTTACGACCACAAGGCGATGGGCATCACCGCCAAGGGCGCGTGGATCTCCGTCCAGCGCCACTTCCTGGAGATGGGCGTCGACGTGCAGACGCAGCCCGTGCGGGTGGTCGGCTGCGGCGACATGTCGGGCGACGTGTTCGGCAACGGCATGCTTTTGAGCCAGGCGCTGAAGCTCGTCGCCGCCTTCGACCACCGCCACATCTTCATCGATCCCGAGCCCGAGCCGGTCGGCAGCTGGTCGGAGCGCAAGCGGCTGTTCGACCTGCCGCGCTCCAGCTGGGACGATTACGACCGCAGACTGCTGTCGCGCGGCGGGATGATCGTGCCGCGCACGCAGAAGCAGATCGACCTGACGCCCGAGGCGCGCGCGGCGCTCGGCGTGGAGGAGACCACCCTCGATCCGACCGCGCTGATCAGCGCGATCCTGAAGGCGCCGGTCGACCTCATCTGGTTCGGCGGCATCGGCACTTACATCAAGGCCTCCAGCCAGGCGCACAGCGCCGTCGGCGACCCCGCCAACGATCCGCTGCGCGTGGATGCCCGCGACCTTCGGGCCACCGTCATCGGCGAAGGCGCCAACCTGGCGATCACCCAGGCCGCGCGGATCGAGTTCGCGGAAGGCGGCGGGCGGATCAACACCGACTTCATCGACAATTCGGCGGGCGTCGATTGCTCGGACAATGAGGTCAACATCAAGATCCCGCTCAACCGCGAGATGCGCGAAGGGCGGCTGGCGCTGGACGACCGCAACCGGCTGCTGGAGGGGATGACGGACGAGGTCGCCCAGCTGGTGCTGGAGGACAACCGGCTGCAGAGCCTGGCGCTTTCCATCGCCGAGACGAGCGGAGTGAAGGCGCTGCCGAGCCATGTCCGCACCCTGGAATTGCTGGAAGCGACCGGCCGGCTCGACCGGCGCGTGGAAGGGCTGGAGACCAGCGAGGTGCTGCTGCGGCGGGCTTCGGACAACCGCGGGCTCACCCGGCCCGAGCTGGCGGTGCTGCTGTCCATGTCCAAGCTCAGCCTCCAGGACGCGGCGGAGGACCTGCGGCTGGCCGACGACCCGCTCCTGGCCGAGCAGCTGCTGAACGCCTTTCCCGCGCCGATGCGTGAGGCCCACCGCGACGCGATCCTGGCGCACCGCCTGCGGCACGAGATCCTCGCGACCAAGGTCGCCAACCGCATCGTCAACCGCCTGGGACCGGGCCTGGCACTGGACATGACGGAGGAGGAAGGCGCCTCGCTCGGCCAGGTGGTGATCGCCTTTCTGGCCGCCGAGCGGCTACTTGGGCTCGACCTGCTATGGCAGCGGATCGACGAGGCCGCGGTGAACGAAACCGTCCGGCTGGAGCTGTTCGCCCATGCCGCGCAGAGCGTCCGCGCGCACCTGTCGGACATCCTGCGCGCCAGTGCCGGCGAGACCAGCCTGAGCCGGCTGGTGGAGCTGCTCGAACCAGGCCTCAACAAAGTGCAAAAGGCCACCCGCGAGCTGATCCGCGAAGAGGTGCGGCAGGAGGCGGCGATGCGCCAGCAGCGGCTGGAAGCGGTGGGTGCAACCCCGGAAATCACCCGCGGGCTGGTCAAGCTGTACGAACTGGACGGCGTCTTCGGCATCGCCGCCCTGGCCGCGCGCCGGGGCGTGGACGAGCTGGCGCTGACCCGGGCCTACGTCCGGCTGGGCGAAGCGCTCGGGCTCGACTGGGCGATGGGCCAGCTCACCCGCTTCAACCCCGCCGATCAATGGGAGCGCCTGCTGGTGTCGGGCCTGGCCCGCGAGTTCGAGCAGCTGCGGCTCGACTGGGCGGCCCGCACCCGCGGCGAGGACCCGGAAGCGGCGGCCGAGCGCTGGACCGTCGATCAGGCCCCGCGCATCGAGCAGTTCCGCCGCCTGGTCCTGCGCGCCCGGACCGGGGGCAAGCCGACGGTGCCCATGCTCGCGCAGATCGCCAACCAGGCTCGGATCCTCCTGGCCCGCTGATGCGGCTGCTGATCCTGGTCCCCGACCCGGCTTTTTCGGAGCCGTGGGCCTGGGCCTTTCATGTCGAGGCCGAGGCGCTGCGCGAGGCGGGGGCGGAGGTGATTGCCCGGCCGTGGACCGCCCCTGGGGACCTGGAGCCGTTCAACTGCGTGCTGCCGCTGGTCGCCTGGGGCTATCACCTGCGTTACCCCGAGTGGCTCGGGCTGCTCGACCGGCTGGAGGCGGAAGGTGTGCCGGTGCTCAACCCGGTGCCGCTGCTCCGCTGGAACGGGGACAAGGCCTATCTCGCGGAGCTTGGCGCCAAGGGCGTGCCGACCGTACCGACGCTGGCCGTCGATCACCTCAACGAAGCCGCGCTGGCGGCTGCGTTCGGCACGCTTGGCTGCGAGGAGGTGGTGGTTAAGCCCGCGGTTTCGGGCGGCGGAAGCCATACCTTTCGCCTGGCGCAGGGTGAGGCGGCGGCGGTCCCGACCGACGTGCACGGCCGGCGCATGATGATCCAGCCCTACATGCGCTCCATTGCGGAGCGCGGCGAATATTCGCTAATCCTGTTCGGGGGCGAGCTCAGCCACTCGGTGGTGAAGCGCCCGGCCCCAGGGGACTTCCGGGTGCAGCCGCATTTCGGCGGACAGACCGAGCCGTGCCCGCCGCCCCCGGGCGCGCTGGAGCTCGCCCGCGCCGCGCTCGCCGTAGCGCCGGCGGAGGCGGCTTACGCGCGCGTGGACCTGATCGAGGGCAACGACGGCGCACTGCAGGTGATGGAGCTCGAGCTCATCGAACCCGCCCTGTTCCTGCACTGCGCGCCGGAGGCGAAGAGGCGGTTCGCGGCGGCGGTGCTCGAGAGAGTGTAGCTACTCCCCCTTGGGGGAGATGGCGCTAAGCGCCGGAGGGGTCACGCCAAACCCCTCAGTCAGCTACGCTGACAGCTCCCCCGAGGGGGAGCGGCTGGAAAGCTACCCGCCCAGCGCCCGCCCGAACAGCCACTGCCGGATCGCTGAGGTCAGATTGGGCGGCTCCGCGACCGTCATCCGCGCTTCGTCGATCTCGGCCACAAGCGCGTTCACCGGCACCGCCGCATCACGCGCTGCGATCTCCAGGGCGCTCCAGAAGAGCGGCTCAAGGCTGATCGAGGTGGGATGACCGGCAATCAGCACGCTGCGCTTGACCGGCGGCGAGTAGGTGAGGGTTTCAAGCAAGCTGCACTCCGCTGCGATGACCGGCGCGGAGTAAATCCGCGCCGTCGGTCCTGTCGGCTGAAGCCGCAGGCCGTCCGGATCTCAGCAGCTCTACGCACAGCCAAGCCGGTGCGTTGCACCGGCTCCGCTGTGCTCGGCGCTTCGATCAGTACATGTGCTGGCCCCCGTTGATGGACAAGGTCGAGCCCGTAACGAAGCCGGCGTTCTCGTCGACCAGGAAGGCGACTCCGCGCGCGATCTCGTCCGCTCGGCCGAGGCGGCCGACCGGGATGCGGGCGACGATCTTGCCGAGCACGTCCTCCGGCACCGCCGCCACCATGTCCGTGTCGATATAGCCGGGCGCGATGGCGTTGACGGTGATGCCTGAGCGCGCGCCTTCCTGCGCCAGCGCCTTGGTGAAGCCGTGGATGCCCGACTTGGCCGCCGCATAGTTGACCTGCCCATATTGGCCCGCCTGGCCGTTGATGGAGCCGATGTTGACGATCCGCCCGTAGCCGCGGTTCGCCATCCCGTCCCACACCGCCTTGGCCATGTTGAAGCAGCCGCCCAGGTTGGTGTCGATCACCTCCTGCCACTTGGCGTGGTCCATCCGTTTCATGGTGGTGTCGCGGGTGATGCCGGCGTTGTTGACCAGCACGCTTACCTCGCCAAGCTCGGCCTCTACCTGGCGGACGCCCTCCTGGCAGGCCTGGTAGTCCGACACGTCCCACTTGAAGGCCCGCACGCCGGTGCGCTCGCTGAAGCTCCGCGCGCGTTCCTCGTTGCCGGCGTAGTTGGCGGCGACGCTCAGCCCCGCCCCCTGAAGCGCGACGCTGATCGCCTCGCCGATGCCCCGGGTTCCGCCCGTGACGATTGCAACTCCTGTCATGGTGACTCTCCTCCGGCGGAGAGCCTATGCTCCGTCCCACCAGCCCGCAAGCTCGCGGCGGAGGATCTTGTCGAGCATCGTCATGCCCTCCTCGCCCTCGTTGAGGCAGTCGAGCCGCGCGAAGTGCGTTCCGCCCGCCTGCGTGAAAGTCTCGCGGCCGCGGATGCCGAGTTCCTCGACCGTCTCGATGCAGTCGGCGGAGAAGCCGGGCGCGGCGATGGCGATCTTGCGGACGCCTTCCGCCGGGTAGGCGGCGAGCACGTCCTCCGTCGCCGGCTCCAGCCACCTGGCGCGCCCGAAGCGCGACTGGAACGCCGTGTCGGTCCGTATGCCGAGCCGCTCGGCCAGCAGCCGCGAGGTCTTGCGGCAATGGCAATGATAGGGGTCGCCCTTGTGCAGCGTGCGCTCGGGCATGCCGTGGAAGCTCAAGAGCAGCCGGTCGGGCGCGAAGTCGAGCGCGGCGAGCTGCCGCTCGACGCTGGCCTGCAGCGCGTCGATGTAGGCCGGCTCGTCATGGTAGGGCGGCAGGGTCCGCAGCGCCGGCTGCCAGCGCATGGTGGCCAAGGTGGCGAAGGCGAGATCGTTGGCAGTGGCGGTCGTGGCCGCGCAATATTGCGGATAGAGCGGGGCCAGCAGGATGCGCTCGCAGCCCGCGTCCTTGAGCTTGCGCACGGCCCGGCCGATCCCCGGATTGCCGTAACGCATCGCCCAGTCGACCAGCACGCCGTCACCCCAGCGCTCCTGCAGCTTGCGGGCCTGATTGCGGGTGATCACCGCCAGTGGGGAGCCCTCCTCCGTCCAGACCTGCCGGTAGGCGTGCGCCGACTTCGCCGGCCGGGTCCGCAGGATGATGCCGTGCAGGATCGGCTTCCAAGCCAGCCGCGGGATCTCGATCACCCGCGGGTCGGACAGGAACTCGGCGAGGTACTTGCGCACGGACGCAGCCTCCGGCGTGTCGGGCGTGCCGAGGTTGATCAGCAGCACGCCGACCTTGCGCGGCGAAATAGCGGGGTGGTCGGGAGGGGGGATCATGCGGCGGACATCGGGTCGAACGGCAGTGAGCGCAACCGCCTGCCGGTAGCGGAGGCGACCGCGTTGGCGACGGCGGGCGCGAGGACCGCGTCGCCGAGGCCGCTGACCCCGCCGGGACCGGCCCGGCTGCCCACGATCTCCACCACGATCTCGGGGGTGCGGGCAAGGCGGGGAGCGGCGGAAACAGCGCCATCGACAAGGCCGGCACGGATCGTTGCGGCGGTCGCCGTGGCTCTCGCCAGCCCCGCCAGCAGCCCGCCTTCGACCTGCTGGCGAACGAGGCCGGGATTGACCGCCCGCCCGCAATCGACGGCCGCGACCAGCCGGTCGGCCCGCACCTTCTGGTCCGGCCCGATCGAGGCGCTGGCAAGCAGCGCGATGTGGCTGCCGTAGGCGGACAGGCAGGCGAGGCCCATGCCGCTCCCCGGCCCGCCGCCGTCCCAGCCGCCGATCGCGGCAGCGGTCTGGAGCACCTGCGCCAGCCGCGGCTGCCCGCCGAGCAGGGCGATGCGGAAGGCCAGCGGCTCAAAGCCGCCGGCGCGCGCGAGCTCGTCGAGGAAGCATTCGCGGGCGAAGGCCGCGACCGCCGCGTTTCCGCCGCGCAGGTAGCCGGTGGCGATCGGCAGGTCGGCGCGAGCCTGCTCGAGGCGCAGGGCGGGAACGGCATAGGGGAAGGCCGGCTCGCTCCCTTCGCCGCCCGCTCGCCGCTCTTCCCAGGCCAGGGGGTAATTGTCGGGCCCGAGCGTCGCCCGGCAACGGACCGCTGCCGGCGCGCGGGGGCGGTCATGGCGGAGCGATTGGCCGGGCGCGATCGCTAGCTGGATCGGCGCACCCGTCCGCCGGGCCAAAGCGGCCGCGATCGGCGCGGCATCGGCGTTGAGCGCCCGCCCGTCCGGCGCACCGACCGGCATGGGGTAGAGCAGCACGTCGGTCACCGGCAGGCCCGCGGCTCGCGCCGCAATCTCCCGGGTGCGGTCGGGCGACTGGCTCGGCGCCCACACCTCCAGCTTGCCGTTGCGGTACCGCGCGGTTGCCGTCAGCGGCTCCAGGCCGAGGTGCAGCGCGGGCTCCAGCCGGTAGAGTCCTTCGACTTGCCGTCCGCGCGCGGCACCAAGGTCGCCGCGCTCGAGCAGAACCTCCGCCTCCCCTCCCGCCAGCAGGTCGCCGAGCATCTCGCTAATCGCTGCCGAGTTCGCGGACGCCGGGCCGGCGATGCGCGGCGCGGCCCGCTTCAAGCGCTCGGCAGCGGCCCAGCTCGTGTCCCCGACTGCCGCGAGCCACTGGTCCCCGGCGACGATGTTCCGGACGTTGCGGTCGTACCCGGTCAACCGACCCCCGTCCGGAACCAGCGCCGCCGCCGCGTAGCGCAGGCCGGGCAGCCGCACGTCGCCGGCGAAGCGAAAGCTTCCATCCGACTTGGGCGGAAGGTCGAGCCGGGGCAGGGACTGGCCGAGGAGCTTGCCGCTGCCCGCCGGGCGCAGCGTCGCTCCGTTCGGCGGAGAACGCTGAGCGGCCGCTTCCGCCAGCTCGCCGAAGGGCAGGCGCTTGCCTTCGTGCGTGACGAAGCCCGCCTCCGTGTCGCACTCCGCGGCGGTTACCCCCCATCGCCGCCCCGCCTCCGCGCACAGCATGGCCCGGGCGGCCGCGCCTGCTTGGCGCAGAGGCTGCTCGAACGCGCGGACTGACGTTGCGCCCGCGGTCACCCGCTCCAACTCCTCGAACTCGTACGCCCGCAGCTCGGCCCGTAGCGCATTGCCGTAGTGCGGTCCCGCCGGTGCGGGCTCCACGGCCACCGTCTCCCACGCCGCGCCAAGCTCGTCCGCGAGGATCTGCGGCAGCGCGGTCCAAACGCCCTGCCCCGTCTCGACCTGCGGCACGGCAACGGTAACCCGCCCGTCCGGGGCGATCTTGAGGTAGGGGCCGAACACCCGCTCGCCCCCGCGCGGCTGAAGCCCGCTGCCGTACCGCCGCGGCCAGGCCGCATAGGCGACGAGCAGGCCCAGCCCCGCCCCGCCCCCAACCAGCAAAGTCCGGCGGTCGAGCCTCAAGCGGCGAAGCGGGCCTTCAGCGCCACCCGGTCGATCTTGCCCGTGCCGAGCCGCGGCAGCGCTCCGTCGGCAAAGATGAAGCGCGCCGGGATTTTGTACGCGGCGAGCCGGGACTCCAGAAAGGCGCGCAGTTCGGCCTCGCCCAGCGACGTGCCCTCGGCGGCGAGCACCACCGCCACCGGCACCTCGCCTAGCCGCTCGTCGGGCGCGCCGAACACGGCGGCCTCGCCGACGCTCTCGCAGGCGTAGCAGGCGGCCTCCACCTCGGCCGAGCTGATGTTCTCGCCGCCGCGAATGATGATGTCCTTCTTGCGATCGACGATGAACAGGTAGCCGTCCTCGTCGAGATAGCCGATGTCGCCCGTCTTGAAGTAACCGTCGGCGGTGAAGGCCGCGGCGGTGGCGTCCGGGTTGCGCCAATAGCCCTTGATGTTGGCGGCCGAGCGGATCGCGACTTCGCCGGGCTTGCCCGCGGGCAGCTGCACATCGCCCCGCCCAAGGATCGCCAGTTCCACGAACGGCTGCTGCGCCCGGCCGGTCGAGGCGGGCTTGGCGGCGTAGTTGCCCCAGAAATTGGAGCAGCCGACCGCGTTGGTCTCGGTGAGCCCGTACCCCAGCGCAGGCTGCGCGCCCCTGAAGCTCTGCTGCAGCCGTTCCACATGGCTGACCGGCCGCGGAGCACCCCCTGCGGCGATGTCGGTCAGGGAGGACAGGTCGTACTTGTCCCGGTCGGGATGGGTC
The DNA here is from genome assembly GCF_902806285.1 of uncultured Sphingomonas sp. Classification (GTDB taxonomy): domain Bacteria; phylum Pseudomonadota; class Alphaproteobacteria; order Sphingomonadales; family Sphingomonadaceae; genus Sphingomicrobium. Next base: position 5,475 of record NZ_CADCWA010000072.1, on the reverse strand, counting down.
ATCAGCTCCAGGCTCATGGTCGGCACACCGACGAAATAAGTGATCTTCTCGCGGGCGATCAGCTCCAGCGCCGCGCCCGCGTCCCATTTGGGCATCATCACCATGCCGCGGCCGATAACGAAGCTGTTGAGCATGACCGGCACCTCGCCCGTGACATGGAACAAGGGCACGTTGATCAGGGTCCGCGGCGGGTTCTTGGGCGGATTGCCCTGGCTTTGCATGATGCCGAGCAGGCACATCAGCCCGGTCGCATAGGCATAGACCCCGGTGGTCACCGCGCGGTGAGTCGACAGCGCGCCCTTGGCCTCCCCAGTCGAGCCGGACGTGAAGAGGATGGTCGCGTCGTCCTCCGGCACGATCTCCGGTAGCGCGACATCGGCCAGTGCGCCTTGGCCCAGCAACGGCTGCAGCGCGGCGCTCAGCGGCTGCTCAACCGACAGAGACACGATCGGCCACGGCCCGCAGATCGCCGCGATGCGCTCCGCCCGCTGGCGGTCGGCGATGATCAGCGTGGGGCTGGTCAGCTCCAGCGCGTGGGCCATCTCTTGGCTCTGCCACCAGCCGTTGAGCAGGGTGGCGATCCCCCCTGCTTTCAGCACCGCCATGTAGCTCACCACCCAGCTCGGGCAGTTGCGCATGGCGATGCCGACGCGGTCGCCCTTGCCGATGCCGCGCTGCCCCACCAGCGCGCGGGCGAGCTCGTCGGAAACGCGGTCGAGCTCGGCGAAGGTCAGCCGCTCCTCGCCCGCGACCACCGCCTCCACCTGGCCGTTCAGGGCGCAGAAGGTTTTAAAGAAGACCGGCAGCGTCGCCGGGAAGTTGCTGACGATGGTGCGGCCCTGCTCGTCCTGCCCGAGTACGACGCGCCCGCCCGGACCCGTGACTGCGGCCAACACTGCATCGTAGCGTTGGTCCAGCTCAGTCGGCATCCGGCTCTCCTTGGCGTTTGGCCACCTGCCTCTTATGAGGCGGGCCGCCGCAACGGGGAAGAGCCTTCGATGAACAATCCGCCAAGTGCATCGAACGGGATCGCCTGGACCGATCTCGGCCTGTCCCCGGTCGCGCTCGACCTCGGCTTCTTCGAACTGCGCTGGTACAGCCTCGCCTACCTCGCCGGCATCTTCCTCGGCTACTGGTACATGCTCCGGCTGATCCGCGAGCCCGGCGCGCCCATGGCCCGCCGCCATGCCGACGACCTGGTCTTCTACGCGTCGCTAGGCGTGATCCTGGGCGGACGCCTTGGTTACGTCCTCTTCTACCGCCCCGGCTACTATCTGGAGAATCCGCTGGAGATCCTGAAGCTGTGGGACGGCGGCATGAGCTTCCACGGCGGGGTGATCGGCACCAGCCTCGCGATCCTCTACCTGGCGCGCAAGGAGCAGCTGAACTGGCTGCGCATCCACGACTATGTCGCCTGCGTCGTTCCGATCGGCCTGTTCACCGGGCGGCTCGCAAACTTCGTCAACGCCGAGCTGTGGGGGGCGCCGACGGACGTGCCCTGGGCGGTGCGCTTTCCGGAGGCCGTTGCGGGCGTCGCCGTGCTCGGCCCCCCGCGGCACCCGAGCCAGCTGTACGAAGCGATCCTGGAGGGCCTCGTCCTGTTCGCCATCCTGAGCTGGATGTTTTGGCGCACCCGCGCCCGCTACGAACCGGGCATGCTGGTCGGCGCCTTTCTGTTCTTCTACGGCCTGTTCCGTTTCGCCGTGGAGTTCGTCCGCGAGCCCGACGCCCACCTGGTCGAGTTCGCGGAGGCGACCGGCCTGCACATGGGCCAATGGCTGTGCGTTCCGATGATCCTCGGCGGCGCCTACCTGATGGCAACGGCCAAAGGCCGGCGGCAGCGGGTGGAGCCGTTCGCGGGGACGGAGAGCGTGGCCTGACGCCGCTCGAACGGGCCTTGCGGGAGCGGATCGGCAGGGAGGGACCGCTCAGCGTCGAAGCGTTCATGGAGGCCTGCAACGGCTATTACTACGCCACCCGCGATCCGCTTGGCGCTGCGGGGGATTTCACCACCGCGCCGGAGATCAGCCAGATGTTCGGCGAGCTGGTGGGCGCCGCGCTGGCTGACGTGTGGGCACGCGCCGGCCGCCCTGCAGCCAGTTACGTCGAACTCGGTCCCGGCCGCGGCACGCTGGCGAGCGACGCGCTGCGGGCGTTGCGCTCCGCCGGGCTGCAGCCGCCGGTGCATCTGGTCGAGACCAGCCCGGCGCTGCGGCAGGCGCAGGCGGCGCTGCTGCCGGATGCGAGGTGGCACGATGACATCGGGGACCTGCCCACCGACCGCGCCCTGCTGGTCGTCGCCAACGAGTTCCTCGACGCCCTGCCGGTCCGCCAGCACGTCGGCGGTGCCGAGCGCCGGGTGGTGCTGACGCCGGCAGGCCTCGCCTTCGAGCGCGACGGTGAGATCACCGAGACCTCGCCCGCCCGCGACGCCGCCGTGCAGGCGCTTGGCCGGCGGCTGGTTCACCAGGGCGGAACCGCGCTCCTCATCGACTACGGCCATGAGCGCACCGCCCCGGGCGACACGCTGCAGGCGGTGAAGAGCCATCGCTTCGCAACCGTGCTCGACCAGCCCGGCGAGCAGGACATCACCTCGCACGTCGACTTCCGGCGCCTTGCCGAAGTCGCCCGGCGAGCGGGCGCGGCGGTGGCCGGGCCGGTTGAGCAGGGCCCCTGGCTGGAGCGGCTCGGGATTATGGTTCGCGCCCGGATGCTGGCCAACGCCGCGCCGGCGCGCGCCGCGGAGATCGAAGCCGCCCGCGCGCGCCTCTGCCGCCCCGACCAGATGGGCAGCCTGTTCAAGGTGCTTGCCATTCATGCCCCTGATTGGCCAACGCCCGCAGGTCTATGATCCACTTCCGCGATGCCCAGGCCGATGACGCACCCGCCCTCGCCCGGCTAGGCGCGCGCAGCTTCTTCGAGACCTTTGGCCATCTCTACGACCCTGCCGACCTCGCCCTGTTCCTCCAGAACCACGCCGTGGCGGAGTGGCGCAGGCAGCTGGCCGACCCCGGATACACCACTCGCGTGGGCGAGGCGGACGGTCAGTTCGCCGCCTATGCCAAGGTCGGCCCGCCCTCCCTGCCGTTCCAGCCGCGCGGCGCATGCGCCGAGCTGCGCCAGTTCTACGTCCTCAAGCCCTGGCACGGCACGGGCGCGGCCGAAAAGCTGATGGACTGGGTCCTCGACGAGGCGCGGCGGCGCGGGGCGGAGCATCTCTATCTGTCGGTGTTCACCGACAACCACCGCGCCCGCCGCTTCTACGCCCGCTATGGCTTCGTCGAGGAAGGGCCCTACAAGTTCATGGTCGGCAACCATGCCGACGAGGACATCGTCATGCGGCTGAACCTGTGAGCGTCGAAGTCCTGACCGCGGGAGCGCTGGCCGGCGTACCGCACGGCTTCCTCGGCCGCCGCGGCGGGGTGAGCCGCGGCGCGATGGCCGGCCTCAACTGCGGCTGGGGCAGCGGCGAGGACTTGGCGATCGTTCGGGAGAACCGCGGGCTGGCCGCCGATGCCGTGCTGCCCGGCGCCCGCATCGTCTCGCCGCACCAGATCCACGGCGCGGAGGTGGTGGCCGCGGGCGAGTGGCCTGACGACGACCGGCCCCATGCCGACGCGGTCGTCACCGACCGGCCGGGCGTCCTCCTCGGCATCCTCACCGCCGACTGCGCGCCCGTCCTGTTCGCCGACGCGGAGGCTGGAGTGGCAGCGGCGGCGCACGCCGGGTGGAAGGGCGCGCTCGCCGGGGTCAGCGACCGCACGGTCGAGGCGATGGAGCGGCTCGGCGCGCGGCGTGAGCGCATCGCCGCGGCCGTCGGGCCGTGTATCGCCAGGACGAGCTATGAGGTGGACTGGAGCTTCCTCGAACGCTTCACCGGCGCGGACCCGGACAATGAGCGCTTCTTCGCCGAAGGCCCCGCCGGCAAGCCGCACTTCGACCTCGAAAGCTACCTCCTTGCCCGGCTCGCGGCCGCCGGACTCGCGCGGGTCGAGGCGCTGGGGCAGGACACTTACGCGCAGCCCGACCGCTTCTACAGCTACCGCCGCGCGACTCACCGCGGCGAGCCCAGCTACGGGCGCCAGATCAGCCTGATCGGCCTCGCCCGACTCAGCGGGTGAGCCAGCCGGGCGGCGCGGTCCCGACTTCCGCGGGCTGCGGCTTGGGCTGTTCGTAGCGGCGCCCGGGGATCGCCGACACGATGATGCTGACAGCAATCACCATCATGGCCAGGATCAGCAGCATAAAGGGCGCGGTGCCGAGCAGGAAGCGCGGCCGCTCGGGTTCGGTCCGGGGACGCAGCCGGCGACGGGCGCGAGCGGCGGAGCGGCGCCACAGCCGCCCCATGTCGATATAGTCTTCCGGCCTGGTCCAGCGCGGCTCCGCCCGTGGCGGCGGCGGCGCGAGAGGGTCCTTCCTGCTCACCGACTCACAATTGGGGAGCGGCTGGCGCTTTGCAACGGGAGAATCGACAAGCCGCGGCTCCGCCGCCACGAAGCTCGGCGAAGCGCTTGAAAAGTCGCCGGAACGCGCGCGCGGTCCGGCCCGTTCGGCTGATCTCCCCCCGTTTGAGGACGCCATGGCCACCGCCGCCACTCAACCTGCCCCCGAGCCTGCGCGCGCGCCCGCTGCCAAGCGCCCGGTCGGAGAGCTCGCCGCCGCCCTGCTGACCGGGCTGGAAACCGACGACCTCATCTTTCTCGCCGCGGACGAGGTCCGGGCCGGGGAGATCGTGCGGGCGCTGGAAGGTGGCGCCGGTGATGCGCTGGTCCTGTTCTGCCCGGCCAGCGACGCCCTGCCCGGCGACTCGGCGCCGCCCTCTCCCGCGAATGTCGGTCAGCGTGCCAGTGCGCTGCGCCGGGCTCGGGCCGCGCTCACCGGCGAGGGCCGGCGGCCCCGCGTTGCCCTGGTCAGCACGGGCGAAGCGGCCGCTCGCCTTTACCCTCCTCCCGCCCGGTTCGACGCTGCTCCTCCGCTGCTGAAGGTCGGCCAGCCGATCGAGCTTGACGCGTTCGCCGCGGGACTGGAGGAACTCGGCTACATCCCCGACGACCGGGTCGACGAGCCCGGCGAACTGGCGGTGCGCGGGCGGGTGATCGACGTGTTCCCCGCCGACTCGGGCCAGCCCTACCGGATCGAGGAGGCGGAGGGCGCCGTCGCCGCCATCCGGCCCTACGATGCGGCCACCCAACTCACCAGCGGCGAGTGCGCCGAACTGGAGCTCGGGCGCGTGAGCGAGCCGCCCATCGGAGACGATGGCGTCACCCTGCTCGACCACCTGCCGGACGCCTTGCTCGCAGCGGACGCAGGCGCGGAGGACCGGCGCAGGCGGTTCCTTGCGCTCGCCGCCGACGCGGCCAAGCGGCGTCCGAAACGGGCGTTCAAGGACATCTGCCCGGATGCGCGCTGGACCCAGGTGCTTGGGGCGCACCCGCCCGCCGAACTGGCGCTCGGCTTCGGCGAGCCGCCGCCCCG
>NZ_CADCWA010000071.1 GCF_902806285.1 uncultured Sphingomonas sp. | reverse complement strand
GTCGACAAGGCCACCGAGCAGGCGGTCGGACAGGAAGTACTGCGCTCGGTCACGCCGGGGCAGCAGGTCGTCAAGATCGTCCACGACGCGCTGGTCGAGATGCTCGGCGCGGAGTCGTCCGAGCTCAACGTCAACGTCGCGCCGCCCGCCGTTGTCATGATGGTCGGTTTGCAGGGCTCGGGCAAGACGACCACTACCGCCAAGCTGGCCAAGCGGCTGTCCGAGAAGGAGCGCAAGCGGGTGCTGATGGCCTCGCTCGACGTCGCCCGGCCGGCGGCGCAGGAGCAGCTGGCGGTGCTTGGGCGGCAGGCGAGCGTCGACACGCTGCCGATCGTCCCGGGTCAGCCGCCGGTCGAGATCGCAGCCCGGGCGCTGCAGTCGGCGCGGCTGCAGGGCTACGACGTGGTGCTGCTAGACACGGCGGGGCGCCTGCACGTCGACGACGCGCTCATGGCCGAGATGAAGGCGGTCGCGACCACCTCGAAGCCGACCGAGACGCTGCTGGTGGTCGACAGCCTGACCGGCCAGGACGCCGTCAACGTCGCCAAGGGCTTCGCCGGCGAGGTCGAGCTGTCCGGCGTGATCCTGACCCGGATGGACGGCGATGCGCGCGGCGGCGCGGCGCTCTCCATGCGCGCGGTCACCGGCAAGCCGATCAAGTTCGCCGGCACGGGCGAGGGGCTGGACGCGATCGAGCCGTTCCACCCGCAGCGGGTCGCGGGGCGGATCCTCGGCATGGGCGACGTGGTCAGCCTGGTCGAGCGCGCGGCCGAGACCATCCAGATGGACGAGGCGGAGAAGCTCGCGGCCAAGATGGCCAAGGGCAAGTTCGACCTCGACGACCTGCGCATGCAGCTCGACCAGATGAAGCGCATGGGCGGGCTCGGCGCGCTGGCGGGCATGCTGCCGGGCCTCAAGGGCATGAAGGGCGCGATGGACAAGGCGCAGGACGGGAAGGCGCTGGTCCACCTGGAGGCGATGCTGTCGTCGATGACCGCGACCGAGCGCGCCAAGCCGGCCGTCATCAACGCCAAGCGTAAGATCCGCATCGCCAAGGGCAGCGGCACGACCGTTCAGGAAGTGAACAAGCTGCTCAAGATGCACCAGGAGATGGAGGGCGCGATGAAGCGCCTCAAGAAGATGGGCGGCCTCGGCAAGCTGGCGGCACTGTTCGGCAAGGGCGGGCTGGAAGGTGCCATGGGCGGCCTGATGGGTCCGGGCGCGGTGCCGCCGGGGATCGGCGGTCCGGGCGGGGGCGGGCTGCCCGGCCTGCCCGGAGGCGGCGCGGCGCCGTTCGGGATGCCGCCAGGATTCGACAAGTTCGGCAAGCGATAACTGAAGTTTAGAAGAGGAAGTTACTATGGCAGTTGCAATTCGTCTGGCCCGCGGCGGGTCCAAGAAGCGTCCCTATTACCGGATCGTGGTGGCCGACAGCCGCAACGCCCGCGACGGCCGCTTCATCGAGAAGGTCGGCACCTACAACCCGCTGCTGGCGAAGGACTCGCCCGAGCGGGTGAAGCTGGACGCCGATCGCGTATCGCATTGGCTGAAGGTCGGCGCTCAGCCATCCGACCGAGTCGCCCGCTTCCTCGACGCCGCCGGCCTCAAGGAGCGCGCCGCTCGCAACAACCCGAACAAGGGCCAGCCGGGCGACAAGGCCAAAGAGCGCGCCGAGGAGCGTGCGGCCAAGCAGGCCGAGTTGGCCGAGGCCGCAGCGGCTGCGGCTCCTGAGCCCGAGGTCGCCGCTGCCGAGCCTGAAGCGGCCGCTGCCGAGCCGGAGGTTGCCGCTACCGAACCCGAAATCGCCGCTGGTGGCGATGAGGCCAGCGCCCCGACGCAGCCCGAACCTGCGGAAGGTCCGGCCGAGGGCGAGATCGACGGTGCCGGCGCCCCGACTCAGCCGCAGCCCGCCGAGGGTGCGGACGACGCCGCTCCGGCCGAAGGCGCGGAGAAGGCGAACGGCTAAGGCACGTTCCTCGACTACGCTTGGGACGGACGGACATTCTTGCTTCCGCTTGTGCCGAGCGAAGTCGAGGCTCGCTTCTCCTCGGTGACGACCACGCGCATCGCCCTTGCTGCCGTCGCAGGTGCTCACGGCATCCGCGGCGAGCTCCGCCTGAAGCTGTTCACGGACGGCGCCGAGAGCCTCGCGCGGCATGAGGCGGTGTTCGTCGGCGGACGCGAGCACCGGCTGCTATCCGTCAAGGATGCCGGCAGGGTCGCTGTTGCTCGCTTGCAGGGGATCGAAGATCGCGCCGCAGCCGAGGCGCTCCGCGGCTGCCTGCTCGAGGTGGACCGCGAAGTCCTGCCGCCGCTGGACGAGGGCGAGTATTACCACGCCGACCTCATCGGCTTGCCCTGCGTCGACCAAGCGGGCACTCCGCTAGGCGTGGTCTCAGCGGTCGAGAACTTTGGTGCCGGCGACCTCATTGAGGTGGAGGATGAAGCCGGCAAGCGCGCCCTCGTGCCGTTCAAGGCCGGGATCGCGGACCTGGAGAACCGCCGGATCGTGATTGATCCGGCGTTCCTCGCCTAGCCGTCGCCGACTTCCACCATCTCCCGCTCGGTTTCGCTCGCGGCCGAGACCTCCAGCGGCGGCCGGAACAGCGGCGACTTGGCGGCGAGGTCGTTGCGGATGGTGGTCGCGGCCTGGCCGCCTTCGCCCATCGCGTGGCTGATCTGGTCAAGGCCGTGAACCACGTCACCGGCGGCATAGAGGCCCTCGACCGAGGACCGCATCTTGGCGTCGCACAGGATGCAGCCGTCTTCCGCCAGCTCCGCGCCGACCATCTCGGCAAGCTGCGTGTGGGTGTCTGAGCCGAGCGCCGGGTAGACGCTGTCGAACGTGAGAAGGCCCTCGGCGGTGTCGACCGTGATGCAGTCGCCGGCCACTCCGACCGCTTCGGCAGGGCCGTCAACCGTTCTCACTCCAGCAGCTTTCAGCCGCTCCGCCTCGTCGGGCGCGAGTTCGAGCGCGCTGTCCGGGGCGATCAAGGTCACGTCGGCCGTGTAGCCGCGCAGGAAGATCGCCTCGCCGACGCCGCCCTTGCCCGACCCGATCACGCCAACCTTCTTGTCGGTGACCTCATACCCGTCGCAGATCGGGCAGTAGCGGATCAGGCCGCGCGCCATCGCGTCATCGTGGAGTTCCGGGTCCATCGGCGGGCGGCGATTGGTCAGGCCAGTGCACAGCAGCACGGAGCGGGCGCGGTGCGGGCCGGCTCCCCACTCGGCCGTGAACAGCCCGTCGTCGTCCTTGTCGAGGCGGGTCACGCGTCCGCTTTCGATCTTGGCGCCATATCTCTGCGCTTGCTCGCGCATCAAGCGGAGAAGTTCCTTGCCGTTGATCCCATCCGGGTAGCCGGCATGGTTGTGGCTGCAGGGAATCCAGCCCGCGCGGCTGTCCCCCGCATCCACCACATGGATGTCGAGGAGAAAGCGCGCGAGATAGATTGCGGCGGTGAGCCCGGCGGGGCCGCCGCCGACGATCAGGCAGTCATAGGGTGCGTCAGAAGCCATGTAGCGCCAATGGCTTGGCGGTAAGCTTGTTCCCGACTAGCGCGATGCAATGGCCTTTCGCACGTTGGTTCTGACCCTCTACCCGGAGATGTTTCCGGGACCGCTCGGCATCAGCCTGGCCGGGCGGGCGCTGGCGGAGGGCACCTGGACACTGGACACGCGTAACATTCGCGACTTCGCCAAAGACAAGCACCGCAGCGTTGACGACACGCCGG
>NZ_CADCWA010000070.1 GCF_902806285.1 uncultured Sphingomonas sp. | reverse complement strand
GGCGTGGCGGCCTATCAAGGTGGAGACGTGGAAGCCGGCCCTTCCTTCCTGTTCGAGGGCGCCTGGGCGGGCCTCTTCGGCGGCCGCGCAATTGGATCGGCAGCCACCGTGATGGGTTCCGGGGCGGCGCAAACGGGCGACGGCGTGCTGTTCGTTCCGCCCTCGCACACGCTGGAGGGGCTCTACCATCATACGGACGAGGGCTGCTTCACCATCTCAAACTCGCCCGTTTTTCTGCTGGAACGGCTGGGCGCGATGCCGTCCTACGACCCGCATGGCGGAGCGCGCTTCGCTTCGGCGGTTCTCGGCATCGAAGGCCATGAGCCGCGGGTCATCGCGACCGATCGCGGTCCGGTCGAGCGGCTGCTGCACGGCAATCTGCTCTGGCGCCCGGACGGCCGGACGAAGGGAATCCCGAAGCCGGTGCTGGGCGAGTTCGCCGATTTCCGGTCCTATGGCGACACCCTGCGTGGCGAATTGGCGGCGGTCTTCGCCAACGCCGCGGATCCCGCTCGCCGTCAGCGGTACCGGCCCGTCAGCACGTGCTCGTCGGGCTACGATTCCACCGCCTGCCTGGTGCTCGGCCGGGAACTGGGGTGCGAGCGCGCAATCACCCTGACGACCGCCCGAGGCGGCGAGGACGACAGCGGGGCGGAGATCGCGGCGCTGCTCGGCGTCGAGCTGCAGGCGTTCGAGCGGATGAACCGCGCTCCCCCGGAGCAGGCGGCCGAGTTCCTGGCCACCGGCATGGGCGGGGAAGACGTGATCTACTCTGCCTTCGAACCGGCGGTGGCCGGGTCCGTGCTGCTGACCGGCTTTCACGGGGACAAGATCTGGTCGCGGGATGCCGCCCCGAACTCCGTGCTGGCGCGCGGCGACATTAGCGGGTCGAGCATGGGGGAGTTCCGCCTGCGCACGGGCTTCATCCACCTGCCGGTGCCGTTCATCGGCGCGCTCCGCCACGCGGAGATCGCGGCGATCAGCAACAGCCCGGAAATGGCGCCCTGGGCGATCGGCGGCAGCTACGACCGGCCGATCCCTCGGCGCATCGCGGAGGAGGCGGGCGTTCCGCGAACCGCCTTCGGGATGAGCAAGAAAGCGGCCAGCATGCTGCTGTTCCGCGAGGAGGGAGTGGAGCTGCAGGCCGGGCTCGATCCCGCGCGTTCTCAGGCCGCTCTACCCCGCGGCAGGCGCGCCGCGATTGCTCTACGCGAGCGGCTGTTCGAGCCTCGCCTCAAGGCCGCCTACCTGCTCGACCGGGCTCCCTTCCGCCCGCTGGCCCGCCGCGTGCGCGACCTGGTCGCCGCCGATCCGCGCCTGTTCGAGCATGACCGGCCAACGGCATCGCTCGAGTTCCGCTCCGCGGCAGCCGCGATCCGGCCGCGCTACTCGGCCGTCGGTATCCGCCGATCCTAGGGCGCTGACCTGCCTAGCGGACCGGCCGTTTCTCCAGCTTCCGGGCGAGGGTGCGTCGGTGCATCCCCAGGCGCCGCGCCGTTTCCGAGATGTTGAACCCGGTGTCCGCCAGGGTTTCGTTGATCCGCTCCCATTCCAGCGTCTTGATGGAGGTCGGCTGGTTGGTGATCGGGGCGGCCTCGTCGCCCTCGGCCCGGCCGAACGCCGCTTCGATGTCGTCGGTGTTGGACGGCTTGGGCAGGTAGTGCGACGCGCCCAGCTTGATCGCTTCCACCGCAGTGCCGATGCTGGCGTAGCCGGTCAGCACCACGATCCGCATCGCCGGATTGAGATCGTGCAGGGCCCGCACGCAGGGCAGGCCGGAGCCGGTCTCGAGCTTGAGGTCTACTACCGCATAGTCGGGGCGACCGCTTGTCAGCAGGCGGTCGAGTTCCTCCGCACTGGCGGCGACCTGCACCCGGTAGCCGCGCCGTTCGAACGAGCGGCACAGCGTCCGCGCGAAGGTGGCGTCGTCCTCGACGATAACCAGGCGCTTGGGCTCGGCCGGCTCCACCTCAACTCTCCCCATCGATCCGCAACGACGCGAGCGGAAGCACCAGCTTCACGACCGCGCCTCCTTTCGAGCGATTGGCCGCGTCAAGCGTTCCGCCCAGCCGGCGCGCGACGTTGCTGGCGAGGAACAGGCCGAGGCCGTGGCCCGCGCCCTTGCTGGACTGGTAGAGCTGCCCGACCTTCGCCAGCTGTTCCTCCGTGAAGCCCGGTCCCTCGTCCAGGACCGCGATCGTCAGTCGGTCGCCGGCAACTTCCGCCGACAGGACGATCCCGTCCGCTGAGGCGTCCGCCGCATTCTCCAGCAAGCTCCAGATCGCCTGCCGCAACGCGGGCTCGGCCGCCACGGTGGCGCCGTCGAGCCGCTCGCTGAGATACTCGAGCGGGATCGCCTGGTGGGACGAGCGCCACGCCTCCACGATCTCGTCCAGCAAGGCTTCCACGCGCACCGACGCCATCGCTTCGCCCCGCGCCTGGCCCGCGGAGTGGAGGATGTTGGACACGATCTCCTTGCAGCGCACGAGCTCCGCCTGCGCGTCGGCCAGCTCCTCGGCGAGCTGCGGATTGTCGGCGAAGGCGGGATCGCGCTGCCAGTCGGCGACCAGCACGGACAAGGAGGAGAGGGGGGTCCCAAGCTCGTGCGCCGCCCCGCTGGCGAACAGGCCCATGCGGACGATGCCGTCCTCCTCCGCCGCGCGCTGGCCGAGTTCGGCGACATAGGCGTCGCGGGCGCGAAGGTTGCGGCTGATGCGGGTGATGAACAGCACCAGCAGGGTGGCGACCATGGCGTAGCTGACCCACTGCGCGATCAGCGACAGGTTGGCAGGATAGTCCCAGAAGGTTGCCGGGAAGCGCAGGGGCAGGTGGTTGTCGGCCAGGAAGGCGTAGGCGGCGACCGACGCCGCCACCAGCAGCCATACCATCCACGGGCTGAGCAGGATCGCGCCCAGCACCACCTGCAGCAGATAGAGCGAGATAAAGGGATTGGTCGCCCCGCCGCTGAGATAGAGCTGGGTGGTCAGCGCCGCCATGTCGAGCAGAAGCGCCAGCAGCAGCTCGCCCGGCACGATCCAATGGCGACGCAGGGTCGCGGTGAACAGCAGGTTGGCCACTGCGAGGAGCGCGATCACGCCGAGCATGGGACCGAGCGGCAGGGTGACGCCGAGCCCGTAGTGCGCCAGCAGGATCGCCACCAACTGGCCCGCCACCGCCAGCCAGCGCAGCTGGATCAGCTGCCGCATGTTCTCCGCCGAGGCCTCGTTGGGCGGCCGGCCGGGGAGCCCGCCGGAGGGTGGGCGCGTCAAGGCGAGGAGCGGGGCATCCATCAGCCGCGCTTATGCGCCGGTTTCAGCACTAGGACCAATCCGGCGATCGACAGGGCGGCCAGCCCGAACCAGGTCAGCGCGTAGACGAGGTGGGTGTTGCGGAAGCGGACCACCGTCAGCCCGCCCACGGGAACGCCGCCGGGGTTGGGGGCGGCGCCCGCGTCGATGAAGAAGGGCGCGACCTGCCCGAGGCCGCGAGCGCGGGCGATCGCTTGGACGTCGCGGGAGTACCAGCGGTTCTCGGCGGGCCGGTTGGGACGGAGGACGCGGCCTTCAGGCTCCGTGAGGCGCAGCAGCCCAGTTACCGTCACCTCGTTCGAAGGCTGCGCCGCCGCCCGGCTCTCCGGCGCGCGGCGGTCCGGCGGCACGAAGCCGCGGTTGACCAGGATCGTGCCGTCGGCCGTGTGCAGCGGGGTGAGCACCCACGCGCCCGCGCCCCGCTCCGTCAGCGCGTCGACCAGCCTCCCGCGGTCGTTC
>NZ_CADCWA010000069.1 GCF_902806285.1 uncultured Sphingomonas sp. | reverse complement strand
TCCCTCCTCATGCCCCTGCAAGGTGAAGCCGCGGCCGTCGACCACCAGCTCGCCGCCCTCGTCGACGCAGGTCTGGATCCAGTTCTCGACCCGCTCCTTGTGCGCGGCGTTGACCACCGGGCCATAGTGCGCGTCGGGGTCGGTCGACACGCCCACCCGCAGCGCCTCGATCGCCGGCACCAGCTTCTCGCGCAGCGCGTCCGCCGTCTTGTCGCCGACCGGCACCACCACCGGCAGCGCCATGCAGCGCTCGCCCGCCGAGCCGAAGGCCGCGCCGGCAAGGTCGTTCACCACCTGGTCGAGGTCGGCGTCGGGCATGACGACCCCGTGATTCTTGGCGCCGCCGAACGCCTGCACCCGCTTTCCGTTCGCGGTCCCGCGCGAGTAGATGTAGTGGGCGATGTCGGATGAACCGACGAAGCTGATCGCCTTGATCTCCGGATGGTCGAGGATCGCGTCGACCATCTCCTTGTCGCCATGGACGACGTTGAGGATGCCGTCGGGCAGGCCCGCTTCCTTCATCAGCTCGGCCAGCCGCACCGGCACCGACGGGTCGCGCTCGCTGGGCTTGAGGACGAAGGCGTTGCCGCAGGCGATGGCGACCCCGAACATCCACATCGGGATCATCGCGGGGAAGTTGAACGGGGTGATGCCGCAGACGATGCCCAGCGGCTGGCGCATCGAATAAACGTCGATCCCCGGCCCCGCGCCCTGCGTGTACTCGCCCTTCAGTGCATGCGGGATGCCGCAGGCGAACTCGATCACCTCCAGCCCGCGCTGGATGTCGCCCTTGGCGTCGGCGACGACCTTGCCGTGCTCGGACGCGAGCAGCTCGGCGAGCTCCTGCATATTGGCTTCGACCAGCGCCTTGAAGTTGAACATGACCCGCGCCCGCCGCTGCGGGTTGGTCGCGGCCCAGCCGGGGAGGGCGGCGTTGGCGGCGTCAACCGCGCGCTGCAGGTCATCAGCGGTGCCGAGGCGAACGTTCGCCTGCACCTGGCCCTGCGAAGGGTTGAACACCTCGCCCTGCCGCTCGCCCGAAGCGAAGCTGCCGCCGCCGATGAAATGGTCGATCTGCCGCATGTGATTGGTCCTGCTGAAGTCCGTTGCGAGCGCCCTAGCCAAGCTGGGCAGCGCAGGCCACCCTTCAGATTTCACGTAGGTTCTCAAGGATGCGGACTTCCTCCCCATAACGGAGTCCGGACACGCGGGCAGCAATCCTCGCTCGTTTGGAAACCTGTTCGGTCGATAGGTTGGTGTCGTACCACCAGCCCTCGACGAGCTGCCTGGCGTGATCGGCAGCGAGATGCGGCGATCCAACGAACAATTCATCGGGAGACTTCGCCACATATCTCCGCAACCGCCCCTTTTCCTCTGCGAAGGCCGGCAGGAAGGAAGGGTCCGCTCCGTGCAGCTGCAGGAGCAGCGTGCGATAAGCATCCTTCAGGTTGGCAGCAGCGAGCCGTTCGCCCCTGATCTCAACGGTCCAGTTCCCCCGAACTCGAGAGCGCAGCTCAACTACGCTGGAGCTGTTCTGCGTTTCCCGAGGCGAACGAGGCTGAGCCTCCCGTTCGACAAGGAGGCGACGAAGGATGTCGTTTTCGGACTCGTTGAAGCTTCTTCTCGCTCGCTCGATCGCCCGGTGGACTTCAAGGTCGATCCCGATCTGCTTGAGCCGGTCCATGCTTCGTTCCCTTACAAGTGGGATAGCTCCCTTATAAGGCGGCTTGTTGTGTCAGCAACAGGATTGTGCTTGAGCAGGCCAGAGGAGATGCTTTCCATGCGCCGGTACTCGTTCCTGCCGCTCGTCCTGCTATCCACCGCCGCCCACGCCCAGCAGCCGCCACGACCCGAGGTCCTGCTCAACCAGGTCGCGTCCGAGGTCAGTCAGCAGCGGCTCTACCGCGACATCAGCAAGCTGGTCAGCTTCGGTACCCGCCACACGCTCTCCTCGCAGACCGATCCCAAGCGTGGCATCGGCGCCTCCGTGCGCTGGGCGGAGCGGGAGATGAAGCGGCTTGGCCTCCGGACGCTTCAGACCTGCGACACGGTGACCGGCCGCCGCGTGCCGACCCCGACCCGGGTGTGCAATGCCGTCGCCATCCAGCGCGGCACCGAGCGGCCGAACGACGTAGTGATCATTACCGGGCATATCGACAGCCGGGTGACGGACGTGATGAACGCCGCCGCGGACTCGCCGGGAGCCAACGACGACGGCTCCGGCACCGCCGCGGTGCTGGAGGCGGCGCGGGTGCTATCCAAGCGCAAGTTCCCGGCCACGGTCGTCTATGCCGCGCTATCCGGCGAGGAGCAGGGGCTGCTCGGCGGCAAGATCCTGGCCGACTACGCCAAGGCGCAGGGCTGGAATGTGGTTGCCAACCTCAACAACGACATCATCGGCAACAGCTGCGGCTCGGACGGGGTGTGCAACCCCGGCCAGGTCCGCGTCTTCTCCGAAGGCCCGCGCTGGCAGGGGCGCGAGGACCTCGCGGCCCGGCAGCGCAGCCTGGGCGGCGAGAACGACTCCCCCTCGCGCAACCTGTCGCGTTACCTCGATGCCCTCGCCGAGCGGCTGCCCGCGATCGGGCTCGACGTCATGCCCATCTGGCGCAACGACCGCTTCGGCCGCGGCGGCGACCACACCGAGTTCCTCAACGCCGGCTATCCGGCTGTCCGCTTTTCGGTGGCGGTCGAGAACTATAACCACCAGCACCAGGACCTGCGGAAGGAGGGCGGGGTCGAATATGGCGACACCATCGACAAAATGGACTTCCCGTACCTGACCAAGGTCGTGAAGCTGAACATCGCCGCGCTGGCGGCGCTGGCGAGTGCCCCGCCGCCCCCCGAGCCGACGGTGCAGGGCGCAGTGAGTACGGATACGACGCTCTTGTGGAAGCCTCTTTCCGGACGCCCAGGTTATGCTGTCCATTGGCGCCGTACCGATGCGGCGACCTGGCAGAGTCGGCGTGACAAGGTTGCCCAGTGCATAACGCCTGAGCTGGCCGTTCGCGCAGAGTGCAGCGCCGTTCTTAAGAGCATCCGCGTCGACGACTGGGTGTTCGGCGTTTCCTCCGTCGGCGCTAACGGCTTCGAAAGCCCCGTCGCCTCCGCCGTGCCTGGCGGCGCCTTCAAGCCCTACGTCCCGCCACCACCTGCGCCCGCAGGGCAGTAGGTTTTCACACGAAGGCACGAAGGGCACGAAGGGGTGCGCTCCTTCTTCGTGCCTTCGTGCCTTCGTGTGAAACCATCCCGTCACCCCGGCCTTGAGCCGGGGCCCGCCTTCCACTCCCGTGCATTTGCAACAAGGAGGGCTGACCCGGGACGAGGACCGGCACGACGGTTCAGGACGAATTTTCTGTCCTACATGCCCCTTGGCGCGTTAGGCGCTGCGGGATGACCGCGACCCGCTCCTCGACCTCCCTGAAGCTCCGGAAGCTGAAGCTGACAAAGCTGACACAATCAGGCTCGAAACGAGTCAACCGGGTCAACCTAAGCCTCGCCTGATGCCTCGCAAACCCGACCAGGCCGGCCTGCCCACCCGCCAGCAGATCCTCGACTTCATCGCCCAGTCCGGCCAGCCCGCCGGCAAGCGCGAGATCGGCCGCGCGTTCGGGCTATCCGGCCACGAGAAGATCCTGCTCAAGGCAATGCTCAAGGACATGGCGGACGAAGGCCTGATCGACAGCTCGCCCGGCCGCGCCTTCCACAAGGCCGGCGGGGTGCCCAAGGTCACGGTGCTCCGCGTCGTCGCGGTGGAGGACGGCGCTGTCGCCGTGCCTGACAA
>NZ_CADCWA010000068.1 GCF_902806285.1 uncultured Sphingomonas sp. | reverse complement strand
GCCGAGTGCGGGCGCGGCGAGGCCGGCGGCGCCGAGGGCCAGCAGGGCGCGGCGTGTGATTTGGGGCATGATTCCTCCTTGCGGGTGGCGGACGGCTCGCGCGAGGGCGGCCGCTCACCGGCGTCCTGCATCGGGAGCGCAACGGCGGCCCCGGGGATCGCTCCCGTCCAGTTCACGAAACGCGGAAACGGAGGCGCGGTTCAAGCGTCCATCTTGAGGGCGGCGATGAAGGCGCTCTGCGGGATCTCGACCTTGCCGAACTGCCGCATGCGCTTCTTGCCCTCCTTCTGCTTGTCGAGGAGCTTGCGCTTGCGCGAGATGTCGCCGCCGTAGCACTTCGCGGTCACGTCCTTGGACAGCGCCGAGATGGTTTCGCGCGCGATCACCCGCCCGCCGATCGCGGCTTGAATCGGTATTTTGAAGAGCTGGCGCGGGATCAGCTCCTTCAGCCGCTCGCAGATGGCCCGCCCGCGGCGCTCGGCCGCGCTCCGGTGCGCCATGAAGCTCAGCGCGTCCACCGGCTCGTTGTTCACCAGGATGGAGATTTTCACGAGGTCGCCCTCGGCGTAGCCGTCCATCGCGTAGTCGAAAGAGGCGTAACCGCGCGAAACCGACTTCAGCCGGTCGTAGAAGTCGAACACCACCTCGTTCAGCGGCAGCCGGTACACCGCCATGGCGCGGTTGCCGACATAGGTCAGCTCCACCTGCTGCCCGCGCCGCTCGTTGCACAGCGTCAGCACGGAGCCGAGGTAGTCGTCCGGCACCATGATGGTGGCCTTGATCCAAGGCTCGTCGATGCTGTCGATCAGGGTGCCGTCCGGCATGTCGGCCGGGTTGTGCAGCTCCACCACCTCGCCGTTGGTCTTGCGGACCGTATAGACCACGCTCGGCGCCGTCGCGATCAGGTCCAGGTCGAACTCGCGCGTCAGACGCTCCTGCACGATCTCCAGGTGCAGCAGGCCGAGGAAGCCGCAGCGGTAGCCCAGGCCCAGCGCGGCGGAGGTCTCCGCCTCGAAGTGGAAGGAGGAGTCGTTCAGCCGCAGCTTGCCCATCGAGTCGCGCAGCTTGTCGAAGTCGTCGGCGTCGATGGGGTACAAGCCGCACCACACCACGGGGACGGAAGGCTTGAAGCCCGGAAGCGCCGCCTCCGCGGGGCGGCGATCGTCAGTGATGGTGTCGCCGACGTTGGTGTCGGCCACCGTCTTGATGGCCGCGTTCAGGTAGCCCATCTCGCCCGGCCCGAGGCTGTCCACCGGCACCATCTTGGGCGAGAACACGCCGACCTGCTCCACCAAGTGGGTCTGGCCGTTGGCCATCATGCGGATGCGCTGGCCCTTGCGGAGCCGCCCGTCCTTGACCCGCACCAGGATCACCACGCCGAGGTAGGGGTCGTACCAGCTATCGACCAGCAGCGCCTTGAGCGGCGCGTCCGCGTCGCCCTTGGGCGGCGGCAGGCGCTGCACCAGCGCCTCCAGCACGCCCTCGATGTTCAGCCCGGTCTTGGCGCTGATCTCCACCGCGTCCGAGGCGTCGAGGCCGATCACGTCCTCGATCTGCTGCCGCACCCGCTCCGGCTCGGCCGCCGGCAGATCGATCTTATTGAGAACAGGAACGATTTCGTGCCCGGCATCCAGCGCGTGGTACACGTTGGCCAGGGTCTGCGCCTCCACCCCCTGCGAAGCGTCCACCACCAGCAAGGAGCCCTCGCAGGCCGCCAGCGACCGCGAAACCTCGTAGGCGAAATCGACGTGCCCCGGCGTGTCCATCAGGTTCAGGACATAGGTCTGCCCGTCCTTGGCCGGGTAGGTGAGGCGCACGGTCTGCGCCTTGATGGTGATGCCCCGCTCCCGCTCCAACTCCATGTTGTCCAGCACCTGCTCCTTCATCTCGCGGGCGGTGAGGGCGCCGGTCTGCTGGATCAGCCGGTCGGCCAGGGTGGATTTCCCGTGGTCGATGTGCGCGATGATGGAAAAGTTGCGGATGCGGGCGAGCGGGGTGTCGGTCATGTGGGTCCGGCGGCGCGGGGGAGGGGACGCTCCCGGCCTGTCTGGCCCTGGAGATAAGGCACGCGGCTGGCGAATCAAAGCATTGGAAGAAGCGGCCGGCCCCTAGAGCGGTTTCCGGCCTGACTGAATCGCTTGTGATCCCGGCGGCTGCCGGGATCTGATTCAAGGTGCCCGTCGGTGCTGGAGGCCGACGGGCATGTCCAAGGCGCTGTCGGTCGATCTGCGGGAACGAGTGGTGGCCGCGATCGCGGCAGGGGCGTCGTGCCGGGGGGCGGCGGCGCGGTTCGGGGTGAGCGCGGCGAGCGCGATCCGCTGGTGGGCCCTGGAGCGCGGGACGGGCTCGGTCGCGCCCAAGGCACTGGGCGGCGATCGGCGCTCGGAGCGGATCGAGGCGCATGCGCCGCTGATCCTCGGCCTGGTCGAGCGGGCGGCGGACGTAACCCTGAAGGAGATCCGGGCCGAGCTCGCCAAGGCCGGCGTGCCGGCCGGCATCGGCACGCTGTGGCGGTTCTTCGAGCGGCGGCGGATGACGTGGAAAAAAAGTCGGCGCACGCCGCCGAGCAGCGCCGCCCGGACGTCCTGAAGCGGCGCTGGGACTGGTTCGAGGGCCAGCCCGAGCTCGACCCGGCCAAGCTCGTGTTCATCGACGAGACCTGGGCCTCCACGAACATGGCCCGCACGCACGGCCGGGCGCCGAAGGGGGAGCGATTGCGGGCCGGCGTCCCGCACGGGCACTGGAAGACCACCACCTTCGTCGCCGGGCTGCGCCACACCGGCATGGTGGCGCCGATGGTGCTCGACGGGCCGATCGACGGCGCCACCTTCCGGGCCTACGTCGAGCGGGTGCTGGTGCCCGAGCTGCGGCCCGGCGACGTGGTCATCCTCGACAACCTCGGCAGCCACAAGGGAGCGGGGGTGCGCGCCGCCATCGAGGCCGCCGGTGCGAGGCTGCTCCACCTCCCGCCCTACAGCCCGGACTTCAACCCGATCGAGCAGGCCTTCGCCAAGCTGAAGGCGCTGCTGCGCAAGGCCGCCGAGCGCACCGTCGACGGCCTCTGGGACGCGATCGCCAGCATCCTCGACGCCTTCACGCCAGCCGAGTGCGCCAACTACTTCGCCGCGGCCGGCTATGACGCAGACTGATCGGAAACCGCTCTAGTACTACAGCCGGGTTTGGGCGTTATGGCCGTCCTCTGAGGGATGCAGGCCATGACGACGGTTGGCACGGCCGAAGGCTGGACGCGGGAGCTGGACGCCTTGGCGGCGCGGATCGCGCCTCGCTTCAGCCGGGCCGAGCCGCGGCGACGGGCCCTGGCCTACCTGCGCGGTCTGCTGGCGCCCTTGGGGCGCAAGAACGGCTGGCAAGTGGCCGAAGCCGCCGGCGACGCGACGCCGGACGGCGTGCAGGACTTCCTGTCGCGGATGCGCTGGGATGCCGATGCGGTCCGTGACGACCTGCGCGCCTACGTGGTCGAGCACCTGGGCGATCCGGAGGCGGTGCTGGTGCTGGACGAGACCGGCTTCCTCAAGAAGGGCGGCAAGTCGGCCGGGGTGCAGCGGCAGTACAGCGGCACGGCGGGCCGCATCGAGAACTGCCAGGTCGGCGTGTTCCTGGGCTACGCCGGCCGCCACGGGCGGGCGCTGATCGACCGCGCCCTCTACCTGCCCGAGCGGTGGGCCGGGAACGCGGCCCGGCGCACCGCGGCGGGGGTGCCGGAAGCGGTCGCCTTCGCCACCAAGCCGAAGCTCGGGCTGGCGATGCTGGACCGCGCCCTGGACGCCGGCGTGCCCTTCGCCTGGGTGGCCGGCGACAGCGTCTATGGGGCGGACCACCGCATC
>NZ_CADCWA010000067.1 GCF_902806285.1 uncultured Sphingomonas sp. | reverse complement strand
GCCCAACTACCCTGACTTCGGGCGCTTCTGGGAAACGGTGGACCGGCTCGGCGTCACCATCTTCTACACCGCACCGACCGCCATCCGCGCCCTGATGCGCGAGGGCGACGAGCCGGTAACACGGCACAGCCGTGCCTCGCTGCGCCTGCTCGGCACGGTGGGTGAGCCGATCAATCCGGAGGCCTGGGACTGGTACCACCGGGTGGTGGGCGACGGCCGCTGCCCGATCGTCGATACCTGGTGGCAGACCGAGACGGGCGGCATCCTGATCTCGCCCCTGCCCGGCGCCACCGACCTCAAGCCCGGCTCCGCGACCAGGCCGCTGCCCGGGATCAAGCCGCTGCTGGTCGATGCCGACGGCAAGGTGCTGGACGGCGCGGCCAGCGGCAACCTGTGCCTGGCCGGGTCCTGGCCGGGGCAGATGCGCACCGTCTGGGGCGACGACGAGCGCTTCTTCCAGACCTACTTCACCGCCTACCCCGGCTTCTACTTCACCGGCGACGGCTGCCGGCGCGACGAGGACGGCTACTACTGGATCACCGGCCGGGTGGACGACGTGATCAACGTGTCCGGCCACCGCATCGGCACCGCCGAGGTGGAGAGCGCCATCGTCGAGCACGCCCAGGTCGCGGAAGCAGCGGTCGTCGCCGTCCCGCACGACATCAAGGGCCAGGCGATCCACGCCTTTGTCACCCTGACCGCCGGCACCGACGGCAGCGACCCGCTGAAGCAGGAGATCAACGCCGAGGTCCGCAAGCACATCGGCGCGCTCGCCATCCCCGAGCGCATCCAGTTCGCGCCCGCCCTGCCCAAGACCCGCTCGGGCAAGATCATGCGCCGCATCCTCCGCAAGATCGCGGAGGGCGAGTTCGGCAGCCTGGGCGATACCTCGACCCTGGCCGACCCATCGGTGGTCGATCAGCTCGTCGCTGGGCGGAGCGCCTGATGGGGCGCGTCCCGGCGCTCGCCTGCTTGGGCCTCCTGCTCGGCTCCTGCACCAGCGTGCGGCTGCCGGCGGACGGGCGCGTCCAGTTCGACCCGATCGCCTATTTCGCCGGCTTGAGCCATGGCACGGGCTCGCTGCGCATCGCCTTGTCGGCACCGCAGCGGGTGCTGGTCGAGAGCGTCGGGACCCCGCTGCCCGGCGGCGGACTGAGGCTCCGCCAGTCGGTGCAGCAGGGGGAGAAGGCCCCGCGCACCCGCGAGTGGCGGATCGTGCGGGTGGGCCCGAACCGGTACAGCGGAACGCTGACGGACGCCGCCGGACCGGTGACCATCACCGCGGCCGGGCCGCGCGCGGTGATCCGCTACCGCATGCCGGGCGGCATGGAGGTGCGGCAGCAGCTTGCCCTGCAGGCCGACCGCCGCACACTCCTCAACCACATGACCGTCACAAAATGGGGCTTGCGCGTCGCCCGCCTCGACGAGACCATCCGCAAGCTCGATTAGAAGTTCACCGGTGCCTGGACATAGCCGTACCACGAGACATAGGGCTGGCCGCGTTCGTCGGTTGCCGGGCGGAAGCGGACCTGCTGCTCGACCAGCCGGCAGGTCCACTGGTCGACGACCTCGTTGCCGCTCGACCGATTGACCTTGCAATCGGTCGCGCGGCCGTCGAGCTGCACCCGCACCGCGACAAAGGTGCGGCCGCCGCGCGGCCAGGCACGGAGCACTGCGCGGGGGTAGTCGCGGCCGGTCAGCGTAGTGCTCTGGATCACCGAGGGACGGCGCGGAGCCTGCCCAGTTCCGCCCCCGCCGGTTCCGGCTCCGCTGCCCCCGCTGCCCGTGCCAGTCCCGCTGCCGCCCGCCCCCGTTCCAGGCCCCGGTACCGGAGCCGCGCCCTGAGTCGCGTCGGTGCCGCGGGCGGGCGTTTCCGAAGCCACGACCTTGCGCGCCTGCGGCAGCGTCACCGCGGGCTCGGGCAGAACCACCGGAGTGGCTTCACTGCGGATGTTCGGCGGAGCGGCTGCGCCCTCTTCCTTCCGCTGAGCTTCCGCGGTCTCATCGGCCCTGGCCGGCTCGGGCGGCGGCGGCGGCTGCAGCGGCTCGGGCGGCGGCGGCTCGATCACGTCGAAGGTCTCGATAGGCGGCTCCCCGCGAGGCGGTTCTCCGACCTGCCCGGACGCGTTCAGCAGCAACAGCGCCAGCGCTCCATGCACCAGCAGCACGGCCAGCGCAGCGCCCGTTCGATCGCGCGGGGACAGGACGGATCGTTGCATCGCCGGTACAACGCCGGTGATGGTGACCCGGCTCCCTACCAAGGTCCAGCCCAGGTCCATCGTCGTAGCGGCCAAACGGCCGGGCGGAGCAAGCTAGACGGGCTTCACCTCCAGCCGCATGTCGAGGGCCATCTCGCCGCCCGGCTCCAGGACCTCCAGGCCAAGCTCCGCCCAGCGCTCCTCCGGTTCGTTGAGCGCCGCGTTGGCGTGGGTGACCGGCTCGGCCACGCAGATGCCGCCGCTCGGCGGGGAGTAGAGCTGAAAAAAGCGGGCTTGCGGCGACGACAAGGTCAGAGTCGCCGGCCAAGCGGGATCGCTCATCCGGGCGCTGCCACCCCACCCGCCGAAACCATGATCGAGTTCCTGCCCGCACACCGCGCGATCGCGGAGGTCGAACCTTCCCTCGGCCGGCACCTCCCCGATGGGCAGGACATGCTCGTCGATCTCCCAGGCGACCTCCACCTCCGTGTCGAGGCGCGTGTGCG
The DNA here is from genome assembly GCF_902806285.1 of uncultured Sphingomonas sp. Taxonomy (GTDB): domain Bacteria; phylum Pseudomonadota; class Alphaproteobacteria; order Sphingomonadales; family Sphingomonadaceae; genus Sphingomicrobium. The sequence goes on along the minus strand of NZ_CADCWA010000067.1, from coordinate 18,684 downwards.
GACCGCATGGGAAGTAAGGGTGCTGGCCGAGCCCGCACGGCATCGGCCTGTCGTCCAGATTGCGGCAGAGCAGGCGAACGCTGAGACCGCCCTGGTCCAGCGCGAACAGCTGCAGCGCTTCGTAGCGCCACGGCCACTCGCCCGGCTCGTGCACGAAGCGTAGTTCCGCTTGCCGGTCGCTGTGCGCCTCTACCGTCCAGGCACCCAGCCAGCCCTGCCCGTGCAGCGGGCTGACGTCCCCCGCCATGTTCGGCCGCAGCACGACCTCGCGCCCTCGAAAGGTGAAGCGGCCGTCGCGGATGCGGTTCACGAATGGCACCAGCGGGAAGCTCGCCATGTCCAGCACAGAAGGTTGCGGGCTGTTGCACGGACGCAATAGCGGCCTCCGCGCCCCCTCCGCGTTCCAGTGCAGATCGCGAATAGCCCCACCGATAGAAGGACTTAGCTGAAGCTCCAGAGAGCCCGCGCGAAGCCGGAGCAGGTCGGTGTCGGCCGCCATGATGAACCCCTTCCAACGATCCCGTTCAGTAGTTGGCAACTGCTTGCGCCATAGTTGCGAGATCGTCGTTGCGCCGGGAATCCGCTTGGCGCAACAAGTAAGCCTCGGGGAACTGGGGAGGAACTCGATCATGCGTAAACGCGTCAAGGACTGCATCGAGATCAGCGACCATACGTCGCTGGACCGTCTGATCACCACGCTGGTGGCGATCCGCGACAGCCTGCCGGACACCGCCGAGCCCGAGCTGAAGATGCGGGGCGACGATGTGTTCGGCCGGCGCTTCTCCATCAGCTATTTCCGCGAGCTCACCCGCGAGGAAGCCGAGCTGGACGCGAAGTACAGCCGGGACCTCGGGGCCGGCGAGGAGCTTGCCGAGCTGGCACAGCAGCTGGACTCGTTCGAGTTCGAGCGCGAGGCCGACCGCAAGGCGGCGTGAGCTCAAGCACCTCCCTGCGCCGAAGGCGTGGGGAGGGGGACCGCTCGCGAAGCGAGTGGTGGAGGGGCCAACACTGGCTCCGCTGGCCCCTCCGTCAGCGCTAGCGCGCTGCCACCTTTCCACCGGCTTCGCCGGCAGAGAGGTTCAGCTCACCATTCCGCGAAACTGCCGTCGCGCTGGCGCCAGATCGGGTTGCGCCAGCGGTGCCCGTCCCTGGCCGCTTCGCGCACCGCCGCTTCGTCGATCGTCACGCCGAGGCCGGGCTTTTCGGGGATGGCGAGGTAACCGTCGGTCGCAGTCAGCACCTCCGGATCGGTGATGTAGGTGAGCAGGTCGTGCCCGACGTTGTAGTGGATGCCGAGGCTCATCTCCTGGATGGCCACGTTGGGCGTGCAGCCGGCCAGCTGCAGGCAGGCGGCCAGCGCCAGCGGCCCGAGCGGGCAGTGCGGCGCCACCGCGATGTCATAGGCTTCGGCCATCGCCGCGATCCGCCGGCACTCGGACAGGCCCCCGGCGTGACTGAGGTCGGGCTGGATGATGTCCACCGCGCCCCGCTCGAAGAATGGCTTGAAGTCCCAGCGCGAGTAGAGCCGCTCGCCCAGCGCGATCGGGGTGGCGGTCATGTCGGCGATCTGGCGCAGCCCCTCGGGGTTCTCGCTGAGCAGCGGCTCCTCGATGAACAGCAGGCCGAGCGGCTCCAGCACCTTGGCGAGCTGCTTGGCCATCGGCCGGTGCACCCGGCCGTGGAAGTCGAGCCCGACGTCCATGCCCTGACCCTGCGCGGCTTGCACCCGCTCCACAACCTCATCGAACAGCTTGGGCGTGCCGATCCAGTCGAGCTCGGCGGTGGCGTTCATCTTGACCGCGGAGAAGCCCTGACCCTTGCGTGCGGCCGCGGCGCTCTCGATCTCGTCGGGCCGGTCGCCGCCAATCCAGGCATAAGCGCGGACCTGATCCCGGACCCGCCCGCCCAGCATCTCCCAGGCCGGCAGACCCGCGGCCTTGCCCTTGAGGTCCCATAGCGCCTGCTCGAACCCAGCCAGCGCGCTCATCAGCACCGGCCCGCCGCGGTAGAAGCCGCCGCGGTAGCCGATCTGCCAGATGTCCTCGATCCGCCGCCCGTCGTGACCGATAAAACGGTCGCGTAGCGCCTCGAAGGCGCCGAGCACTGCTTCGCCGTGCCCCTCAAGGCTGGCCTCACCCCAGCCGGACGCGCCGTCCTCGGTTTCCACCCGGACGAAGACCCAGCGCGGCGGCACCAGGAAGGTCTCTATGCGGCCGATCTTCAGCTCGGGCAGGGCCATCATGCCGCCTCCGGGTTCGCGGCCTGCTGGCGCGCGACCTTCAGGCCGCGGTCGATGGCCTCGTCCCTGACGAGTTCGGGGCGCGGCGGCCAGCTGGTCTGCCCTGGCGGCACGACCGGGACCGCCAGGCACACCGACGAGGCCGGAAGCACGTCGCGCCAGTCCTTGATCAGCTGCTTGTAGGCCTTGCCGACGTTGCGGATGTTGCGGTCCAGGTCGTATAGGCCGAGCGGGTTCACGTTACCGTTCTTCTCGCGCAAAGCCGTATCCCAGTCGACCTGGTCGATGAGGCTGTACCAGGTGAAGCCGACGGTGGGAATGCCCACGTTGCGCAGCCGCAGCACGTTGGCCCATTCCTTCCACAGCCACTGCACTGCTTCCTGCCCGGTCGGGCCCTCCCGCAGGTTCGTTTCCGTGTGCATGATCGGCAGGCGGTAGCGGTTGTGGTACTGCCGGGTGATCTCGCTGTAGCCGAACACCTCGCCGGAAGACTCCGTCCGCCCGTCGGCGTGCACCCGGTGCTCGTTGGTGCGGTAATAATCGTTGCCCAGGATACAGTGCTGCTTCAGCCGGTTGTGCAGGAAGAAGTGATACTCCTCGCGAGTCATCCCATTGTCCAAGAGATACTCGTACATCTCGCTGTCCACGCGCCGGCCGTAGTTTAGGTCCAGGCTGAGGAATCGGCGCGAGTTGAGCACTTCGGCAGGGCCGATCGCCGCCGGCGAGTCCGCATGGAAATATTCGGAAGACTCCGACTGGATGAAGATCGCGTCGGGCCGCGACTTCAGGATCTCGGTCATCGCCAGCACATTGCCTTTGACGATGTGCTTCAAGGCGGTGACGAACCCGCGGTCGGTGCGCAGCTGCTCGTTCCACCAGCCGTAGCGGGCGGAGAAAGCGGCGCAGATGAACATCTCGTTCACCGGCGTATAGAGCTGAACCCAGGGATAACGCTGAGCGAACACCGAAGCATAGCTCGCGAACAGCTCGGCGAAATCCGGGTTCTGGAAATTGCCCATCCAGTCCGGCACGCCGAAGTGGCACAGGTCCACGATCGGCGTGATCTCGCGCCGACGGAGTTCGTTCAGCGTGAGGTCCGAGAATTCCCAGTCGTATTTGCCCGGGCCAAGGTACGCCTTGTGCAGCGGCGGCCCGAAGCGCAGGTACTGGATGCCGATCTCCTCGACGCAGTCGAAGTCCTCGCGCCAGCGGCGATAGAAATCGCTTGCCTCCATCTGGTCGACGCGGGTCTTGCCGTTGTGGATTGTCGGGATGCTGTTCTCGATCCCCGTGGCGAACATGAAGTTAGCGATGACTGCCTCCTAGCGTCGCGCGTCGGTTATGATCCCAAGCAGCGGCCAACTACGCGACCTTCGGATGCGGAGATAGCCGCTGCCGGCACAAAAAACAGCGGAGCCATGTCGCGCCTCGTTGTTTTTGCTGCAATGAGCGCGGGCATGTGGACAAACGGCTACATCGCGGTGGACTGGGGCACCACCAACCGGCGCGGCTATCGCATCGGTGCCGACGGCCGCTGCGGGGGGGAGTTCGAGGACGCCAAGGGCATCACCGGCGTTGCGCCTGGCGGATTTCCGGCTGCGATCGCCGAGATCCGCGAGCGCCTCGGCGACCTGCCGCTGATCATGGCGGGGATGGTCGGCTCGAACCGCGGCTGGGTGGAAGCGGCCTATGTCCCCTGCCCCGCCGGCCCCGAGACGCTCGCGCGCAGTCTCACGATCATCGCCGAGGAGCGGGCCGCGATCGTGCCTGGCCTGTCGTTCGCCGACCGGACCCGAGCCGACGTCATGCGGGGCGAGGAGGTTCAGCTGTTCGGGGCGGTCGCTTCAGGGCTGGTACCGCCGGACGGCCTCGTCTGCCATCCGGGCACCCACAACAAGTGGGCGACGATGGAGAACGGTCATGTCACCGGCTTCCGCACCGTCATGACCGGCGAGCTGTTCAGCCTGCTGGGCGAGAAGAGCATCCTCAGCCAGTGGCTCGGCGCGGATGTCGAGCCCGGGCCGGCCTTTCGCCGCGGGGTCGCGCAAGGTCTTGGCGGCGCAGCGCTGACGGCCGAGCTGTTCGGCGTGCGGGCTGGCGTGCTGCTGGGGCGGCTCGCGCCCGAAGACGCCGCCCCGTTCACCAGCGGCCTGCTGATCGGTGCCGACGTCGCTACCGGGCTCGCCGGAACGGATCACGGTGCCGGGATCGTCGTGATGGGCCGGCCGGAACTTACCCGGCTCTACGCCGCTGCACTGGACGAGGCGGGGCAGCAAGCCCAAGAGGTCGACGGCGAACAGGCGTTCCTGGCGGGGATCGCGGAGATCGCGGAGATCGTGAGGCAATTGGCATGAACGCTGTCGAAGAATATCGCGAGCGGCTCGCCCGCAGCCCGCTGGTGGCGATCATCCGCGGAGTGACTCCCGACGAGGTGGAGGCGATCGGCGAGGCGATCCTGGCGGGCGGGATCGAGATCATCGAGGTGCCGCTCAACAGCGCCGACCCGCTGCAAAGCATTCGCCGTCTGGCCGGGCGCCTGGCGGGACGGGCGCTGGTGGGCGCTGGGACCGTGCTCAACGACAGCCATGTCGGCCAAGTTGTCGAAGCGGGCGGGCGGCTGGTGGTCTCGCCCAACACCAACCCGGCGGTGATCCGCGCGACGGTCAAGGCCGGCCTGGTCTCCAGCCCGGGCTACTTCACCCCGTCCGAAGCCTTTACGGCGCTCGACGCCGGCGCGCACAGTCTCAAGCTGTTCCCAGCCGAAGGCGCCTCGCCCACCGTGCTCAAGGGACAAAGGGCCGTCCTGCCGCCGGACGTGCCGGTGCTGGCGGTCGGCGGCATCACGCCGGACACCATGGGGCCATGGCTCGACGCAGGCGCGAACGGTTTCGGCCTTGGCGGCGGCCTCTACAAGCCGGGTCAGTCGCCCGAGGAGACCGAAGCCAAGGCCCGTGCCTACGTCGCGGGGCTGCGCCGGTGAAGCCGCTGCGCACCGCGATCATCGGCTTCGGCAAGATCGCCGCCGACCAGCATGTGCCCGCGATTGAGGGCAGCGGGCGCTTCGAAGTCGCCGCTAGTGTCAGCCGCCAGGGCAGCGGTCCCGCGCCCCACTTCGCTAGCCACACGGACCTGCTTGCCCAGGTGCAGGACCTGGACTGCGCGGCGATCACCACCCCGCCGGGACCGCGCTACGGCATCGCCCGCGAGTGCCTCGAGGCGGGGCTGCACTGCATCCTGGAGAAGCCGCCAACCGCCACCCTCGGCGAGATCGAGGAGCTGCGGCGGCTGGCTGAGGCCAAGGGCGTGACCCTGTTCACCACCTGGCACGCCCAGCACAATCCCGCGGTGACCGCGGCCGCCGCCCTGCTCGAGGGTCAGCGCATCGCGGAGATGCGGATCACCTGGCACGAGAGCGTGCACAAATGGCACCCCGGCCAGCAGTGGATCTTCGAGGCCGGCGGGTTCGGCGTGTTCGATCCCGCCATCAACGCCTTCTCGATCGTGACCCGCATCTTCCCCGGACCGCTGTTCGTCCGCGAGGCGGAGCTGCACGTGCCGGAGAATGCGCAGACCCCGGTCGCCGCCGACATCGAGATGGAAAGCCCTGCCTGCGACGGCCCGATCCGCTGCAGCCTCGACTTCCTCAAGGAGGATGGCGAGGAATGGACGATCGCCATCCGCACCGCCGCCGGGCAGCAGATCGAATTGCGCGAGGGCGGCAAGCGACTGTTCGTGGACGGCCAGGAACAGGCGGCCGAGGGACCCGGCGAGTACCCCGACCTTTACCGCAGCTTCGCCGACCTGATCGACTGCCGCCAGAGCCTGGTCGATGTCGAGCCGCTCCGGCTGGTGGCCGACTGCCTGCTGGTCGGTAAGCGGACGGAGGTCGCGCCGATCACCATGTGATCGCAGCCCGTGAAGCGGGCCTCACCGCACGACCGGCGCCCGCTGGGCTCCGCTCGACGGCCGCTTGCCCGCCACCTCCGGCCAGCCGTCCCGCCAGACCAGCCGGTCCAGCAGCATGATCCGGCGCGAGTTGATGTCGTCGGTCGGCCTGCTCCGCGGGCGGCGGCGATCGACGGCGTGGTACAGCATCCAGTCCCGGCCCGCGTCGTCGCTGATCACGCTGTTGTGCCCCGGGGCGCCCCAGCGCTCGTCCGCCTCCACGACCAGGTAGAGCGGCCGCGGCCGGATCTCGAACGGTCCCGTCGCGCTGCGCGAGCGCGCCACCATGGCGGCGTAGTGCGCCTTGGGCCCGCAGCAATTATCGCCCGAGTAGAACAGATAGTAGTAATCGCCGCGGCGGATCACCCAGGCGCCCTCGATCAGCCGCTGGTACTCGGCCGGGTTCTCGGTCTTGATCACGGGAACGAGGTCGATGGGTTTGCTCCCCGGCGCGAAGGAGATGCGGTCGGGGGCCAACTCCTGCACCTTGATCGACCCGAAGCCCGAGCCCCAGTAGAGAAGCCGCTTGCCCGTCGCCGGATCGTCGTAGGCGAAGGGATCGATGTTGACGAAGCCTTCGCCGCACTGCAGCGGCCGGCCGCTGTCGACAAACGGACCCTGCGGCTGCCGCGAGGTTGCGACCGCCAGGCACAGGCCCCGCTCCTTGTCGGTCAGCGCGGCGTCGGGCTTGGCCGAATAATAAAGATAGTAGGTGCCGTCCGCCGCGCGCACGTCCGGCGCCCAGAAATCCTGGGTACGGCTGGCCCATCGGGGTTTGGCCGGCAGGGCATCGCCGACGATCTCCCAGCGCACCAGGTCGGCGGAGCGGGCCACCTGGATGTTGCGGATCGGGTCGCCACCCTGAGTGGCATAAACGTAGAACAACCCATCCGCCGCCCTGATGACGGCAGGATCGGGAAAGTCGGTGTCGAGCACCGGGTTCCGGTAGGTGGCGGTGCGGGTCGCGGGGGCAACGCAGGAAGTCGCAGTGAGGCAAGCGAGCAGGAGTAGTGGAAGGCGCATGGCCGAAGTCTGCGGCAGTGCGTCGCCGGTGGCAATCAGGGGTTCTCACCGGTCGTCCGCAAGCCTAGGCGCGGCCGATGAGCAGCGCCGACTCACCCCTCTTCACCGTCGAGCCAGTTGCTCAGGGCGAAGCGACCCGCATACGCGTAAGCGCCGACGGGACCAGCCGCGATTATGCGATCGGGGGCGGCGAGCAGACCGACTATCTCGCCTTCTTCCGCGAGTTGGCGGGAGACTTCGGCACGCGAATGCCGCACGCCTACGACGGACCGCCGGGAGGGGGCGCAGCGATCGGCTGGACGCCGCTGGTCACGGCCAACCTCAGCGCGCGCACCCAAGCGGGTTATGGCGATCCGGCGGTCGTCAAGGTCGAGGGCGGCTGGCTCCTCACCGCCACCTCCAACGACGGGCCGGACGCCTTTCCGCTGGTCTTCTCGCCCGACCTCGAGAGCTGGGAGCACCGCGGGTTCGTCTTCCCCGAAGGACAGGTGCCCGACTGGATCCTGACCGGCCGCCACCGCGCCGACTTCTGGGCGCCGGAAATCCAGCAGGTCGGCGACGAATGGTGGATCGCCTACACCGCCCGCCAGCACTCCAACGCCCTGGCGATCGGCCTGGCCCGGGCCACGGACCCGTTCGGGCCGTGGGTGGACAATGGCGAGCCGCTGATCACTGGCGGCAAGGTCCTCTACCCGGGCAGCGCAGCGAGCGGCGGCGTGATCGACAGCCACATCTTCAAGGACGAGGACGGCACGCCTTACCTGTTCTGGAAGAACGACACCAACGGCCTGTGGCCGCGTCCGCTGGCCGGGCTGCTCCGGGCGCATCCATCGCTGATCGAGTTGCTGTTCGAGTCGGCGACCGACCGCCGCACCGCCGCCTTCGCCGCCGCGGTCCAGCCCTGGGCCAATACCCGCCGGCCGATGGAGCGCTTCTTCTGGATGCAGCCGCTGATCGAGGCCGCGATCGAGAATTGGCCCCGGGTCCGCCCGGCGCTGATCGACTTCGGTGGCGCGGGCGAGATCGTGGAAGCCATGCGCACCCCGATCCACGCCCGCCGTCTCGCTCCGGATGGCCGTTCGTTGGTCGGCGAGGAGAAGGTGGTGCTCGCCAACGACCAGGACTGGGAAGGCCATCTGATCGAAGGACCCTACGTCACCTACAGCCAAGGCCGCTACTGGCTATTCTACGCGGGCAACGACTTCTCGACGCCCGCTTACGGCATCGGAGTCGCCGTCGCGAGGCACCCGCTCGGCCCGTACGTCAAGCAGGACGAACCGCTGCTCAAGTCGGCCAGCGACTGGTGGGCGCCAGGCCATGCCTCGGTCGCACCGGGCGCCGACGGCCGGCCCCAGCTGTTCTTCCACGCCTTCTTCCCCGGCCAGTGCGGCTACAACGCTTTTCGCGCCCTGCTTACGGTGGGGCTCGACTTTTCGGGCGAAGGCGTGAAGCTGCGACCGGTGTGAGTTAAAGCGGCAGGAGAAGGCAGGATGCGTAGCCGGTTGCGTTGTGCTGCAGCCGCCCTGTTGGTGACGGCCGCGGCCCCGTCCGCGCAAGCGCCGTTGTTCGTGCCCGCCTTCGCCGAGAACTTCCCCGACCCCTTCGTCCTGCCGCTGCCGACCGGTGAGTTCCTCGCCTACTCGACCAACGATGTGCAGAACGTGCCGATGGCCCGCAGCCGCGACCTGGTGAACTGGCGCTGGGTGCGCGATGCGCGCGGCGGCAAGCGCGACGCCATGCCCAAGCTCGCCCCCTGGGTGAAGGAGGGTTTCACCTGGGCGCCCGAGGTGATGAAGGTCGGCGGGCGCTACATCCTCTACTACACCGCCAACCACCGCCGGCAGGACAAGCAATGCCTGGGGGCCGCGGTTTCGGCTGACCCCAGGGGTCCGTTCGTCGACACCTCCGCCCAGCCGCTGATCTGCCAGTTCGAGCTCGGCGGATCGATCGACGCCAACCCGTTCCGCGACCGCGACGGCAAGCTCTACCTCTACTGGAAGGCGGACGGGAACCGGATCGGCAAGCGCAGCCGGCTGTTCGGGGCGGAGCTTGCCACCGATGGCCTGTCGATGGCGGGCGCCCCGAGCGACCTCGGCATCGACGACGACGAGGCCTGGGAGAACAAGGTGGTGGAGGCGCCGACCATGGTGCGCACGCCGGACGGCCTCGCGATGTTCTACTCGGGCGGCTATTTCGGCTGGAACGGCCCGGAGCGGCTGTCACCCTATGCCATGGGCTACGCGATGTGCTCGGGGCCGCTCGGACCCTGCACCGAGGCCAAGGCGAACCCGATCCTGCAGAGCTACAATCGCAAGGACGCCGGCTGCCTCAGCGGGCCGGGGCACCAGCATATCTTCCAGGCGAACGGCGGCACCTTTATCAGCTTCCATGCCTGGGCCGCGACCAAAGGCTGCCGCTCGGCGGACAGGGGCCGCCAGCTCTACGTTGCCCCGTTCGGCTGGGAAAACGGGCGCCCCGTACTCGCGCCCAGCTTGCGGCCGGAAGAAACGAAGGCTGGCGAGCGCGGCTGAGGACGCCGCCGAAAGTTGCAGGCGGCCCTGAGGAGGACCGCCCGCTCATGCCTTAGCTGCCGAACCGGAAGCGCAGGCCGACCGACAAGGTGCTCTCGTCGTAACGCCGATAACGGATGTACTCTGCTTCCGGGGCGCCGCCGCGGGCTGAGGTAAAGTCCTGCCGGAAGGTCTTGCGAGTGATGTTGGTCCAGTCGCCGAACAGTGTGAAGTCATCGTTGACGTCATAGTTCAGCGACAGGTCGAGCCTCCCAGCCGGATGGGCGCGCTCGCGGTAGATGTCGTCTCCGCGGAGCTGCTGAGTCGCGCGGAAGCTCGACCGGCCGTTGTAGGTCAGGCGCGCCGCAAACCCGTAGCGCTCGTAGATGCCGACCAGGTTGTAGTTCCACTTGGAAACGCCGTTCAGCTGATCGGTGATCGGCTGATAGGTCAGTTGCAGGCCGGGGTCGTTGGACGAATCCTGCTGCGTCTTGGCATCGATGTAGGTCAGGTTCGCCTGCAGCCCGAACCCGCGAGCCCAGTCGGGCAATGACTCAAAATCGGCGAAGGCTTGGCCCTGCAACTCAACACCCGTGATGCGGCCCTTGCCGGTGTTCACCGGGCCAGTGATGCGAATGACACCCAGCTCCGGATCCGTGATGTCGAACGTCTGCTGCTGGATGAAGCCACGAATGCGCCGGTGAAACGGCGTGATCGAGGCGAACGCAGTGCGGCCGAAATAGAACTCCGCCGCGGCGTCGAAATTCCAGGACGTGAACGGCCGCAGGAAGGGGTTCCCGCCGCTAGCCGTCCGTGGCTCATTGGGCGTCCCAGGTCCACCGCCGGGCGGCGGAGGACCGAGGGTCAGCGCCGGATTGAGGTCAGCAAAGTTGGGCAAGGTTCGTGTTTTCGAGACGGCGGCGCGCAGTTGCAGGAACTCGCGGGGCCGCGCGCGAACACTCGCGTTGGGGAGCACAACCGTCCGTTTGCTGCCTTGGTCGATCTCCTCGATCCCGGTCGGCTGCGGACCCGCGACTCGGGTCTTCACGCGGCTCACCCGGACGCCGATCGTGCCGTCGATGTTGTCCCCATCTCCAAGATTGAGCTGGCCATAGCCCGACAGGTTCTTCTCGTCGGCCGTGTAGAGGAGATCGGGCTCAAAGCCTTCGTCCGGCAGGCCGACGACACGCCGAATGGCGACGATATTCTCTCGGATGCTGTCGTAAGTGGGCGTGGCGAACTCGGTCGTGCCGCCGAAGTTCACACCGTCGAAAACGTCGAAATCGAACGGAAGTGCAGTCGCGTTGGTGCCCGGAGGAGCATTCCTGAACCCTCCGCCGCGACGGCGCTCTGCGTCACGGTTCGAATAGCGCGCACCGAATTGCACGTTCTGGAGCAATGGACTGCCGTCGAAGTCGTATTGGACGTCGGCGCGGACCTGCCAGTCGTCACCCGTGGACTTCTGGTCCTCTTCGAACAAACCGTCGAAGCGCGACAGCGATGGATCATTCAGGTCGATGTCGCTGATCGTGAACTCCGGCCGCTTGGTGTCGAACTCGACCGTCGATGGTGCGGTAAAGAGGCGATCGACCGACTCGGTCGATCCCTTGAACGTCGACTTAGTCCGCGCGATGTCTAGGTTGAATTTCCATTGGTCGCGCGTGATCCGCGTCCCGCCAGCGAACTGGTAAGTATCCGTCTTGTTGAACGTCGCCCCCTGGAAGGTGAACAATCCCTCCGGAGCCAAGTTGAAGGTCCCGCCTTCAAGCAGGTTTGAGCTCTCGCGGAATTCGAGGTCGGTTACGGCCGAGTTGAGGAACAAGCGGGCGTCCAGGCGACGATCGGAGATCCTGTCACGAAAGCCTTGCCACAGCGCTTCGCCGTAGAACTCAAGATCCGCCGTTGGCTTGAACTGCACTGCAGCATTGACCGACGGTCGCGTGCGACGGCCGGAGCGGTAGAAGAGCCGCTGGACGTCAGGGAAACGAGCGTCGGTCCCCGGCTCAGTGTCATCACCCACAAGACGACCACCGACCAAGTCGAATGTTTGCAGGAAGTCGGTGTTCGAGATTTCCGCGTCGAGATAGCGGATGTCGGTGCGCGACACGTTGATCAGCGCACCGATCTCACCTCCGTCCCCAATGTCCCAGCGCTTGGTGGCGAGCAGGTTGAAGTTGGGCTTAAAGCCCTTGCCCTGACGCGTGTACAGGCCCCACACGGACCCGGCGATCTGCTGGTCGCGGAAGTCGAACGGGCGGCGCGAGCGAACGTTGATCAGCCCGGCGAGGCCCGGCTCGACCAGTTCGGCGGTCGAAGTCTTGAACACTTCCAAGGCCGCGATGTTGGAGGACGGGAAGTCCTGCAGCGCGACCACGCGGGTCTCGGCCGTAAAGATTTCACGGCCGTTGTAGGTGGTCGTAAAGTTCGGCAGGCCGCGGACCAGCACGTTCTGCGCTTCGCCGCCCTGCCGGTAGACCTGCACGCCCGGGATGCGCGCGGCGGTCTGCGCGGTGTTGAGGTCGGGCAGCTTGCCGATGTCCTCCGCCACCACCGCATCGACGATCTGCTCGGAATTGCGGCGGATGTTCTGGGCCGACTGCAGCGAGCGGCGGATGCCGGTCACCACGATGGTCTCGCCGCCGTCCGCCTGGTCCTGACCCGGGGCGGTCTGGGCTGCCTCGCCGGTAGCCGGCGCTTCCTCGATCTGCCCAGGCGTCGTCTGTCCTTCCGCAGTTTGGGCGGTCGGGGCTTCGGGACCGGTCATCTGGGTCGCCGGATCGGTCGTCTGGGCGGCCGCGGGCGTGACGCTGAGAATGACTGCCCCTGCCGATGCCGAGCAGAGGACGATGGATTTCAGCCGCATGAGGAACCCCTATGGAGGAGGCGGCGGGGACGCCCGCACGCCCGATGGGCCAGCTACGCCCGCGGCACGGCGGCGCACAAGGGTAAGTCAAGAAAATGAAACCTTTTACCCCCGGGCTGTTGCTCCGGAGTTACTCAAGCGAACTACTGCAGCTCGGCCAGGAACTCGTTCACCCGCCGGTCCGCGTCGGCCAGGGCCCGCGTCGAGGATTTCTGCCCGGTGATCGCCGCGGACATCTCCTCGCCGACGATCCCCTCCACCGCCGATTGCCGCTGCACCGTACCCGGCAGCGAGCGCCCGATCGTTCCCAGGGGCGCAATATTGTCCCGCTGCGGCAGCGCCCGGAACCGGGGGCTTGCGACCACCGCCGCGAAGGCCGGCAGGTGTCCCGTGCGCGCCCAGTCATAGTTGTGTGCCGCCATGAAGCGGAAGAAGCGGGCGATCGCTTGGCGCTGCTTGTCCGTCCGCTCGCGGGCGGGGACCACCCAGGCATGGCCGCCGACCGATGCCACGTGCTCGCCCCACAGGTGCGGAAAAGGGTAAACGGCGTAGCTTCGGTAAAGCGGCCGGCCCGGCGTCTCGCTTTCCTCCTGGAACTGGCCGATCATCCAGGTGCCGGTGGGATAGATGCCGCCCTCCCCGTTCATGAAGGCGGCGATGGCGGCGGGCGTATCCATGTTGCTGGTGCCCAGCCCCTCCGCGGTCAGCCGGCGGAAGAAGTCCGCGACGCGCCGCCCTTCCGGCGTGTTCACCCGCAAACGGTCCGGCTCCGGGAAGATCGGCGCGCCTTGCGCCATCATGTAGGTGTAGAGGCTGCGCGCCGCGCCGGCCGGATCGCCGACCAGGCTCTGGATCAGGTAGGGCTTGCCCGTCCGTTCGCGGAACTGGCGCGCGTGGGCGAAGAACTCCTCGGGCGAGGTCGGCAGGATCGGCTCGCCGCCGCGCATCAGCCCGGCCTCGCGGAACAGCCCCGTGTTGACGTGGTACAGTCCGCCGTGCGTGTCCCACGGTAGACCGTAGGCGCGGCCCTTGATCGCGACGGCGTCGCGGCTGGCCGGGGTGAAGTCGGCGGCGTTGATGCCGGCGCGTTGCAAGTACGGCTCGACCGGCTCCAGCAGCCCCTTGGCGGCATAGTCGGACATGACGCCGCTGTGCATGGTGACGAGGTCGGGCGGATCGCGCGCCGCCATCTGCGCGGTCAGCTGTGGGTAGCCGGGCCAGGCAATGACGTTGACGTCGACCTGGACGTCCGGGTTCTCCGCATTGAACTTGTTCACCAACGTGGTGACGATCCCGCACTCGCCTTCGGCCTTGGATACGTCCGTGCGGCCGCCGTACTCAGCGCCGCATTCTCCGAAGAAGCGCTGCAGGTAGATGTGGGTCTTGTCGTCGGCCTGCGCGCAGCTGCCGAGCGCCAGCGCTGCGAGAACCGCCAGGAGCAGCCGCATCATTTCAGCGCCGCCCCCGCCATCGCGCGGACGATCTGCTTCTGGAAGATGATGTACACCATGAAGATCGGGATGGAGGCGAACACCGCCTGCGCCATCAGGAACCCGAGGCCGCTGGTCTGCGCATAGTTCATCTGGCTGGCAGCCAGCCCGACGGTCAGCGTGTACATGTCGCTGCGCGTGGCGGAGATCAGCGGCCACCAATAGTCGTTCCACGAACCGAGGAAGGTGAACACCGCCAGGGTCGATTGCGCTGGTACCGTGAGCGGCAGGATCACGCGCCAGAAGATGGTGAAGCGCGACGCGCCGTCCAGCATCGCCGCTTCGTCGAGCTCCTTGGGGATCGCCCGCATATATTGGGTCATGAAGAACACGCCGAACGGTCCGATCAGCCCGGGCAGAATCAGGCCGGGGTAGCTGTTGTGGAGACCGAGGTCGGCGAACAGCTGGTGCTGGTGCAGGATCACCGCTTGGCTGGGGATGGCGAGGCCGAGTAGCACCAGCACGAACAGGCTGCGGCGGAACGGGAAGTCGAGCCGGGCGAAACCGTAGCCGGCGAGGCTCGCCAGGATCAGCACGCCCGCCGTAGTGCCGAGCGACACAACCGCACTGTTGAGCAGCCAGCGCGTGGTCGAACTGCTGCCAAAGATCGCGACGTAGTTCCCCAGCGTGTAGGGGGGCTGCAGCGCCGCGCCGCTGTTGCCGACCAGCTCCGTGTTGCTCTTCAGGCTGAGCAGCAGGGTCCAGATCAGCGGCGCGACCATGATCGCGGCGCCGATCAGCACCGCGGCCCAGACCAGCGGCGGCAGGCGGTCGCGGGCTACGCTAGCGGCCATCCTCGCCTTCCCGGGCGCGTCCCGTCAGCCAATATTGGGTGAGCGTCACCGCCAGGATGATCAGGAACAGGATCTCAGCCGCCGCGCTGGCATAGCCGAGCTCCCACCGGCCGAAGGCGGTCTCGAACAGGAACAGCACGGCCGTCCTGGAAGCGCCGCTCGGCCCGCCGGCGGTCAGCAGCTGCGACTGGCCGAAGATCTGCAGCTGCGCGGCGGTCTGCAGCATGATGACGAGGATGGTGGTGCGGCGGAGGCTCGGCAGGGTGACCCGGCGAAAGGTCGTCCACTTGCTTGCCCGGTCGAGCGCCGCGGCCTCGTACATGTCCTGCGGGATCTGCTGCAGCCCGGCCAGAAACAGCAGCATGGGGAAGCCCAGCGACCACCAGATGGTTGTAATCGCCAGCGCCGGGAGCACCAGGTTCGGCGCGCTCAGGAACGGCAGCGGCTCCCAACCGAAGGCCGTCCACAGCTCGCCCAGCAGGCCCGCGTCCGGCGCCAGCACGAACCGCCAGATCAGGGTGACGATGGTCACCGACAGCACGGCCGAGGAGAAGAACACGCCCCGCAGGATGGCCGCGCTGCGGGTCGCGCGATTGAGCGCCAGGGCGAGCGCCAGCGCGATCACCGTCAGCACGGGCACGATCATCAGCGTGATCAGGAAAGTATTGACGAGCGACTGGCCGAACACCGGATCCGCGGCCAGGCGGGCATAGTTCGCCAGGCCCACGAACCGTCCGTCGCCGAACAGGTCGACGCTGTGCAGGCTCAGCCACACACCCCTGAGCAGCGGGTAGATGAGAATAAGCAGGTAGAGCAGCAGAAACGGCGCGACGAACAGCAGCCCGTCCCAGCGCCGCTCCGCCCGAGTCATGCGGCCTGCCGGTGATAGCCGGTGCCGTCCGGTCCGAACAGGTGCGCCGCGGCTCCGTCGATCCGCAGGCCGACCTGGTCGCCGACCTTGGCGGACGTGGTGCCTTCGTCCTCCGCGGTGATGGCCGCCCCGTCCCGCAGCCGGGCATAGACCAGCGAGCGCTCGCCCAGCCGCTCGACCAGCTGCACCTCCGCGTCCGTGGTGCCTTCGCCAAGGCCGCACACGCGCACGCTTTCCGGCCGCATGCCGATCTCGACGGTCTCGCCCTGTGGCAGGCCGTTCCGTGGTACCCGGGTGTCCACCCGGGCGTCGTTGCCCAGCACCACCCTGGCGAAGTCGCCGCCACCGTCGAGCCGGGCGGGGAGGATGGTCATCGCGGGCGAGCCGACGAAGCGCGCCACGAAGCTGTTCGCCGGCCGCGAGTAAATCTCCATCGGCGGCGCGACCTGCTGGATGCGGCGGTCGTTGAACACGACGATGCGGTCCGCCAGGGTCATCGCCTCCGCCTGGTCGTGGGTGACCATGATCACGCCGGCATCGACCCGCTGCCGCAGCTGCGCGAGCTCGACCCGGGTGCGAAGTCGCAACGCCGCATCGAGGTTGGACAGCGGCTCATCGAGCAGAAACAACCGTGGCTTTTTCACGATCGCGCGCCCGATCGCCACCCGCTGCCGCTGACCGCCCGACATCTGCCCCGGCTTGCGGTCGAGCAGCTCCTCGATCTCCAGCACCTTGGCGGCATCGCTGACCAGCGCGTCGATCTCACCGCGCGGCACGCGGGCGTTCTTCAGACCGAACGCCATGTTCTCGCGCACCGTCATGTGCGGGTAGAGGGCGTAGTGCTGGAACACCATTGCCACGCCGCGGTCGCCGGGCGGAAGCGTGTCGATGCGGCGATCGTCCAGGACGACTTCGCCCTCGTCCGCTGTTTCGAGGCCCGCCACGATCCGCAACAGAGTGGACTTGCCGGATCCGGACGGCCCGAGAAAAGCGATGAACTCCCGCGGTGCCACCGCCAGCTCCACCCCGGCGAGGACTTCGGTTCCCTTGAAAGCCTTGCGAATGTTGCGAAGTTCGAGACCCGGCACCCGCTCACCTTAGCGGCAAGCGCGTGGCCCGCAACAGCCTTCTACTTTCCGGGTTCTTCCCTTTCTTCGATCCGCTCGAGCACCGCTTCGGGCGCGACGTTGCGCTTGAGCTCGTCCAGCTCAGGGTTGCTGGCTTCTTCGATCCCCAGCTTGTCGGCGATGCGCGCGACGAGCACGATCAGCCTGGTGACCTCATGCTCGGACAGGAGGCTGATCTGCAGGTCGAGGTCGGCGCGGCGGTCGGCGGCTACAGATGCCCGGTTCTGGCTGATGAGGATGAAGGTGGAAAGGAAGATCGCTTCCACCGATGCGACCGTCGCCAGGATGACGAAGGTCGGATCGAAGGGCCGCAACGCCGTCAGGCCGCTGTTCACCAGCACCCACATGATGACCAGAATGGCGTGGATCGCGACAAAGGCCATCGATCCTGCAAAGCGCCTGATCGCGTCGGCCAGCTTGTCCTGAAAAGACGCGCTCGCGGTCTCTTCCCGCCGCCGCTCGGCCAGCGCCTCGATATTCCGTTCCAGCGCCGTCGCCAGCCCGGACGAGGGCGCAACGGTAGGGGTGAAGTTAGTGGGTTTGCTGCTCACCGCGGATGAACGCCTCGGTGGCGTGAAGCGCTTCATCGTCGGTCATCTGCTCCGGCGGATGCTTGCAGAAGTAAGCGGCCGGCCCGATCACCGGCCCGCCGAGCCCGCGGTCGAGCGCGATCTTGGCGCAGCGGATCATGTCGATCGCCACGCCGGCACTGTTGGGCGAGTCCTCGACCGACAGCCGCAGCTCCAGGTTCATCGGCACGCCGCCGAACATGCGCCCTTCCATGCGCAGGAAGCACAGCTTGTTGTCGTTCTGCCAGGCGACATAGTCGGAAGGGCCGACGTGTATGTTCTCGTCGTCCAGCCGGCGTTCGGCGACCGACTGCACGGCCTCGGTTTTCGATTCCTTCTTCTGCTTGAGGCGCGAGCGCTCGAGCATGTTGAGGAAGTCGGTGTTGCCACCCGTGTTGAGCTGGTAAGTCCGGTCCAGCCGCACGCCGCGCTTGGCGAACAGGTCGGTCAGCACCCGGTGCACGATCGTCGCGCCGAGCTGCGCCTTGATGTCGTCGCCCATCACCGGCACGCCGCGGTCGGCGAACCGCTGGGCCCAGACGGGGTCGCTGGCGATGAACACGGGGATGCAGTTGACGAAGGCGACGCCGGCCTCAAGCGCGCACGCGGCATAGAATTCGGTCGCTTCTTGGCTGCCGACCGGCAGGTAGTTCATCAGCACGTGGGCGCGCGTCACGCGGAGCACCCGCACCACCTCGGCCTGGTCGGGCTCCGCCTCGTCCGCGACAACGAAGCTGCGCTCCGCGGGGTAATCGGCCATGTGCGCGGCCACACCGTCGAGCCTGCGGCCCATCAACACGCTTGCGCCGGTCGGCGGCACATGGTCGCAGAACACGGCCGTGTTGTTTGGCTTGGAGAAGATGGCTTCGCTGACATCGCGCCCGACCTTGCGCGCATCCACGTCCCACGCCGCGACGACCTTGAGATCCTTGGGCCGGTAGCCGCCGAGGTCCCAGTGCATCAGGCCGATCTGCTCGTTGGCCCCGCCATTCTGATAATGGGCGATGCCCTGCACTAGGCTGGACGCACAATTGCCGACCCCAACGACGGCGATGTTGATGGTCGGGTCCATGGTCCTCGTCCTTATTCAGCGGCCACGCGGGCCGCAGTGGCCCTGGCCGGCGCATAGCGCTCGATCATCTGCGCGCAAAAATCGGCGAACTGCTGCGGGTCCTTGGGTGGGCTGGTGTGGTGCGGCGCGATGCCCAGATGCTCGGGCGTGAAGCAGAAGGTGACGGTGGTGTCGAACTCCG
>NZ_CADCWA010000066.1 GCF_902806285.1 uncultured Sphingomonas sp. | reverse complement strand
AGCGGCACTCGGCGGGCTTGGCCCGCCGCCATGTGGCCGCATGCGCCCGGCAAGACATCCCGACGAGCCAGCGATCCGGGCCGCCGCGTCAAGGCGGCCCGGCGATGAGGCTCTGCTGCTGCCGCTGCTCAGGGCCAGCGCCGACGGAACGCCGCCGCGTCCGCCGCGTCGGAGAACAGGAAGCGGCGGCCGGTGTCGCGTCCCCCGCTTTCCGGGCGGATCGGCTCGACGGAGAACGCCTCGGCGCAGCGCTCGCGGCACCAGCGCTTGCGGCCGTGGAACCCGCCCGCGAACGCCTCGCCCAGGTCGTGCACGGTCAGGCCGTGGCACTCGACCTCGAAGCGGAAGGCGGCGCGCTCGGCGGGGCTGTGCCAGCCGACCTCTGGGCGGATCCGCTCGGCGTGGGCGGTGCCGACCTCTTCCATGATCGCGCGCATCGTCGGCGCTCGCGGGCAGCCGCGCGGCGCTGCGAACTCCCGGTACCTCATGCCCGCTCTCCCACAAGCGAGGCCGGGGAGGCGCCCTGCGTGGGGTCAGGCACGGAGTTGGCGCTGCCGTGCCGGAGCAGCCGCTCCAGGACGCGCGCCTGGAGGTCGGCCTGCTTCTCGGCCCCGAGCCGCCGGTGCAGGTGCACCAGCGCCGCCGGGGCGCAGCGGTCGAGCCCGCGGTCGGCGGCGTAGTTTTCAGCGCGGCCGAGGTAGTCCCGCGAGAAGCGGCGCAGCGAGGCCACCAGCCCGCGACCGCGTAGGTCCTGGTAGATGTCGTCGATGGTCATGTCGGACTTCTCCTTGGTTGGTCCGACGTATTTATCTTCCGCGGTCGCGGAGCCGACCGCGACCGGCGATCCCCAGAAGCATGCCAGCGGCTGGCGGCCTCACTGCTGCGGTCCAAGGTCGTGCAGGCACGTTCTTCGGCGCAAAGCGCCCAGCCGTCGAGGGTGCGGTCAGCGGCTTGTAGCCCGACTTGGACATGCTTCGGACAGCGCCCCCGGATGGGGCTCGGCAGTCGGGGGCGGAAGCGCACCCATGGCGGTTGCCCCGGCGCTAACACCCATGCTGGATCGCACGGTGCGGTGGTGGGGGGCGGCCCGCCGCGGTGGAAGCTTGGCGCTTCGCCGCGGAGATCCCGACAAGGCACGCTCGGGCGGGTCTACGGTGCCGAGAGGGTCCGTTGACGGCGCGCCGCCGCAACCGAGAGCATGGCGCGTCCGCCACCAACCAAAGAGCACCGTCCGGAGGAATCAATGCGCCGTCGCGGCTTCATAGGTTTGGCTCTTGTAGGCGCCTCGGCGCCCACGGCCGTGTCCCCCGCCCTGGCTCAGCACGCGGGGCATGTGACCCGCATCGGCATGCTGTCGACGTCGTTCCGGCAGAGGGCGGACGGGATCAGCGCTTTCAAAGCCCGGCTCAAGGAACTCGGCTACACCGAGGGCGCGAACCTCGTCATCGAGATGCGGGACGGCGAAGGCCGAAACGACCGGCTGCCCGCGTTCGCCGCGGAACTCGCGGAGCGCCGCGTCGACGTCATCGTGCCCATAGGCCCGTACGCGATCCAGACCGCCAGGGACGCCACGACGACCATCCCGATCGTCTTCACCGGCATCGGCACCAACTTCCCGCTCGCGCGCAGCGAAGGGAATGTCACCGGGGTCGCCGAGGAACTGATCGAGTCGACCACCAGCCGGTTGGCCCTCCTGAAGGAAGCCAACCCGAGCCTCACGCGGGTCGGCGTCATCGGCAACTCGGGCAACTACGGGACCCGAGCGTACCTGGAGAAGTGCCGCGCCTGGGCGCGGACGGCGGAGGCGACGCTCCACATCTACGACCTGCGCGACCCGAACGACACCGCGCCGATCTTCGCCGAGATGGCGCGCGACCGGGTCGAGGCGCTCATCGCGTTCCCGGATTCCGTCATCTTCGGGCAGCGCGACAACATCGTCCAATCGGCCCTGCGTAGCGGCCTGCCCGGCGTGTACCTCTACCGCGAATGGGTCGCCGCCGGTGGCCTGCTGGCGCTCGGCCCGAATCAGGCGTCGATCCTGGGCGGTCCCCTTCCCGCCATGGTGGACAAGATCCTCAAGGGCGCCAAGCCGAGCGACCTGCCGGTCGAGCACGGGCGAGCCGAGCTTTTCGTCAACCGCGGGACGGCGCAGGCGATGCGAGTTGCCCTTCCCCAGTCGCTGCTGTCTCGTGCCGACGAAGTGATCGGTTGAGGATCGCGGAGCCGCATCCGGCCCTATCCGGATCGACGGCAAACCCTTCATGGCGATGCGCGACGGCGGCGGCTTTTCCAAAACCCAGGGCACGCTGGCGCGGCTGATCGAAGCCCGCGGGCGGGGCGCGACGCTTGGCAAGCGGGAGACGGTGCACGAGGCGGCGGCGGCCGATGCCGCCTCCGAACGCGAGATCGCCGGGGAGCGCCGTGCCGGGGGCGCGCAGGAGGTCCGGCGCCGCGGGGCCGCGGCGCGCCCGATCACGGGGCGGGGCTGAACGGCCCCGACGAGGGGGCAGAGGGCCACCCGCGAGGCGGTCGCCACGGAGCGCGACAAGCAAGCGGCGGCGAACCTCCGGCTGGCCTGAGGAGGCGGCGCCCGCGCGCCGCGGCGAGTAGAGGTCAGACGCGCCGAGCAAGTCGCTGAACACGACCAGCGCCTCGCAGGCATCCAGGTCTTCGTCCTCATGCATGCGCCACCCGGCGCCTGCATGGTGATGGGACCGCGTTTCCGCGTCGTCGCGGACGCAGGCGCGTTTGGGGCCACTTGCGCCGATGGTGATCCCGCCTCGCACGGGGTCGGTCCTCCTCCCTGATGCGAGTACCCATCCCCGGTGCGGTGGGGAGTCCTGGGCCGATCGGACGACGCACGGGCTTCGGCAGCCGCTGACGCGGGTGCGTCCGCAGGAGCCGCTTCCGTTGCGAGCGGTACGGTCGCGGGCGGCGAGGGACGGAGGCGCAGCGCCGGGGCCAGCACTTCCCCTGTGCGGGCGGCGCATCGAGGCCTCGCGGCAGGGCGCTGACGGCGCCGCGTCGCTCGCCCCGTTGTCCTCAAGCGCGCGGCGGAGCGCCAGCGCGTTTTCGAGTTGGTTCCGGTCGACCAGGGCGGTCCACAACCCCTCGGTGCCGACCACCTCGATCTCGACCGGCGGGCCGACCGTGCGGCGGATCATCTCCTCCATCCCCAAGACCAAGCCGCTGAGGTTGGAGGGCTTCGGGTCGAGCGTCTGCCGGCGCGAGAAGGCCAGGAGCCGGTGCGTCAGCGACGCAGCTCGGGTGGCGGCGCCCTGGGCGGCCGTGATGTAGCGTTCGACATCGTTGTGCCGCCCCTGCGCCCACCGTTTCTCGATGAACGCCAAGCTGCCGGTGACGCCGGTGAGGAGGTTGTTGAAGTCGTGCGCGAGCCCGCCCGTAAGCTGCCCACCGCCTCCATCTTCTGCGATTGCCGCAGCTTCTCCTCCGCCGTTGCGCGCTCCTTCTGCTCCGCCTCCAAGGCGCGCGTGCGCTCCGCGACGCGTTGTTCCAGCGTCTCGTTCGATCGACGCAGCGTCTCCGCGACGCGGAGGCGATCGACCGAGGCGGCGAGCAGATTGGCGTAGCCCCGCAGGAACTTGGTGTCCCGCTCGGTGAACCGCCGTGGGCGGCGGCTGTCCACCTGCAAGATGCCGTAGGGCGGTTTGCCTTCCGCCCCGATGATGACGACGTTCACCAACGCCCTGACCCCGGCGTCCTTGATGAAGCCGGGATAGGTGAACCTCTCCTCGGCGTCGATGTCCGGGGAGATCGCGGGCTCGCCCGTCTGCAACGCGAAGCCTTCGGAGGAGCCCCGCTCGGCCTTGACCGTTGCCTTGCCGACTATGC
>NZ_CADCWA010000065.1 GCF_902806285.1 uncultured Sphingomonas sp. | reverse complement strand
GAAGCGGAGCCGGCGCGCGTCGGCCTGGACGGGGCCGAACCCTTCACGCCGAAGGTCGTGGGCGCCGGCAACCCGGCGTCCGCGCGGCACGGGGATGTGGAAAGCGGCCTGCGCGCGGCGTCGCACCGGTTGGAGGCGACCTACGAGACGCCCGCGCAATACCACAACGCGATGGAGCCGCACGCGATCGTGGCGGCGTGGGACGGCGACACCCTGTCCATCGACACGCCCAGCCAGGGCATGGCGCTGACCCAGGCGCGGATCGCCGGGTTGTTCGGCATCCCGCCGGCAGGCATCACGATCCGCAGCCCGTTCCTGGGCGGCGGGTTCGGCTCCAAAGGGCTGTTGAACGGGCCGCAGGTGCTGGGCATCCTGGCCGCCCGCTTGGTCGGCCGCCCGGTCAAGCTGGTGCTGCGCCGCGAGCAGATGTACGGCCCGGTCGGCCACCGCGCCCCCACGCGGCAGACCATCCGCATGGGCACGGATGCCGGCGGCGCCTTCACCGCCATCGCCAACCAGGCCCGCACCGCCACCAGCACGTTCGACGACTTCATCGAGCCGGCGGCCGACGTGGCGCACGCGCTGTACGCCACCCCGGCGCTCCTCACGGGCCACGACGCCGTCCGGCTCGACACCGGCACGCCCATGTTCATGCGCGCGCCCGGCGAGGCCCCCGGCAGCATCGCGCTGGAGAGCGCGGTGGACGAAATGGCCGAGGCCTGCGGCATGGACCCGCTCGCGTTCCGCCTGAAGAACTACGCCGAGGTGGAGCCGTCGTCCGGCAGGCCGTTCTCCTCCAAGGCGCTGCGCGAGTGCTACGCCCAGGGCGCCGAGCGCTTCGGCTGGTCGCGCCGTCCACAGGCGCCGCGGCGGATGCGCGACGAGGCCGGGCTGCTGGTCGGCTGGGGGATGGGCACGGCCATCTTCCCGGCGCTGATGTTCGCCGGGCACGCCCGCGCGGTGTTGAAGGCCGACGGCACGGGCGTGGTGGAGACCGGCGCGCACGACATGGGCCAAGGCGCATGGACCGCGCTGGCGCAGATCGCGGCGGACGGGCTGGGGCTGCCGCTGCACCGGATCGACTTCCGGTCCGGCCACTCCGCCCTGCCGGACGCGGGCCTCGCCGGCGGCTCCGCCCACACGGCGACGGCGGGCGTCGCCATCGACCGGGCCGGTGCCGACGCGATCGCGAAAGTGGCGGACTTGGCGACAGCGGACCCCCGCTCGCCGCTGTTCGGCGCCAGCAACGCGGGCGTGGTCGCGCGTGACGGCCGGCTGCACCGGCGCGACGACGAGGCGCGCAGCGAGGGCTACGCCGACATCCTGGCGCGTGCCGGGCTGGGCGAGATCGAGGGGCGCGGCACCGGCGCCGCAGACCCTGCGGCCCATGCCGCCTTCGCCATGCACGCGCACGGGGCGGTGTTCGCGGAAGTGAAGGTCGATCCCGAGTTCGGCCAGGTCCGCTGCACGCGGCTGGTGGGCGCGTTCGCCGCCGGCCGGGTGGTCAACCCGCGGATGGTGCGCAGCCAGTACCACGGGGGGATGGTCTGGGGCGTGTCGTTCGCGCTGCACGAACAGGCGGTGACGGACGGCCGGACGGGGCGGGTGATGAACGCCGACCTGGCGGAGTACCACTTGCCGGTGAACGCCGACATCCCGTCGCTGGAGGCGATCCTGGTGGACGAGCACGACCCGCACGTGAACCCGCTGGGGATCAAGGGGGTGGGCGAGATCGCCATAACGGGCACGGCAGGGGCGGTGGCGAACGCGGTTTGGCACGCGACGGGCGTACGGTGCCGTCGATTTCCCATTGGGTTGGAGCAGTTGCTAGGGGCGTGACGCGGCGGTGCGGCAGTGGCGCTCGATGCCCGACCAGGTTGGCGGGTGCGCTCATTCCCCTTCGCGGCATCGGTGTCGTAGCCTGTCGAGCCGGTTCGCTCCCCCTGCTGCTCGGGGATCCAGCGGCAGCGGAGGCGAAGCTCGCTTCGATCCTTTTCCAGCAACCCGGACCACGCGGGGCGTCTCGGAGTTCAGGCCGTGGACTCATCGTCGTGGGAGCGGTCAGTCTGCTTTCGCGCGCGGCTGCTGAAGACCAAGCAATCGCGGCCTGCGAGCGCGTCGGCGTCCGGCGGTTCGCCGCGCTCGGCGAGGTAGGCCGGTGACGCGCAAAGCACGGCCTTGTACTTGACGACCGCCCGGGAAACCAGCCGCGCATCCGGGTTCGTGCCGCCGATCCGGACGGCCAGGTCGAAGCCCTCCTCGACGATGTCGGCTTGGCGATCGGTGAAGCTCACCTCGGCTCGGACACCGGGCCAGACCTCGAGATACTTCCTCGGCAACGGGAGAACCGCGAGGCGCTCGAAGGCATCGGGGACAGTGAGTCGCAGGAGCCCAAGCGGCGTGCCGGCTTGGCTACCCAGGCTTGCCTCCGCGTCGTCCACAGCCGCGAGGACCCGCGAACCGCGGTCGTAAAACACCCGGCCTTCGTCGGTGAGGCTCAGTGTCCCTGTGCTGCGGTTCAGCAGGCGCGTGCCGAGCCTGTCTTCCAGGCGCATCACGGCCTTGCTCACCGCCGACCCCGTCAGGCTCATGGCCTGTCCCCCGGCGACGAAGTTCTTCGCGTCGACCACGGCCATGAAGACGAGGATCTCGTTCAGATTCGCGCGTGGCATCACGCAGCTCCACCGGTTTCGACGCGGCAGTGGCCAACGATGGTGCCACACCCGCGCGGAGGGTCAGCGCGACCTGCGGTCCTCGTCGTGACGGATGCGAAAGTGCCCGGCCACAGAACCGTTTCCGTGGCGGTCAACATGCCGGTCCTCCCGCGGAACGCACACCGGACGCCTGCGGCCCATGCGGCTTCCGGCGATTCGGATAGGCCGAGTATCGAGAAATCTCTTCGCGTCTGTGTGGACGTCCGTTCGTCAATCCCCCGGCTATAGGCAGCGGCGCCTCGTCGAATGCGATGGGACGCGACTGCAGGCGATGAGACCTGCCTCGGCCCTCGGCAGAACCAGGATTACGCCGAGGCGGCGGGCTTCGCGCGGCTGTTTGCGTGCCGGCGCCCCAAGGTGTCCGCGAGATGCGGCGCCAGTGGCTTCGAGCCCGGGGACGGCGCGAGGTGAGCATCGCTTCACTCCGGTCGCTGACGCGGCGGCGAATCACGATCAAGAAGGGACATGAGCATGGCGAAGGTCACCACCTACAATCACGGCGTCGCATGGGAAGAGGCCTACGGCACCAGCCAGGGTCGCAGCGTCAATGGCGCCATCTACATCTCGGGGCAGTTCTCCCACGACATGCAGGGCGCGTTCGTCGGCGTGGGCGACTTCGAGGCGCAGACCCGGCAGACGCTGGAGAACCTCGATCGCGTGCTTGCGGGCTTCGATGTCACAAAGTCGAACATCGCTCATATGGACATCTACTTGGCGAACCCGCGAGAGCACTTCGAGCCATTCGGTATCCTGTTCAAGGAATATGTCGGGCAACATCGTCCGGCCGCCACCCTCATCGGCGTGACCGGCCTGGCGTTCCCTGAGCAGCTGATCGAGATTCGCGCCGTGGCCCACACCGACTGATCCCTTGGACGACGCGCAATCCTCGAAGCCCCTGCGGTGCGCGCGGGCCGTTCGGCAGCCGCCGGGGAAACGAGGCGACCCGACGACGTGGAGGACGGCATCAAGCGGCGCCGCGGCCGTCGGTCCTGGTCGGAGGCGAAGCGTTCGCCAGCAGAGACCTGACCCGCGCCACCGCCGCGTCGGCGGCCGCGGGCGGCGTGCCTCGCGCCGGCCGGTCCGCCGTGCCGGCCAAGCCACGGCGCTCCACCTCGCGCCAGAAGAGCCACAGGTCGCGCGGCCCGGAGACGCCGCGGCGGACCAGCC